>PULM01000006.1 GCA_003552345.1 Ectothiorhodospiraceae bacterium
AGGTCCACCGCATCCTCTGCCGCGGGGGGGTGTTCATGTACCCGCTCGACGCCAAGATCAAGGCCAAGGGACAAAGCGGCCGCCTGCGCCTGATGTACGAGGCCAATCCCATGAGCCTCATTGTCGAGCAGGCCGGGGGCGGCGCCAGCACGGGCCGGCAGCGGATCCTGGAGCTCGACCCGAGTGACATCCACGAGCGCGCGCCGGTGATCCTCGGCTCGCGGAACGAGGTCGAGCAGCTGGTCCGCTACCACCAGGAGGGCTGACGCGCGCCCGCGCCTGACCGCCCTGCGCGTGCAGGGCGGTCAGGCCCAGTCGCGGGGCACGAGGTAGGCCTCGGTCAGACGGGCCTCCGGACTCCCGGGCTCCGGCTCGAAGGCGTACTCCCAGCGCACCCGGGGCGGCAAGGACATAAGGATCGACTCAGTGCGCCCCTCCGACTGGATGCCGAAGCGGGTGCCGCGATCCTGCAGCAGGTTGAACTCCACGTAGCGCCCCCGCCGGTAGAGCTGGAACTCCCGCTCGCGCTCACCGTAGGGATGGTCGCGGCGCGCCTCGACGATCGGCCCGTAGGCGTCGAGGAAGGCGGCGCCGACGGCCTGGACAAAACGGAAGCTCGCCTCGAACCCCCAGTCGTTGAGATCGTCGAAGAACAGCCCGCCGATGCCGCGCTGCTCATCGCGGTGGGGCAGCCGGAAGTACTCGTCGCACCAGCGCTTGAACGTCGGATAGACGGTTTCGCCGAACGGCTCGCAGGCCGCCCGGGCCTGGCGGTGGAAGTGGCGGCAGTCGTCGTCGAAGGGGTAGTACGGGGTCAGGTCGAAGCCGCCTCCGAACCACCACTGCGCCCCCCGCCCCGGCTCACCGGCGACGAACAGGCGCAGGTTGGCATGGGTGGTCGGCACGTACGGGTTCCACGGGTGGAGCACCAGCGATACGCCCACCGCCTCGAAGGGCTGACCGGCCAGATCGGCACGCCGCTCGGTGGCGGTATCGGGCAGCGCGTCGCCGCAGACATGGGAGAAGTTCACCCCACCCTGCTCGATCACCCGGCCCCCCTTGAGCACCCGGCTCTCGCCGCCGCCACCACCGGGCCGCTCCCAGCGATCCGGGTGAAAGCGTGCCCCCCGGTCCCAGTCCTCAACGGCGCGGCAGACCCGCTCCTGCCAGTTCACCAGCCAGTCGTGTACCCGCTGCAGGCCGTCGGCCGGCATCGCATCCGTCATTCCGCACCCCGTTCCAGGCAGGCGTAAAAGAAGCCGTCCATGCCGGACTCACCGGGAAGGATCTGGCAGCCCGACCCGGTCCGACGCCCCGCCGCCGGCAGCGGCCCCGGCACGGCCTCCGGGTGCTCGGCGAGGAACCCGGCCACCACCGCCTCGTTCTCCTCGGGGAAGATCGAGCAGGTGGCGTAGACCAACCGCCCGCCGGGGGCCAGGAGCCGCCACAGGGCCGTGAGCAGCTGGCGTTGCGTGCGTGCCATACGTGCCGGGTCGTCGGCGTGGCGCAGCCACTTGATATCCGGGTGACGGCGGATCACCCCGCTGCCCGTGCACGGGGCGTCGAGGAGGATGCGCTGAAAGGGCTTGCCGTCCCACCAGGCGTCCGGGTCGGCGGCATCCGCGGCCACGCAGTGGGCCTGACGGCCACCGCGGGCGAGGTTGTCGCGGACCTGACGCAGTCGCCGCGCCGAGCGGTCGAGGGCGGTCAACGCGGCGCCCGGGGCATGCTCAAGCAGATGCAGGGTCTTGCCACCGGGGGCGGCGCAGGCATCCAGCACCCGCTCGCCGGGCTGCGGATCGAGCAGCGGGGCGGCCAGTTGCGCAGCCTCATCCTGTACCGACAGCCACCCCTCGGAAAACCCGGGCAATCGGGAGACCGGGAGCGGGTCGTCGAGGGTGATCGCCGTGGGTGCGACCGCCCCGGGGCGGGCTGCAATCCCGCGCTCGGTGAGCAGCTCCAGGCAGGCCGCACGGGAGACCCGGGCCGGATCGACCCGCAGGGTCATCGGCGGGTGCTCGTTGCCCGCCTCGGCCACCGCCGGCCAGTCCTCCGGCCACGCCCGGTGCAGGTGCTCCGCCAGCCACGCCGGCAGCGCATGGCGCGCCGCGGCGTCCTCCGGCACCGGCGGCGGGGCCCGGTGGAGCTTGCGCAGCACGGCGTTCACCATGCCAGCGGCCCGCGCCCGCCGCAGCCGGCGCGCCGCCTCGACGGCCTCGGAAACCGCCGCGTGGGCGGGGGTGGCCAGACCCTGAGCCTCCCAGGCACCGAGCACCAACAGGGCGCGTAGCAGCGGGTCCCGTCGCCAGTCGTCGCGGGGCGTCAGGCTGGCACCCTGGGCCTCCAGCCGGGTCAACCAACGCAGGGCGCCGTAGGCCAGCGCCTGGAGCAGCGGCCGGTCGCGCTCAGCGACCCGCGGGGATTGGGCCTCCAGTGCCTCATCCAGGGTCTCACCGCGCTCCAGCACCCGCTCCAGGACGTGCACCGCGGCGACCCGCGGGGGGGTACTCACCGAACGGGCTCTCCCGGCGCCAGGCGGCGCCCGTTGAGGTAATCGGCGGCGCTCTGCTCGCGGCCGCCGGCGGGCTTGAGACGGGTGATGCACAGCCGGCCCTGACCGGTGGCCACCTCGATGCCCTGGCTGCCCGCCGCCGCCACCGTGCCTGGTTGGTCATCGGGCTGCCCGGCTGCGGCGTGCGCGGCGAGCACCCGCACCTGGGTCTCGCCCAGGTGGACGCGCGCCCCGGGCACCGGGGCCAGGGCACGGACACGCCGCTCCAGCTGCTCCGCCGGCTCGGCGGGGTCGAGCCAGCTCTCGGCGTTGGTCAGTTTGGCAGCGTAGGTCACGCCCTCCTCGGGCTGAGGCTCGGGGGTGATGGCGCCGGCAAGGAGATCATCCAGGTGGGCGACTAGCAGGTCGGCGCCGACCCGCGCCAGCCGATCGTGGAGGGATCCGGCAGTCTCATCGGCGGAGATGGCGGTGGCCTCGCGGGCGAGCATCGGCCCGGTATCCAGGCCCTCGTCCATCTGCATGAGGGTGACGCCGGTCTGCTCGTCGCCGGCGAGCAGCGCGCGCTGGATCGGCGCCGCCCCCCGCCAGCGCGGCAGCAGCGAGGCGTGCACGTTGACGCAGCCGCGGCGCGGCGCCTCGAGTACGTTGCGCCGGAGGATCTGCCCGTAGCCCACCACCACCATCAGATCGGGGGCCAGGGCGCGGATCTGCGCCGCCTCGTCATCACCCAGGCGCTCGGGCTGGTGGACGGCAAGCCCATGAGCCTCGGCGGCGCGCTTGACCGGCGGCGGGGTCAGCCGCCGACCGCGCCCGGCGGGCCGATCCGGCTGCGTGAACACGGCCACCGGCGCCACGCCGGCCCCGACGAGTGCGTCGAGGGCAGGCACCGAAAAGTCCGGGGTCCCGGCGAAAACGATCCGTGCCACCATCAGCCCGCCGCGCTGAGCCGCTCGCGTTTCTCCATGCGCTTGCGCACGCGTTTGCGCTTGAGCTCGGAGAGGTAGTCGATGAACAGGCGACCGTCGAGGTGGTCGATCTCGTGCTGGATGCAGACGGCGAGGGTCCCCTCGGCGGTTTCCTCCACCGGCTGGCCATCCCGGTCCAGCGCCCGGTAGCGGACCTGGGTCGCCCGCGCCACGTCATCGTAGTAGCCGGGGATGGACAGACACCCCTCCTCGCCACTGGCCTCGCCGGTGGCCTCCAGGATCTCCGGATTGATCAGCACCCGCGGCTCGTCCCGCTCCTCGGAGACGTCGATTACCACCACCCGCCGGCGATCACCGACCTGCGTGGCAGCCAGACCGATGCCGCGGGCCTCGTACATGGTCTCGAGCATGTCGTCCGCCAGCCGGCGGACGGCATCATCCACCCCGGCGACGGGCTCGGCCCGCTCGCGCAGGCGGGGGTCGGGGAACACAAGGATATCGAGGAGGGCCATGACCGATGCTGCGCCTGTTCTGAATGGATGGCCCGATTGTAACGCAGCGGCCCGCCGAAGGCAGCCACTCTTTGGAATGCTTCTACCGATCATCCGGGCACAGGCTCTACGCCACCCTCTTGCACCCGCCAACACCGCCGGGCACGGTAGCGGTTCTTGCCAAGGATGGTGAGCACGACATGGACGACGAGACCCTGCACGCCCTTGCCCTGGCGCGCGTCCCCGGCGTGGGACCGCGCACCTGGTCCCGACTGATGACGGCCTTCGGCGGGCCAGTGGCGGCCCTGGGGGCCGGGCGCAGCGCCCTGCGCAGCCTGGGCCTGGGGGCGGCCACCGAGGCCGGCATCCTCGCACCGGACTGGAGCGCCGCCCGGGCCGATGCGCAGTGGTTGGCCGGCCCCGGTGCGCGCCACCTGCTGCACCTGGCACAGTCCGGCTACCCGCAGCGGCTGGCCGAGATCCCCGATCCGCCGCCTTTGCTGTTCGTCAACGGCGACCCAACCACCCTGCACCAACCCCAGGTGGCCATCGTCGGCAGCCGCCACGCCACCGCCGCCGGGCGTGATCTGGCCCACGACCTGGCCGCCGGTCTGGCCCGGGCCGGCATCGCCACCACCAGCGGCCTGGCCACCGGCATCGACGCCGCCGCCCACCGCGGCGCGCTGGAGGCCGGCGGCACGACACTGGCGGTCATCGGCACCGGCCCCGACCGGGTCTACCCGACCCGCCACCGCCGCCTGCACGCCGAGATTGCCGCCGCCGGGGCGGTGCTCGGCGAACTGCCCCCGGGCAGCGCGCCTTTGGCCGCCCACTTCCCGCGGCGCAACCGTATCGTCAGCGGCCTGTCGCTGGGCGTGGTGGTCATCCAGGCCGGCCGGCACAGTGGCTCGCTGATCACCGCCCGCCTGGCCGCCGAGCAGGGCCGCGAGGTCTTCGCCGTCCCCGGCTCCATCCACGACCCGCTGGCCCGCGGTTGCCACGCCCTTCTGCGCGAGGGGGCCAAGCTGGTAGAATCGGTTGACGACATCCTGGAGGAGCTCCCGGCCACGGTGGCCAGCGGCCCCGTGAACGCCCCCCCGGACGCCCCCCTGCCAGCCATGGATCCGGACGAGGCGCGCCTGCTCGAGGCCCTCGGCCACGATCCGCTCCCCCTCGACACCCTCCAGCAGCGGTCTGGATTGACGCTCGATAGGCTTTCATCCATTCTGCTAGCCATGGAGCTGAAAGGCCTGGTGGCTGCGATACCCGGGGGCCGGTATCAGCGGCGCAGGCCAGAGGGCTGATGATGAAGCAGAACGTTTTCGAAGTCCTGATGTACCTGTTCGAGAACTACCTCTACAACGACGAGGAGCCGGGCGACCGCGACTCGCTGGAGAGCGAACTCCACGAGGCCGGGTTTAGCGCGATGGAGATCCGCAAGGCGTTCGAGTGGCTCGATGCCCTGGCCGACTCCCGCGTGCTGCCGGCCGCCCCCTCGGGCCGGTCGTCCATCCGACTGTTCGGCGAGCCCGAGCTGGCGCGCCTGGACACCGAGACCCGCGGCTTCCTGCTCTACCTTGAGCAGGTGGGGATCCTCACCGCCGAGAGCCGCGAGCTGGTGCTCGACCGCATCCTGGCGCTGGATGACCATGAGGTGGATCTCGACACGGTCAAATGGGTCATCCTCATGGTCCTGTTCAACCGCCCCGGCGAGGAAGAGGCGTACAACTGGATGGAGAACCTCATGTTCGACGTCCCGACGCACCTCGTCCACTGACGACGGGTGGCCGCCGCGCCCCGGCGCGGCGGCCGGTTCCACGGCCCGGCACCGCCCTCCGGTCGCCACCCGACCGCCCTCCTCCACAGACGCGAACGGCTCTGCATGAGTAAAAGCCTCGTCATCGTCGAGTCGCCTGCCAAGGCGCGCACGATCAACAAGTACCTGGGTTCCGATTACGAGGTGATGGCCTCCTACGGCCACGTCCGCGACCTCGTACCCAAGGAGGGGGCGGTCGACCCGTCCAGCGGCTTCGCCATGAAGTACGCACCCATCGACAAGAACCAGAAGCACGTCGATGCCATCGCTAAGGCGGCCCGCAAGTCCGATGCCCTCTACCTGGCCACGGACCCGGACCGTGAGGGCGAGGCGATCTCCTGGCACCTGGTGGAGCTGCTGCGCGACAAGGGGATCCTGGACGGCAAGCCGGTCTACCGGGTGGTCTTCCACGAGATCACCAAGGGCGCCATCCAGGGGGCCATGGACCACCCCCGGGACATCTCCGCGGAGCTGGTCAACGCCCAGCAGGCCCGCCGGGCGCTGGACTACCTGGTCGGCTTCAACCTCTCGCCGCTGCTCTGGCGCAAGATCACCAGCGGGCTCTCCGCCGGGCGTGTGCAGAGTCCGGCGCTGCGCATGATCTGCGAGCGCGAGACCGAGATCGAGCAGTTCGAGCCCCAGGAGTACTGGAGCGTCGAGGCGGATGCGGCCAAGGCGCAGCAGCCCTTCGTGGCCAAGCTCTCCCAGTTCCAGGGCGAGAAGGTCCGGCAGTTCACCATCACCGACGAGACCCATGCCCAGGAGGTCGACCGCACCCTGCGCGAGGCGGCCCGGGCCCAGGCCGATCCGGCCCGCCTCGGCCCGCTGGATGACGGCGAGACCGAGGTCATCGGCACCCTGCGCGTGGCCGCGGTGGAGCGCAAGCAGCGCCGGCGCAACCCGGCGGCGCCGTTCATCACCTCGACCCTGCAGCAGGAGGCCTCGCGCAAGCTCGGCTTCACCGCTAGCCGCACCATGCGAGTGGCCCAGCAGCTCTACGAGGGCATCGACGTCGGCGAGGGCAGCGCCGTCGGTCTGATCACCTACATGCGGACCGACTCGGTGAACCTCTCTGGCGAGGCGATCAACGAGATGCGCCAGGCGATCACGGACCGCTACGGCGCCGACAAGCTCCCGGATCAGGCGCAGGTCTACAAGACCCGCTCGAAGAACGCCCAAGAGGCCCACGAGGCGATCCGTCCCACCTCGGCAGCGCGCCACCCGGACGA
>PULM01000160.1 GCA_003552345.1 Ectothiorhodospiraceae bacterium
AGGGCGAGTGGGCGGCGATCTACCACGCGCTGCTCCAGGCCTACTGCCGTCAGTTCAACTGGGCCTATGCCGATGGGTGGCCCGATCTGAGGATCGTGCAGGATTCGTTCGCCTTCTTCCTATATCTCCTCCACCGCTTCGGAGACGAGCCGCGGCCGGTCTCGTTCTACCAGCGATGCTTCTCGCAGGCCTTCCCGGCAGCTCTTCGGCAGGTTGACGAGGAAGGGGCACTGTTTCCGAGCGACTCTCCCGAGCGGATTGTGCACAGCTGCTGGTCGGTCCGCACCGTACGGCGCTTCGCCATGCCTTTCGGGCTGATCGAGGAGGTTGGCGGTGAACGCGACGTACCCTGGCTGAAGGGAGAGCCAGAGAGCTTGGTTATCCGCAGGAGCGCGCTCTACGACCGGGTGGTCTCCTGGGCACTCACGTGAGACGACGGATGGTAAGTTCGCCGGCTGGTTCGGTCACGGGTTCTGGTGCTGGACGCTAGTTGTCGGCGAAGGCCAAAGCGAGGGCTCGGAAGACGGCGCGAATGACCGGGTCCTCGGAGTACGGTTCGCTGCGATCATCAGCTCGTAAGTGGCGGACCTGGTGGCCGAAGTTGCGCTGGAGGTCACGTAGGGGGCCATCTCAAGGGATGAGGCGCCAGGTCTCTTGGTTGTGTGCGCCTGGCCCATAGTATATGTTTACACGCATATCCGGATCGGCGTATATCAATCCATGGACATCGCACCCGAGAGACTCTTTCGCCTGCTGGCGGACACGACGCGGCTGCAGAGTGTGTTGCTGCTGCACAGCGAGGGGCGGCTGTGCGTCTGCGAGCTCACCCACGCCCTTGAGCAGTCCCAGCCCAAGATCTCCCGGCATCTTGCGCAACTGCGTGATGCCGGTTTGGTGGTGGACGAGCGGCGGGGGCAGTGGGTGCACTACCGGCTCGTCGACGATCTGCCGGGTTGGGTGCACCAGGTCATTGAGGCCGCCGCCACTCAACGGTCCTGGCGGGTGGCGCAGCAGCGTCTCGGTTGTATGCCCAATCGCCCCCCACTCGAATAACGCAGGATTCCGACATGAGCGATCCGAGGACTGTGCTGTTTCTGTGTACCGGCAACTCCTGCCGCTCGCAAATGGCCGAGGGCTACACCCGAGCCCTGGGCGGCGACCGCCTGACGGCGCTTTCTGCCGGGATCGAGGCCCACGGCAAAAACCCTCGTGCCATCGCCGTCATGGCTGAGGAGGGCGTGGACATCTCCGGGCAGGAGTCCACGCAGCTGACCGATGAACTGCTGGCCCAGGCCGATGTGTTGGTCACCGTGTGCGGCCACGCCGATGAACACTGCCCGGTGGTGCCGGGCGGAATCGAAAGATACCACTGGCCGTTGCCCGACCCGGCCAAGGCGCGGGGAACTGAAGAGGAGATCATGGGCGAGTTCCGTGCCGTGCGGGATGAGGTGAGGCGGCGGGTAACCGAACTACTGCAGGAGGTAATGAAGCCATGCGGCAACTGACGGTTTATGACCCCCCGCAATGTTGCAGTACCGGGGTCTGCGGGCCCAGCGTCGATCCGAAGCTCTCGAGGCTGGCCGCTGATCTGGATTGGTTGAAGAACCAGGGGGTGGCGGTGACCCGCTATAACCTCTCCCAACAGCCGGGCGCGTTTGTGGAGAACGCCACGATCAAGGGCATCCTTGAGCGCCGGGGCGAGGAGGCCCTGCCAGTCTTCCTGGTCGATGGACTTTCTCGACAACGCCAGCCGAAACCTCTTTTTCACCGGAAGAGGAGATTGCGGTCTTCCAGGCCTCTGCTCGTACCGTAGCCCGCGCCAAGGACGAGATTGTGGTACTGGATACGGCCCCGACCGGGCATACCATCCTGCTGCTGGATGCGGCCCAGGCATACCACCGCGAGCTAGGTCGGCAGAGCCACGGCGTGGCCCCGGAGGTAGAGCAGCTGTTACCGCGCCTGCGCGACCCGCACTACACCCAGATGCTGATCTGCACCCTGCCGGAGGCCACCCCGGTACATGAGGCGGCCGCTTTGCAGGCGGATCTCCACCGAGCCGGCATCGAGCCCGCTGCCTGGATCGCCAATCAGGCACTGAGCCCTCGAACCGTGACCGACCCGGTGCTGCGCGCCCGTCAGGCACAGGAGGCACGTTACCTCCAGGAGATCCTGGCAGGGCACCACAGCCGGCTGGTCATCGAACCCTGGAGTGAGGAGTACGCATGAGCGAAACCCAGCGCGCTGCTGTCGATGATGCGCCCTCCACCAAGGAGGGCATGGGCCTGTTCGAGCGCTATCTGACCGTCTGGGTGGCGCTCGGGATGATCGCCGGTGTGCTCCTTGGGCAGTATCTGCCGGTGGTGCCGGATACGCTCGCGCAGTTCGAATACGCGCAGGTCTCCATCCCGGTGGCCATCCTCATCTGGGCCATGATCTACCCGATGATGGTGCAGATCGACTTCACCTCCATCCTGGGGGTGCGTCGGCAGCCGAAGGGGCTGGTGATCACCACCACGGTGAACTGGTTGATCAAGCCGTTCACCATGTTCGCCATCGCCTGGTTCTTCCTGCTAGTGGTCTTCCAGCCCTTCATCCCGGAGGATCTGGCCCGCGAGTACCTGGCCGGGGCCATCCTGTTGGGGGCAGCCCCCTGCACCGCGATGGTCTTCGTCTGGAGCTATCTGACCCGGGGCGATGCCGCCTACACCCTGGTGCAGGTGTCGGTGAACGACATCATCATGCTCTTCGCCTTTGCTCCGATCGTGGTGCTGCTGCTGGGGATCTCGGACATCCAGGTTCCCTGGGATACCGTGGCGCTCTCGGTCTTCCTCTACATCGTCATCCCACTGACCGCCGGCTACCTGACCCGGGTGTTGCTCATTCGCTACAGGGGCGTGGAGTGGTTCGATAACGTCTTCATGAAGCGCCTGGCGCCGGTGACCCCGATCGGGCTGATCCTCACGCTGATCCTGCTGTTCGCCTTCCAGGGTGAGGTCATTCTCAACAACCCGTTGCACATCCTGCTGATCGCCATCCCGCTGATCATTCAGACGTTCCTGATCTTTTTCATCGCCTATCGGTGGGCCAGGGCGTGGCGGGTGCAGCACTCGGTGGCCGCCCCCGGTGCCATGATCGGCGCGAGCAACTTCTTCGAGCTGGCCGTCGCCGCGGCCATTGCGCTCTTCGGCCTGCAGTCGGGGGCGGCGCTGGCTACGGTGGTGGGTGTGCTGGTAGAGGTGCCATTGATGCTGGCACTGGTGCGCATCGCCAACCGGACCAAACACTGGTTCCCGGAGGAGACGCAACCGGGGCTGGCGCCGACGACGGGTGGGTGAACCATGGGCTCGGTCACCCTGACTGTGGCGGCCCGGGACTGGGTGCAGCGCCACGGCGGAACGCTCACTCGCGCGATCAGGACCTATGTCAGCGGGGTAGCCGGAGAACCGCCATGTTCAAGCAAATCATCGCCGCCATCGATTTCTCGCCGGCCTGGACTCAGCTACAGGCTCACTTGGAGCGTTTGCCCCGGCTGGGATGTCAACGCGTTACGCTGGTTTATGTGATGGCGGAGAGCTACGCTCAAGCCCCGCAACTGAGTCACGCTCAGCACTACGAATCCCGTCTTGCCGAGGCGGCGGAGGCCTTGAGGGTCACTGCTCAGATAGAGGTGGATTGGGCGCTGCGGGGTGGTCCGGTGGTGCCGGAACTGATCGCCGCCGCTGCTGAGACGCGAGCCGAGGCATTGCTCGTTGGCAGCCAGGGCCACGGCGTCCTTCATGACCTGTTACTTGGCCGCACGGCTCTGGATCTCGTCCGACTCGCGGACCGCCCTGTGCTACTAGCCCCAATCAATGGCAGGCAGCCTGAACCCATGCCCCGGCAGTGCCGGCCACTGCTCGCTACCGACGGCTCTGCCGCCGCCGCCGGCGCGGAGGCACTCTTCCTGGAGTCTTTGCCCCACTGCGCCCGCGGCGCGGCCGTCTCCGTAGGGCCTTGGCAGGAGTGCGACGGGCCCGGGGATGCCAAGGCATGTATCGAGAGGCATCTCGACGCGCTTCTAAGGCGCGTCGGCACAGCTGACCCCTTTGATGTGGTGTTGGTCGAGCAGGGACAGCCGAGTATGGAGATCGTCCGGGTGGCCGAGGAGCAAAACGCCGATATGATCATAATCGGCCGGCGAGGGCATAACCGTCTGCAGGAACTGCTTTTAGGGAGCACTGCCGAGGGGGTTTGCCGGGCGAGCCAGCGTTTGGTTGTCCTGGTGCCTGCCACTGCGTCATAGGCGGGTGTTGGCCAGACGCTTTGCAGGCAAGCCCAGGTTAGAACCGACGTTGAGGCTTTCTAAGGCCTGTCGCCTGGCACCGATGGCACACAGACAGATGCGCGGTATGGGCGCCCGCTGCTTCCAGGCGGCGGTAAACCGCCGCTGCAGCGCCCCGTAGCGTGACCGTAGAGCGGCAGCGCGGGCAGCGGACTTGCTCCGTGGCATCTTCCTGCCCGGAGGCCACCGCCGCTAGCGAGGTTGTCGGGGTTGGCCGTGTCTTTGGATCCTGTGTGGACACGCCGGCCTCGAAGGCCGGTAGCCGGCGTCGGTCGGCATCCGCCACCCCATGAGCGATTTCGGCCAGGCTCAGGTAGAGCGCCGCCGCCCGCGTATTGGGTAGCTCGGCCTTGAGCTGGCGGATGAGTTCCGGGAGCCACGGGGCCACGTAGCAGGTCAGGAATGCGTGCAGTTCCTGGAGGGTTTCCTCGTCCCCAGGCTGCGCCCACAGGTAGGCGGCGAATTCCAGTTGCACGGCCAGGTGATCCGGTAAATCCCGGAAGGATTCGGCCCGCTCCAGGCTGTGGCGCTGGTAGCAGGCGCGGATCCCCTGCACGGCGGCGCCGTTGATCGTGCCTTCAAGCTGCAGGCCGGCGTTGAGCGGAGCCCGGTAGGGTGGGGTTAGGAACAAGGCGGTGTACCCCTGCCGCAGTGCACGGGCGTCTGGAATGGAGTGGGCGGCACGCTGCAGGGTGGCGATGGCCTCGGTCGCTTCTCCGCCAAGAAGCGCTTCCAGATCCGCTGGGAGATCTTCGGCCAATGCGGCCAGGAAACCGTCGTCGTGCGGGGTCAGGAAAGCCCGCGACAGGCACAGGTAGAGTTCCGTGCGTTGGGGGGCCTGCGTGGCTGCCATCGCTGCTCCGGGCGGTTGCGGTGCGCCCCGGCTCCGGGGCGCACGCTGGGGTGGCTACGCGCCTTGGCGCCGGTTCGGGCCGGCGGCGCGCAGCAGCCGGTCGCCGAGCGCGTAGAAGATCAGCGCCGTGAAGACCCCGACCAGGACGATGCCCCACTCGACGGTATTGGGGCTGTACTCGATAAAGCCGGGGATCCAGGTGCCTTTGAATAGAGGCACCATCTGTCCGCCGATGGTCAGCTCGTAGCGGGCGATGAACAGCCCGATCAGTGCCAGCGCCGCGGCGGTGACCTGCGCCCAAGGCTGAACGCGCCAAGCCGCTCGAGCCATCAATACCAGCGGGATTACCAGGCCGAGGACGGTCTCCGTCCAGAAAAGCGGGCTGCGCAGGATCTCCAGATAGACCACCTGCACCCCGGCCGTCGGCGACCAGAGCCCGCCGACAATCCGTGCCATCAGGACCGTGGCGTAGACGCCCAGTGCCACACCGAAGGCGGCTGGCAGGTACGTCTGGATGGATCGCCACTCGGGGCTGTTGCCCCTGTCCTGAAAACGCCGGACGCTTTGGGCGGCGATCAGGCTGACGGCCAGGCCGCTGGCCACGGCGCCGGCGAAGAAGTAGAGCGGAGTGCCCATGCCGTACCAAACTGGGCGGAACACGAACATCCCGTAGGCCAGCCCCTGGGTGAAGATGGCTGCCCCACCGGCGATGATGATGCCCACGGCCAGCCGCCGGGTCAGCTGATCATCGCTGCCCACGGTGTGCAGGCGCGCCACGACGGCGATGACCAGCACCATGTAGGCGGTCCAGGCCAGGCCCATCCAGACCAGAGGCGAGCGCAGCTGCATCGCCGTCGGGATGGCCCAGAGCGAGCGCAGGGCGTTGCCCAGCTCCAGGTTGAGGACGAGAATCGCGCCCACCGAAAGCCCCAGGGCCAGTGCGAAGAGGCGCGGGGTTGCCCGATGCCACTCGGTGCGCTCTGAGAGCAGGGCCGTGGCTGCTACCAGGCTGACTCCCATGGACGTCAGCGCGAGGAAGGCGTAGCCGGCCACGGGCAGCCCCCAGATCATGTCGCTGCCCATGGCCATGGCCTGCCCGCCCTCGGTCAGGACGGGCAGCGCCAGGGCGAAGGCGATGGCCAGGCCGACGATGCCGATGGCCAGCGTGATGTACGGGATGAGGTGCGACGTCCGGGCCGCGGCGCGCCCAGTCTGTTCGGCGGCTGTACTCATGATCCTGGCTCCTCAGCGGTTGCCGTGCGCGGTCACGATTGCGGATCGTCGTGTTCGAACTGCGGATCGAACGTTGGCACCGTGCCGTGTTCGCCCAGGTAGTAGACCTGCGGTCGGTTGCCGGTCTCCTCCTTGATCCGTGTGCCGCGCTTGTCGGCGATCAGCTGGTTGATTCGACTCTCCGGGTTGTCCAGGTCGCCGAAGTAGCGTGCCTTCGGCGGACAGGTGCGCACGCACGCCGGCACGTACTCGACCAACTCCGGATCGTCTTCGTCCAGGTCGGCCACGCCTTCCGGGGCCTGAGAGATCCGGTGGTAGCAGAAGGTGCACTTGGAGACCACGCCCTTGGGCTGGATGCCCACGCCGGTGCGGTGGTCCTGGTGGGGGCCCTGGTACGGAGGGCTCCA
>PULM01000192.1 GCA_003552345.1 Ectothiorhodospiraceae bacterium
CCGAGCGGCGCGACCGCGCCGCGAGTTAAGCGAGCGGCCCCGCCGGGGTGAGCAGCGCAGGGGACCCCGCCGCCAGGCGGGGCGCGCTCATCAGGCCCCGGCCTCGGGGGGCGCATCGCAAAGCCCGGTGGGAGGGGCTAGTCGGCGTCGCCGCGGGGCGGCGCGTCCTGCTCCAGGGCCCGGCGCAGCAGCTCCAGGCGCTCCTCCGGGGCGTCGATCTCCAGCAGCTGCTGCTTCGCCTCGGTGGGGATCGGCAACAGCTCTGATAGCCGCGCGCTGACCCATGCAGCATCATCGAGATGCCGCGGCATGGCCCCGTAAATCCCCCCGATCTGATCGAGGATCCGCTCCAGCAGATCGGCCAGCGGGCGGAGCTCGGCGTCCAGTTGCGGGGCCGGTGGGTCGGTCAGCCAGCGCACCTGCGCCCGTTGCACCTTCCCGGTGGGCGCATGCCGCTCCAGGATCTCAAAGCGGCGCTCCCCCTCGACCGTGATCCCCAGCAGTCCGTCGCTGCGCTGATCCCAGTCGATGATCTGCACCATGGTGCCCACCGCATGGGGTCGGGCCGGCAGCCCGGCCTCACTGCCGTGCTCGATGAGACAGATACCGAAGCCGGCATTGTTGCGCACGCACTCGGTGACCAGATCCAGGTAGCGACGCTCGAAGATGCGCAGCTCCAGCCGCCCCCCGGGAAAGAGCACCGTGCGCAACGGGAACAGCGGCAGCTCATCGCACATCAGTCGCCCTCCATGCCCCAGCGTGGGCCCAGGTCGTGGACCACACCCAGATGATCCAGGATGCGCGCCACCACGAAATCGATCAGCTCCTCGACCCCCTGTGGCCGGTGATAGAAGCCCGGGTTGGCGGGCAGCACCACCACCCCCAGTCGCGCCAGGGACAGCATATGCTCCAGGTGGATCGCCGAAAGCGGCGTCTCCCGTGGGACCACCACCAGCCGGCCCTGCTCCTTGATGACCACATCGGCGGCGCGCTCGATCAGGCTGTCCGAATGACCACCGGCGATGGCCGCCAGGGTCCCGGTCGTGCACGGGCAGACCACCATGCGCCGCGGCGCCGCGGAACCGGAGGCCAGTGGCGAGGTCCACTGCTGATCACTGTAGACGTGCAGCCGGGCCGGATCGATCGCCAGGGTCGTGGTCAGGGTCCGATGGAGCTCACCGTCACGCCGGGGCAGCGGCGTGTCGGTCTCCAGACCGGCCACCACCCGGGCCGCATCGGAGACCAGCAGGTGCACGGTCTCGCCGGCTTCGGCCAGGGTCTGGACCAGGCGCAGGCCGTACTGCAGGCCCGAGGCGCCGGTGAGCGCGACGCTGACCCCGCTCATGCCGGCGCGCCCCCGGTCTCCAGACCGCTCAGCAGTCGCTGGTGGATGCCGCCGAAGGCGCCGTTGCTCATCACCACCAGGCAGTCGCCGGGGCGCGCCTCGGCCAAGGCCAGGCGCGTGAGCTCCTCCACGCTGCTCGCCGTATGCAGCCGCTCACCCAGCGGTGCCAGGGCATCGGGGATCGACCAGGGGAGATCCGGCGGTGCAAGGACGAAGGCGAGGTCGGCCCGGTCCAGCGCCTCGGCCAGCTGCTCGCGATGGATGCCCAGGCGCATGGTGTTCGAGCGTGGCTCGAGCACCGCCAGCAGCCGTCGTCCCGGGGTTGCCAGTGCCTCCAGGGTGGCGGCCACGGCGCTCGGGTGGTGGGCGAAGTCGTCGATCACCTCCACGCCGCCGACCCGCCCGCGCAGTTCCAGTCGCCGGCGCACGCCGGGGAACGTGTTGACCGCCTCCAGGGCCGTGGCCGGATCGGCGCCGGCGCCCGCCGCGGCCGCCACCGCCGCGGCGGCGTTGGCCAGGTTGTGGCGCCCCGGCTGGGGCGGCTGCAGGGGGCCGAGCGCCACCCCTTGGTGAAGGAGCACGGCGCCGGCGTCGTCGGGGACGATCCGCCAGTCGTTGTCGGCGCCGAAACCGATCCGCTCCAGCCGCGACCAGCAGCCGCGCGCGACAAGCGCCGGCAGATGGGGATCGTCGCCGTTGATGAGCACGCGCCCGTTGCCGGGGACGGTGCGCACGGCGTGGTGCAGCTGCGTGGCGATGGCCTCCAGGTCCGGGTAGATGTCGGCGTGGTCGTACTCGAGGTTGTTCAGCAGAAGGACCCGGGGGTGGTAGTGCACCACCTTGGCGCGCTTGTCGAAGAAGGCCGTGTCGTACTCATCGGCCTCGACGACGAACGGCGAGCCGGTGCCGATGCGTGCCGAGCGCTCACCGAAACCAGGGGCGCCGCCGATCAGGTAGCCCGGATCGAGGCCGCAGCGTTCCAGGGCCCAGGCGGTCATCGAGGCGGTGGTCGTCTTGCCGTGGGTGCCGGCGATGGCCACCACGCAGCGCCCGTCGAGGATGTGCTCGGCCAGCCAGGCCGGGCCGGACTGATAGGCGAGACCCCGGTCGAGGGTGCATTCCACCGCCGGGTTGCCGCGTGACAGGGCGTTGCCGATGACCACCCGGTCCGGGGCCGGCTCCAGGTGGGCGGCGTCGTAGCCGCCGTGCACCGGGATGCCCGCCTGCTCCAGGATCTCGCTCATGGGCGGCCAGGCGGCGCTGTCGCTGCCCTCCACCGCGTGACCCCGCTCCCGGGCGAGGAAAGCGATCCCGCCCATGAAGGTGCCGCAGATGCCGAGGATATGGATCTTCATGGAACGTTCCGATCAGTCGGCGGCCAGCTGGACCACCTGAAAGCTGAGAAAGCTGTAGGCCAGCGACAGCAGGATGCCGAGCGCCAGGCGCATCTCCAGCGTGTGCCGGAAGATGTGCCCGAGGATGGCCACTTGCCAGAACCAGAGCAAGAGGATGCCGGCGGCCGCACCCTGGGCCTGCTCGGCGCCGTAGGCGGCGATGGGGAAGGGCATCAGGGTGACCGGGATGCTGATCAGCACGTCGGTGCCGAACATGGCCGTGGCGCTCTGGGTGAAACGCGCGGTGACGCCGCGCAGCAGCAGCAACGTGTAGAGAAAGAGAAGGCTGAAGCCCGTGGCGATCACTACCTGCAGGCCGACGGGTCCGGTGTCGGGGAGGTTGTCGGCGGCGATGTAGGTCAGGATCATGCTCGCCCCGATCAGGCCGAGCAGGCTCGTAGCGGAGTAGGGCAGATCCTGCGGACCGTCGCGAAACAGGCAGATTCCGACGAGTTTCTGCAGCAAAGGACCCATGGTCTCTCCCGGGGTGGTCGCTCGGGGCAATCATAACGCATGGCATGGCGACACGATGCCGCTGGTTGACGCTGGGGGGCGGCTGCGCTGGCATAGGGCGCGCTGTGGGCGGCTGGCGCGTCGCGGCGCCGGTTGCCGCGGCGCAGCAACGGCGTTACAGTTCGCGCTGTTCGGGCCGCTCCATCCACGCGATAGTCCTTGCTGAACGGAGAAACTGCATGAGCCTTGATTCCGTACCCGCCGGGCGGTCGATTCCGGATGACATCAACGTCGTCATCGAGATCCCGCTGCGCGGCGGCCCCGTGAAGTACGAAGTCGACAAGGAGACCGGTGCGCTCACCGTCGATCGCATCATGGCCACGGCGATGCACTACCCGTGCAACTACGGCTTCGTGCCGCAGACCCTGGCCGACGACGGCGACCCGGTGGACGCCCTGGTCATCACCCCGCTGCCTCTGCAGCCTGGCTCGGTGATCCGCTGCCGTCCGGTGGGCGTGCTGGAGATGGCGGACGAGTCCGGTGAGGATGCCAAGCTGATCGCCGTGCCGGTGGACAAGCTGACCACCGACTACAGCGAGGTGAAGGGGCCGGACGATCTGCCGCCGCGACTGCTCCAGGAGATCAGCCACTTCTTCGAGCACTACAAGGACCTGGAGCCCGGCAAGTGGGTGCAGGTGCGCGACTGGAAGGGCGCCGATGCCGCGCGAGCCGAAATCGAGCACGCGGTGTCCAACTACCAGAAGCAGTAGCACAGGGAGCGTTACCCGGCTCAGGGGGCCGATGGAGCGGCCGATAAACCGTGAAGCGGTATCGACGTTCGGAGGTGGTGAGCGATGGCTCGCGCCCTTACGGCAGAGCGACTCAAGTGTGAGAACACCGCGTTCCAGGGGACGGGCGGTGTCAGCGCTTGCAACCGGGATCACGGCTTCCGTCCGGCCTTCCTCGACACGGAGACGGGGACGGTTTATCTGTCCTGCAACCGGAACGGGCAGCCGGCCCCCTTCCATCGGCTCGATGGCCTGCCCGAGGAGCTGATCAGCGAACGCGATGACCGCGGCCGGGTGATTGCGGTCAAGCAGCGGGTCGTCTCCGGTTTCGAGCGCGACGGATGCTTCTACACCCGCGAGCAGGCCGCCTGCTTCGTGGTCCCGCCGACGCCGCGTCAGGGTTCCTGAGCCGTGGCACAGCTGCAGGTCACGCTGGAGGTCGCCGTCGGCGACCTCGATGCCGTGGACGGCGCCCTGGAACTGGCCGGGGCGCTGTCCCAGACCTACCAGGCCGACGACGGCACCGTGCTCCTCGAGCCGGGCGTCGGCGAACATCCGCTCTGGGAGCGTGTGCGGGTCGACGCCCTGTTTCCGGCCGGGACCGATGTGGACGCCCTGCACGCACTGCTCGCCGGGCAGCTCGGTGACCGCCTGCAGGGGTGGCGGGCCGAGACTCTGGAAGACCGCGCGTGGGAGCGTGAGTGGCTCGATCACTTCCAGCCCATGGCGTTCGGCGATCGCCTGTGGATCGTCCCCACCGGCGCCGACCCCGAGCTGCCACCCGGCGCCGTCGCCATCCGCCTGGATCCGGGGCTGGCCTTCGGTACCGGAACCCACGAGACCACGGCACTCTGCCTGCAGTGGCTGGACGGCGAGGCGATCGAGGGACTCCATGGACTGGATTACGGCGCCGGCTCCGGCGTGCTGGCCGTGGCGGCAGTGCGCCTCGGTGCGGCCTCCTGCATGGCGGTCGACAATGACCCCCAGGCGGTGATCGCCAGCCGCGAGAATGCCGAGCGCAACCGCGTCGCCGAGCGCGTGCCGTCCTTTGCCGTCGATCAGCGCCCGGCGTATTGCGCCGATTTCCTCCTCGCCAATATCCTTGCAGCCACGCTGGTGGAGTTGGCCGATGAGCTGCGCAGCGCGGTCCGTATCGGTGGTCGGCTGGCGCTCTCCGGGATCCTCCAGGGGCAGGAGCAGCGCGTCATGGACGCCTTCCAGGGCAACATCGCCTGGGATACGCCGCAAAGCCGCGGCGATTGGGTGCTGGTCAGCGGCACCCGCACCGCCTGAACGTCGGCTGCCGGATTTTCCAACAACGAGGGAAGCCCGTGTACACCCAGTGCCCTGGATGCGGGACGATCTTTGCGCTGCGTGCCTGGCAGCTCCGGCAGGCACGGGGCCGGGTCACCTGTGGGCTGTGTCAGACCTCCTTCGACGCGGTCCAGGCGTTGAGCGAGGAGCTGCCGGGCGACGGCGGCAGCGGGGATTCGCCGCTAGCGCCGCCGGGGCATAGCGCTGCAGCGGGCGAGCGGCGCATCCCGGCCCTGGGGCCCGAGATGTCGGCGATCGGCCGTCTGCTGCCGGGCGATGGTGAGGACCGGCCTGTGGATCTCCAGACCCTGGTCGCCGGCGACGCCTCCGAAGAGGGGCGGCGGGCGGCCCCGGAGGACGAGGCGCCACCCACCGACGCACCATCGCGTGGCGACCCGGCGGAGCGGGACTGGGAAGAGGTCCTTGCTGAACTGCGGGCGGAGCGGCGATCGCCGCCGGCGCGGTCCCGGGGCAGACGGCGCGGGCGGCGGTGGCTGCTCGCCGCCGGTATCGTGGCGCTGGCCGCCGCCCTGGTCCACGGCTCGTACCTCTACCGAGCGCAGCTGCTCGAGCTGCCCGGGGCCCGGGGCTGGCTCTCAGCGGTCTGTGCGGTCTACGGCTGCCAGCTGGAGACCGCGGCCAGCTACGACGTCATCGAGGTGGAGGAGCGCTGGCTGGAGCCGGATCCACGCCGGGACGACGCCCTGATCCTGGGCGGGGTGCTGGTGCACACTGGGGATCGGCGCCTTCCCTACCCGGAGATGCGCCTGACCCTGCGCGATCTGGACGGCCACGTCACCGGCGAGCGCTGGGTCCGTCCCGAGGACTACGTCGCCGACAGCCGGCTGCGGGCGCGCCTGGGTGCGGGCATGGAGCCGGGGGCGCGGGTCCCGGTGGAACTCTATGTGGCAGAGCCCGACGGCGGGGCCGAGAGCTTCTCGCTGGCGTTCCGGCCGGTGGAGTAGGACCGGCCGGGGGCGGCCGTGCGGGTCTGTTATCCTTCCAAATCAGATACGAGATGGGGGTGATGCATGCAGGACGGCAAGGGACCCGGTCCCGGACAGGGTCCTGGCAGAGGCGATGATGGCGAGGTGGGAGGCCCCATCCGCGAGGCGGTGAGTCGTGCCCTGGACGACTACTTCAGGGAGCTGGACGGGCACGACTGCAACGGGCTCTACCGGCTGGTGCTCAGCGAGGTGGAGATCCCGCTCCTGGAGTCGGTCATGGACTACTGCTCCGGTAACCAGACGCGGGCGGCGCAACTGCTCGGGCTCAACCGGGCGACCCTGCGCAAGAAGCTGCGCGACCACGGCATCGATTACAACTGAACCAATCCGGACAATCCAATATGGCGACCAACGACGGCGTGCGGCCCCTGCGGCGGGCCCTGATCAGCGTTTCCGACAAGAGCGGGGTGGAGGGCTTCGCCCGGGCCCTGCATGAGCAAGGCGTCGA
>PULM01000166.1 GCA_003552345.1 Ectothiorhodospiraceae bacterium
CTGCTCACCGAGCACCAGCGCGAGGTCCTCGATGACGCCCTGACCCGCGTCGAGGAGGCCGCCCTGCGTGACGACGATGCCTTCCTCGACGAGGTCAGCGAACTGCTGTCCACGTACCCACGCCTGGCCGACCCCATCGCCCGCCACGCCATGGAGATGCGCCCATCGCTCATGCCGGGGATCATGCGCATCCTCGATGGCGAGGCCGAACCATCCCCCGAGCCGGCACGCCCCACCGAGGACCGACCGAGCTGGTGGCAGGGCGGCCTGCCCGGTGCAGGGGGCGAGGACGAGACGCCGGAGCAAGCGGAGGAGGCGGAGTCGGTGCGCCTCGCCGAGCGGGCCGAGCCCACCCCTCCGCCGCCGCAGCGCAACTGGAGCATCGGGGCCGGTTACGGCTATCAGCACCTCTCGGTCCGCGAGCGCTTCGGCGATGACTCCACGCGGCTGCGCGCCCACGGCCCGGTGATCGACATCCAGTACGCGGTCAGCGACCACGCCTCGGTGGGCATCGCCCACCTGCACAGCGAGCAGCTGAGCACCAGCGGCAGCCTCTACGCCGACCCGGAGCCGAAACGCTGGAGCGCCACCGATCTGACCGTGCGCTTCGGCCGGGACTTCCGCGAGACCGGACCCCGGGCCTACATGGGCGCTGGCCTCCACTACGAGCGTCTCGAGCGGGAAGACGGCGACAACCTCACCGGCACCGGCTTTCATCTGCTCGGCGGCGGCGGCTACGCCTGGGAGCGGGTCGAGCTCCGCCTGGAGGCATCGGCGCGCAGCGTCGACCGCGACCTGGTCCCCGATGAGTACCGTGGCAGCCGCTCGAGCTCCCTGCTCGCCGCGGCGACGGTGCGCGCCCGCTTCTAGCCCGGCGCCCTATCCGTCCTGGGCCGCGGCCAGGGCGATGATCAGCGCGCGCGGATCCCCACCAAGGTGCTCGGCCACCTGGTCCAGGGCACGGCGTTGGGCGGTGGCGCGGTCGGTGGCGGCACCGCGCACCGACCAGCGCCGCTCGCCGCGGGCCTCGCCGCCGGCCTCGACCAGCTGCAGGGTGAGCGAACCGCGCTGCCAGTACCAGCCCTCGCGCTGGCCCAGATCCTCGAGCTTAAGCTCCGCCTCCAGCCAGTACCGACCCTCCCCCTCATCCACCCGGAAACCGGCGGCGGCCACCGCCGCCTGCAGTGTGCTTGCCACCCGTTCGGCATGGTCACCCCGTGCGCGGATGCCGAAGGGGATGGCCTCGGCCTCCGCCGCCAGCCGCGCCTCCAGCACCGCCGGCTGGTGACGAACCGCCATGCCGGCGCCGGTGAGCACACGCAGGGCCTGCTGGTACTCACTGCGCTGGCGTTGTGCCTCAAGCCCGCGCGCCAGGGCGGCGATCGCCTGCAGCGGATCGGCGGCGGCATCCGCCTGCTGGAGGTGGCGACTGGTCGCCGCGTCGAGCCCCGCCATCCCCTCGCGCAGGGCGCCGGCCGCCCGCTGGCGGTCGAGGACGACGAGCACGTGGTAGCGCCCGGAGTCCGGATCCCGCCAGGTCTCACCAGTCTCGACACCGCGCAGGGTGACCTCCGTGCGCGTATCCACCTGCTGCCCCACCATCCCCTCATGCCGCGTCCCACCGGCGTCGAAGGTCAGCCGATCCTCCTGCCGCGTGGTGGCCGCCACGCGGACTTCAAAGGTGCGGGCCAGCTCGGCCCGCGCCCGGTCCTGGGCCAGCTCGCGCTGATCGGCGCTCCCCACCGCGCTCAGGTACTGCGCCCGGGGATAGGCAGCGGGCTCCTCCCCCCGAACCCACTCGGGCCCCTGGGTGGGCGACGGGTCGCGACCGGCACAGCCGGCCAGCAGCACAAGCAGCATCAGGGTCAGGACGATCCGGGTCACGGCGCCTCCCTCGGGGTCAGGGAACCGGCACGGGCCGAGACCCAGCGGTCGAAGACAAAATGGTAGGTACCGGCCTCAAGCTCCAGCGTGCCGAGATCGACCCGGGTCAGTGGCTGGCCGCCCAGGCCCTGGTAGACCAGCTCGAGGCGGTGCTCACCAGGGGGCAGCGCGACGCGCGCCATGTAGTATTGCGCCGGCAGCATGCCCCAGGTTCGGGTGTCCGCCCGGTCCGCCACCAGGGTGAAGACGTTCATGGCCAGGCCGGCCACGGGACTGGCCTCGCGGGCCTGATCGATCATCTCTTTCTGCACCAGCAGCCGCCCCAGCGCGCGGGCGGCGAGCACGCCCTGCTGCTCCTCGAGCAGGATCCGGGCAACGGCGTCCACGTCGTGCACCGGCTCCGCCGGCACCGAGGCCTCCCCGGCGCTGAGCTGAACCCCGCCCAGCGGCCTGCGCCGCGGCTCGTAGTACGGCAGGGCCACGCTGTGGATGCGCCCCTGGCGATCCTGCACCGCGAACCCCTGTTCCCGCTTGCGCGGGCCCAGCCCGACGCCGGTGATCACCACCACATGGGCCTGAGCGCGATGCGCCTCCGGCGCCGGCCAAGACTCCAGCCCGAACGCCGCCTGCCACTCGTCCCGCTCGTCATCGAGACCGAGCTGGTCCGCCAGGCGCAGCAGGTCCAGCTGCAGCGAACGGGGCACGGCAACGTCCAGCCGCCCACCCTGCTCGCGATACGCCTGGTAGGCCTGACGGTACGCCACCAGGGCCTGATCCGGCTCGCCCAGGTGCTCGAAGATCAGGCCGCTGAGGTAGCGGGCAAAGGGGTCGTGCCGATAGGCCGAGCGGCCCTGCTCGGCAGCCAGGCGCTGCAGGCGCAGGTCCACGCGCAGGGCCTCCACCCGGGCGGCATCGGGATCGCCCAGTTCCAGGTAGTTGAAGGCCATGAGCAGGTGGAGCAGCACCCGCTCGTGGGGCTCGCCGGCGTAGGCGAAGGCGGTCTCGCCCACCATCAAGCTGCCCACGCTCTCCGAGACGCTCAGCGGGTCGACCTCGGCGATGGCGTCGTAGGCCTCTTCCAGGGTGCGATTGCTGGCCTCGAACTCGCCGGCCATGCGCAGCAGGGCGCCACGGTTGAGCAGATCGACCACACGATCACCGGCACCGCCGGAGTCGGCGTCGAGCAGTTCCACCGCCCGGCGCGGATCGCCCTCCTCCACGGCGGCCTCCACCGGCGCCATGCGATCGCCGTAAGTGGTGCAGCCGGCCAGTGCGGCGGCCACCCCCACCACCAGCCAGGCGCGGCGCAACCGGCGCCTCACGCGCCCGCCTCCTCAGGGCCGCGCCGAGGCCGAGCGCACGAGCTTGCGGATCTCCTTGTTGCCAATCCAGACCTTGCGGTTGTCGGCCAGGCTGACCAGCTCCATATCGACCTGGTAGTAGCGGACCTGGCGCCGGCCCTCCTGGTCGATGATGGAGTTCACCGAACCGAGCAGCATGTAGTCGGCGCCGAGCTCCTCGCCCATGGCCTGGCGGGTCTCCTCGCTGGCATGCAGATCCTGATCACGGCGCTCCTCGCGGATTCGCTCGCGCTGATCGGCGTCGGCAACGAAATCCACCTGGCCGGAGTTGATCAACTCCCGCTGGATGTCGTTGACGAAAGTGCGGGTATTGATGTGCTCGTGGCTGAGATTGCGCACGTCGCCGACGATGACCGTGGGCCGCTTACCCTCCTCGCGGCGGAAATCCCGCAGCCAGGGTCGATCCAGGGCGTCGGCGATCATCTCCTCGGCCACCAGGCGCGAGTCCTGATCGTTCCACCGTCCGGAGAGATCGTGCTCGGCGTCCCGATCGATCCGCTCCACCGAGTGACCACAGCCGACCAGCGCCGCCACGGCCAGCAGCACCAGGGCACCCCGAATCCGCGCCTTCATCGCCCCCTCACCTTATCCGGAAAAACACGCTTCCGGGTCAGTATAACCCGTCGCTCCCCGGCCGGGGATCGACGTCGGCAGGGCACCTGTGCAGAATGCTGCGTATGTCCAATTCTCTTCAAGAACAGCTTGTTAAGGCAGGATTGGCGAGCCGGGAGGAGGCTCGTGGACAGCAGCCGGGCAAGCGCCGCTGCCGCCGCGGACCGGCAGCCTCACGCCGGAGAGCCCGGCCGGACAAGGCGCGGGACCCCCAACCGCTCGAGGCGCACATCCCGCTGCCCGACCTGATCCGCCACTACGCACTGCCGCGCTGGGGAGCCGACACGGCGTACCATTTCGTTGAGGGGCAACGGATCCGCCATGCCTGGGTAACCCGACAGCAGCAGCGCCAGCTGGCGGACGGCTACGCCGGTCTGGTGATCAGCGACGACGGCGTGGTCGTCGTACCCAGGGCGGTTGCCGAGCAGGTGCGCCAGCGCCAGCCGGAGAACCTGCTGGTGCTGCATCCGCTCAAGCGGCGTGAGGAGTCGCCGGCGCGGCGCTCATGACGCTGCCGGCGGCTGGCCGAGGTTCTTGGGCAGTCCGAAGGTGACCGTCTCCGCCTTGCCCGGCCGCTCCTCCGGCGCCTCGCAGCCCCACGCCTGGAGCTGCTCCACCACTTCGACCACGGTGCTCTCCGGCGCCGACGCGCCGGCGGTCACGCCGATGGCCTGACGACCGTCGAGCCAGCTCGGGTCCAGGTCGGCGGCGCCGTCGATCAGGTACGCCTCGGTGCCGCAGCGCACGGCGAGCTCGCGCAGGCGGTTGGAGTTGGAGCTGTTGACCGAACCGACCACCAGCAGCAGGTCCACCTCGTCGGACAGGGTCCGCACCGCATCCTGGCGATTCTGCGTGGCGTAACAGATGTCGTCCTTGCGCGGCCCCTGGATGGCCGGGAAGCGGCGCTGCAACGCCTCGACGATGCCGGCGGCGTCGTCCACCGAGAGCGTGGTCTGGGTGACGAAGGCCAGGTCGTCGGCGTTGCGCACCTGCAGCGCCGCCGCCTCCTCCTGATTCTGGACCAGGTAGATCCCACCCTGCCCCTCCGGGGCCAGGTACTGGCCCATGGTGCCCTCCACCTCCGGGTGACCGGCGTGGCCGATCAGCACCACCTCGCGACCGTCCCGGGCGTGACCGCGCACCTCCTTGTGCACCTTGGTCACCAGCGGGCAGGTGGCGTCGAAGACCTGCAGCCCGCGCCGCTCGGCCTCATCGGCCACCCACTGCGGCACGCCATGGGCGCTGAAGATAACGGTGGCCCCATCGGGCACCTCATCGAGCTCCTCGACGAAGACGGCCCCGCGCTGGCGCAGGTCATCCACCACGAAGCGGTTGTGCACGACCTCATGGCGGACGTAGACCGGCGATCCGTAAACCTCCAGGGCCCGGTCAACGATGGCGATGGCGCGATCCACGCCGGCGCAGAAGCCGCGGGGGTTGGCAAGGTGGATCTTGGGCACGGAAACCTCCGGTTCTGCCTTGAGCGGTCAGTATTCAGCGGCCGATCTCGAGAATACGAGCAGGACGATCACCAGCCCGGCGCCGACGGTGATGGCGATGTCGGCCACGTTGAAGATCGGCCAGTGGAATCCAGCGTAATGGAGGTGGATGAAATCAACCACGTACCCCAGGTACAGGCGATCGACCAGGTTGCCCAGGGCACCGGACAGGATCAGCGCCAGCCCCAGGGAGAGCCAGGGCTGCGAGGCGCCGATCCGGCGCAGCCAGTAGACCAGGTAGACCCCCACCGCGGCGGCCACGCCGGCGAGCAGCCAGCGCTGCCACCCCCCCGCGTCGCCCAGCAGGCTGAACGCCGCCCCGGGGTTGTGACCGAGGGTCAAACTGAGCACCGGCAGCAATTCGACCGATTCATAAGGCCGCAGCGCGGCCTGCGCCCACACCTTGGTGGCCTGATCCAGCGCCGCGATCGCGACGGCGAGCAGCAGCCAGAGCCGATAGCTCATGCCTGCCTTCCTCAGGCGGTGGTCCGGTGCTCGCCGGCACCGGCCACGTTCTCGACACAGCGCCCGCACAGCTGCGGGTGTTCGTCGCTGCTGCCGATCTCCGGACGGCGGTGCCAGCAGCGCGGGCACTTCTCGTGCTCGGAGGCGGCCACCGCGATGCGCACCTCGCTGCCATCCTCCAGGGTGGCGCTGGCCGCATCCGCCGGAGCATCGGCGGCGGCGTGGATGCGCGCCGCCGAGGTGATCAGCACGAAGCGCAACTCATCGCCCAGCGGGGCGAGCTCCGCGGCCAGGGCCTCGCCGACGTAAAGGTCGACCTCGGCGTCCAGGTTGGCGCCGATGACCTTCTCATTGCGCAGCCGCTCCAGTTCGCGGCCGACCGCCGTGCGCACCTCCATCACGCGCTCCCAGAAGGCGGCCTCGCGCGGCTCGTCATCCAGCGGGAAGAGCCCGTCGTACCACTGCGCGGTAAACACCGGCTGGCTGCGATCGCCGGGCAGATGCGCCCAGATCTCATCGGCGGTGAACGAGAGGATGGGCGCGAGCCAGCGCACCAGGGCCTCGGCGATGTGGTACATGGCCGTCTGCCCGGAGCGCCGGGCGCGGCTGTCCGCCGGCGTGGTGTAGAGGCGGTCCTTGAGCACATCCAGGTAGAAGCCGCCCATGTCCACCACGCAGAAGTTGTGCAGCAGGTGGTAGATGCGGTGCAGCTCGTAGCGATCGTAGGCGGCGACGATCCGCTCCTGCAGCTCCCGGGTCCGGGCCACCGCCCAGCGGTCGAGCGGGAGCATCTGCTCTGCGGCGAGCGCATCGCGCGCCGGCTCGAAGCCGTGCAGGTTGCCGAGCAGGAAACGCGCCGTATTGCGCATGCGCCGGTAGGCATCGGCGGTGCGCTGGAGGATGTTGTCGGAGACGGCGATCTCGCC
>PULM01000153.1 GCA_003552345.1 Ectothiorhodospiraceae bacterium
GTTTCCGGGGCGCCTCGCGCTACATCAGCCCCGACTTCCAGGAGTGCTTCAAGCTCGAGTGCCGGGCCCTGCGCCGGGTCCGCGACGAGATGGGCCTGGACAACGTCTGGCTGATGGTGCCTTTCGTGCGCACCACCGCCGAGGCCGAGCAGGTCATCCGGCTGCTCGCCGAAAACGGCCTGGAGCGCGGCAAGAACGGCCTGAAGGTCATGATGATGTGCGAGCTGCCCTCCAACGCGGTGCTCGCCGACGAGTTCCTGGAGCACTTCGACGGCTTCTCCATCGGCTCCAACGACCTGACGCAGCTGACCCTGGGCCTGGATCGTGACTCGGGGGTCATCGCCGATCAGTTCGACGAGCGCAACGAGGCCGTCAAGCGCATGCTCTCCATGGCCATCCAGGCCTGCCGCCGCCACGGCAAGTACGTGGGGATCTGCGGTCAGGGCCCGTCGGACTACCCCGACCTGGCTCAGTGGCTGATGGATGAGGGCATCGAGAGCGTCTCCCTCAACCCGGATACGGTCGTCGAGACCTGGCTGTATCTGGCGGGCAAGGAGCAGTAACGGCCTGCCCCGTGCGATCCCGGGGGACGGCGCGCCCCCGGGATCCGCCCTTTCGGGCTGTCAGCCGGCTCGAAAACGGCTACGCTGAGCGGAGGCAACCGCTCCTTTGAGGTCAGCATGGCCGATCCCCGCGCCCCCTACCGCGACGAAGACCTGCACTTCGACTACGACCGCCGCACCTTCCTCAACCGGCTCCACCGTCTTTTGCCCCGGGCCGATCAGGTCATCGACGATACCGAGGGGCTGCGACCGTACGAGTGCGACGGGCTGGCCGCGTACCGGCAGCTGCCGGTGGCCGTGGCAATCCCCGAGACCACCGAACAGGCCCAGGCCGTGCTCGCCCTCTGCCACGAGCTCGGCGTCCCGGTCACCGCCCGGGGGGCCGGGACCTCGCTGTCCGCCGGCGCCCTGCCCCACCCCCAGGGCATCGTGCTCAGCCTGGCCCGCTTCAATCGCATCCTCGAACTCGACCCGCTGCGGCGCACCGCCCGTGTCCAGCCCGGGGTCCGCAACCTGGCCGTGACCGAGGCTGCTCGCCCCCACGGCCTCTACTACGCCCCGGACCCCTCCTCGCAGATCGCCTGCTCCATCGGCGGCAACGTGGCCGAGAATGCCGGCGGCGTGCACTGCCTCAAGTACGGCCTGACCGTGCACAACGTCCTCGCCGCCACCGTGCTGACCCCGGCCGGCGAGCGCGTGCAGATCGGCAGTGCCGCCCTCGACGCCCCGGGCTACGACCTGATGGCCCTCTACACCGGCTCTGAGGGCATGCTCGGCGTGATCGTCGAGGCCACCGTGCGCCTGCTGCCCGAACCGGTGCACAAGGAGGTGCTCCTGGCCGCCTTCCCCACCGTCGAGGCCGGCGGCCACGCGGTGGCGGGGGTCATCGGCGCCGGTATCATCCCGGCGGGCCTGGAGATGATGGACGGCCCGGCCATCCGGGCCGCCGAGGACTTCGTCCAGGCCGGTTACCCCACCGACGCCGCCGCCATCCTGATCGCCGAGCTCGATGGCGCCCCGGACGAGGTGGCCGAGACGGTGTCGCGGCTCAGCGAGTTGCTGCGCCAGCACGGCGCCAGTGAGGTGCGGGTGGCCGCCGACGCCACCGAGCAGGCCCGTTTCTGGGCTGGGCGCAAGGCCGCCTTCCCCGCGGTGGGACGGATCTCGCCGGACTACTACTGCATGGACGGCACCATCCCCCGCCACCAGCTGGCCCGGGTGCTCACCGGCATCGACGCCCTCTCCCGCGAGTACGGCCTGCGGGTGGTCAACGTCTTTCACGCCGGCGACGGCAACCTCCACCCGCTGGTGCTCTACGACGGCAATGTCCCCGGCGAATTCGAGCGCACCGAGGAGCTGGGCCGGCGCATCCTGGAGCTGTGCGTGGACGCCGGCGGCACGGTCACCGGCGAGCACGGCGTCGGACTCGAGAAGATCGATGCCATGTGCCATCAGTTCCGGCCCGCCGAGCTTGAACAGTTCCACGCGGTCAAGGCGGCCTTCGACGCCACCGGCTGTCTGAACCCGGGCAAGGCGGTGCCCACCCTGCACCGCTGCGCCGAGTTCGGTGCCCTGCATGTCCACCGCGGGCAGTTGCCCCACCCGGAGCTGGAGCGCTTCTGATGGATCACCCCGCCTCTTCCGCCGCCTCCGTCGACGAGACCGAGGCGCTGACCGCCCGGGTGGCCGCGGCCGCCGCCGCCCGCCAGCCGCTGCGCCTGCACGCCAACAACTCCAAGGCGTTCTACGGCAACCCCGGCGGCGGCGATCCGCTTGATGTCAGCGGCCACCGCGGGCTGATCAGCTACCAGCCCACCGAGCTGATGGTCACCGTGCGCGCCGGCACCCCGCTGCGCGAACTGGAGGCGGAGCTGGCCGCCGCAGGCCAGATGCTGCCCTTCGAGCCGCCGCACTTTGGCGGCGGCGGGAGCATCGGCGGCGCCGTGGCCGCCGGCCTGGCCGGCCCCGCACGGCCATTCCGCGGCGCGGTGCGCGATGCCCTGCTCGGGGTGCGCATCCTCAACGGCCGGGGGGAGGTGCTGCGCTTTGGCGGCGAGGTGGTGAAGAATGTCGCCGGCTACGACCTCTCCCGGCCCATGGCCGGGGCGCTGGGGACCCTGGGGGTGCTCCTCGACGTCTCGCTGAAGGTCGTCCCGCAGCCGGAGGTCGAGGCAACGCGGACCCTGGAAGTCGACGCCGGCTCGACCTGGCAGCAGGTGCATGCCGCCCTGATGGCCGGCTGCCCGATCAGCGCCGCGGTGCACGACGGCGAGCGCCTGCACCTGCGCCTGTCCGGCTCCGATTCGGGGGTGCGGGCCGCCACCCGGCAGATCGGCGGCGACACCCCGGACGACGGCGACGCCTTCTGGGGCGCATTGCGCGATCACACCCTGGGCTTCTTCCAAGAGAGCCACCCGCCGCTGTGGCGGCTGTCGCTGCCGCCGGCCACCGCCGCTCCCGAGCTGCCCGGCGCCCGCCTGCTCGACTGGGCGGGGCAGCAGGTCTGGCTGCGCAGCGACGCCCCGGCGGATCAGGTGCGCGCCGCCACCGAGACCCTGGGCGGCCACGCCACCCTCTGGCGCGGGCAGACCGAGCCCGCCGCCCCCGCGTTCCACCCACCGAGCCCCGGCGTGGCGCGACTCAACCGGCAACTCAAGGAGGCGCTCGATCCACACCACATCCTGAATCCCGGGCGCTTCGACCCGGCGCTGTGAGGGCCCATGGAGACGAATCTCAAGCGACACCACCGCGACACCCCCGCCGGGCGCGAGGCCGAGGAGATCCTGCGCAAGTGCACCCACTGCGGCTTCTGCCTGGCCACCTGCCCGACCTACCAGCTCCAGGGCGACGAGTTGGACAGCCCGCGGGGGCGCATCTACCTGATCAAGCAGGTCCTGGAGGGCCAGGCGCCGGGGCCGCGCACCCAACAGCACCTCGATCGCTGCCTGACCTGCCGGGCCTGTGAGACCACCTGCCCCTCCGGGGTGGAGTACGGCAAGCTGCTCGATCTGGGCCGCGAGCTGGTTGAGGAGCAGACCGGACGACTGCCGAGCCCGGTGCGCTGGGGGCTGAAGCGGGTCGTCCCGCGGCCGCGGCTGTTCGCCGCCGCACTGCGCGCCGGGCAACTCCTGCGCCCGCTGCTGCCCGCCGCGCTCGCCGACAAGATCCCGGCCCGCCGCCCGGGCCGCGCCTGGCCCGCGGCGCGCTCCCACCCGCGCCGGGTGGTCCTGCTCAAGGGGTGCGTGCAGCCCGGTATCGCCCCGGAGATCAACCCGAGCACCGCCGCGCTGCTCGATCAGCTGGGGATCGAGACCGTGGCCACCCGCGAGGGGTGCTGCGGCGCCCTCGACCAGCACCTGGCTGAGCCCGAGCGGGCCCGCGCGCGCATGCGCGCGAACATCGACGCCTGGTACCCGGCCCTGGCCGACGGCGCCGAGGCCGTGGTGGTCAATGCCAGCGGCTGCGGTGCCCTGGTCAAGGAGTACGATCACCACCTGCGCGACGACCCGGCGTACGCCGAACGGGCCCGGCTGGTCGCACAACGGGCCGTCGACCCGGTGGAACTGCTCGAGGCGGCGGCGGACCGACTGCAGCCGGCCGCCGGCATGCCCCGGCGGATCGCCTTCCACAGCCCGTGCTCGCTGCAACACGGGCAGAGGCTGGCCGGCCGGGTGGAGGCGCTGCTGCGGCGCGTCGGTTTCGAGCTCACGCCGGTCACCGACCCACACCTGTGCTGCGGCTCGGCCGGGACCTATTCGGTGCTACAGCCGAAGATCGCCGCCGAGTTGCGTGACCAGCGACTGACCGCGCTGACCAGCGGTGACCCCGAGGCCATCGCCACGGCCAACATCGGCTGTCTGGCTCACCTGGCGGCGAAGAGCCCGGTGCCGGTCTGTCACTACGTGGAGTTCCTGGAAGCGCGCTGAGCGGCGCCGCCGGCCGGGAGAGAGACTACGGGGTGTCGCCCTCGCGCACCGGCAGCTGCGGGTCGTTGCCCCATTCGGACCAGGAGCCCGGGTAGGCACGCACCCGCTGGTAGCCCAGCGCGCGCAGCACCACATAGGTCAGCGACGAGCGGTGATGGGTCTGGCAGTGGACCACCACCTCCTGCTGTGGATCGCTGACGCCGCGCTCGTGCAGCAGCTGCTGGACCTGCGGGGCCGGGCGCAGCAGTGGCGGGTCCTCCGGATCCATCAGCGCCTGCCAGTCCAGGTGCACGGCGCCCGGGATGTGACCACCGCGCCGAGCGCGGACATCGGCGCCGGTGTACTCCCCATGGGAGCGGGCATCGATCAGCGTCACCGACGGATCGTCCAGGTGGGCCAGCACCCAGTCGCGGTCGACCCGACACGCCGGATGCTGGATCCGTGCCGCGTAGTTGCGCGGCTGCGGCGTCACCGCGCCGCTCTCCACCGGCCCCTCCTCGGCCAACCACCCCTGCAGACCGCCGTTGAGCAGCCCGTGGCGGGGGTGGCCGAGCAGATCCAGCGTCCACAGCAACCGGCTCGCCCGCCCGCCGCCGTCGGAGTCGTAGGCGATCACCGTGACTGAGTCGTCGATGCCCACCGCACCCAGGCGCTCGGCCAGGGCGGCCTCATCGGGGAGCAGCCCCATCGCCGGCGGCTCGGCGCGCGTCAGATGGCCGTAGGGCAGGTGCACCGCGCCGGGGATGTGCGCCTGCCGGAAGCGCCCGTCGTCATCGCCGACATCCACCACCAGCACCGGCTCGCGCTGGCGTAGGATCTGCAGATCACCTGGATCGAGCAGCAGCATGCCCCCTCCCGCCGGCGTCACGCCGGCATGCGCAGGAACTCGCGCCGGTAGTGGCGCAGCTCGTTGATCGAGTCGCGGACATCGTCCAGGGCCAGGTGGTTGCCGGACTTGCGCACCCCTTCGGCCACCTCCGGCGCCCAACGCCGGGCCAGCTCCTTGAGCGTGCTGACGTCGATGTGCCGGTAATGAAAGTACGCCTCGAGCTCCGGCATCCAGCGCGCCAAGAAACGCCGGTCCTGGCAGATGCTGTTGCCGCACATCGGCGAGGTCCGCGGCGGCACGTGCTGCCGGAGAAAGGCCAGCACCTGCGCCTCGGCCTCCGCCTCGGTCACGGTGCTGGCCCGCACCCGCTCGGTCAGTCCCGAGCGGCCGTGCTGGCGGGTGTTCCACTCGTCCATGCCGTCGAGCAAGGATCGATCCTGGTGGATGGCCAGCACCGGTCCCTCGGCCAGGGTGTCGAGGTTGCTGTCGGTGACCACCACCGCGATCTCGATGATCCGGTCACGACTCGGATCCAGACCGGTCATCTCCAGATCGATCCAGATCAGATTCCATTCAGAGAAACCCATACTTGTGCTCTTGCCTGCGCGTGAGTGAATCCAGTCTAGCATCGGCGCGAAGCCGCGACGTCACCAGGTCTCCGGCTCCGCGGGCGGCTCCAGTTCGGGCATCTCCACCTCGGGGGCCGCCTCTTCGTCCTCTTCGGTACCGTCGTCGTCGTCCGCCTCCCCGTCCGTCTCGGGGATGGTCTCCTCCACCTCGTCGAGCCCCTCCTCGATCCGCCGCTCCTCGGGGGTCAGAAGCTCCCGCGGCCGGCGCGGCAGGGCATCCAGGGCGTGCTCGTCGGGCTCCATGCGCCGCTCGCGCTCGGCGATGCCCTCCACCGCGGCGCGGCTGAGCAGAACCACCGAGATGCGGCGGTTGATGTCCGCCCGAGGATCGTCCGGATCGGCGGGGATGGTGTCGGCGTAGCCGACCACCTGCCCGATGCGCTCGCTCGGCAGGCCGCCGTCGACCAACGTCTGCCGCGCGGCGTGGGCCCGATCGGTGGACAGCGACCAGTTGTCGTAGTCGTCCCGGGCGAAAGGCCGGGCGTCGGTATGGCCCGAGAGCGAGACCGGATTGGGCACCTCCTCGAGCACCCCGGCCAGGGCACGGAGGATCTCCTCGGTGTGGTCCTTGGGGTCGGCGCTGCCGAGTTCGAACATCGGCCGGCCGTCGTGATCGACCAGCTGGATGCGCAGGCCGTCGTCGGTGATATCAAGCATGATCTGATCGGCGTACCCGGCCAGATCCGGGTCGTCCATCACGGCGTCCTGGAACTGCTCGGCCAGCTCCTGCATCTCCTCGGTGGGGATGAA
>PULM01000199.1 GCA_003552345.1 Ectothiorhodospiraceae bacterium
CATGGAAGGTCCGGGCCACGAAGAGCGCGCCCTGACTGGTGGTGTAGTCGTGGACCACCGCCACGACCGGCAGCTGCCGCTCGCCGGCCGGGGTCCTCAATGCCACCTGATCGCCGACCTCAAGGCCATGATGGGCCGCGAAGGGCTCGGTGATATAGGCGCCCTTGCCCCGCTCGAAGAGCGCCCAGGCCGCCTCACCCCGCTCCTTATAGACCATGCCGGCATCACCAACGGGGCCATGATCGAAAGCACGCAGCTGGATCTCACCGAATTCGGAGGGCACCCGCATCTGCCGCGACGTGGCCACGGCCTCCACGCCGTCCACCGCAGCCAGCCGTTCACGGAGCCCCGGCGGCAGGGCGGGCGGGGACTCGCCGGCCTGGGACGGCGCACTGACATAGACATCGGCAGACAGGGTGCTGTCGAGCCAGGTGGCCAGGCTGCCCCGGAAGCTGTCGATCATCACGCTCACCCCGATGACCGCGGTCACCGCAACCACCAGGGCCACGGCGGCCACGCCGCTGCGCGACAGCCCGGCGGCCACCCCCCGGGCCGCCATACGCCCCGGGGCACCGAGCAGCCAACCGGCGGGGCGGGCCAGCGCACCGGCCAGACCGCCCACCGCCCAGGGCACGATGAGGGCCGCACCGACCAGCAGGGCGAAGACGCCACCGAATCCCACGACCAGACCGCCGTCGCCACCCCACAGCAGACCGATCCCTAGCGCTCCGAGCAGCAGCCCGCCCCCGGCCAGGGGCCGGACCCAGCGCCGGGCCCGCCCTTCCAGCGAGGCCCGGTCCAGCGCGGTGCGCGGCGCCACCGAAGCGGCCTCCCACGCCGGCGCCGCCGCCGCCACGGCCGCCGCCACCAGCCCCAGGACCACGGCCATGAGCACCGCGGTTGGCGCCAGGGCCACCTCGCGGACGCTGAGCACGAAGTAGAGGTCAGTGATGGTCCGCGTGACCAACTCCAGCAGGCCGTCGGCAAGCAGGTAGCCCAGCGGCAGCCCCAGCAGCGTGCCGATACCTCCGAGCACCACCCCCTCGGCGACCACCGCGCGGAACAACTGCCCCCGGCCGACCCCGAGCGCACGCAGTCGACCGATCAGCGCCCGGCGCTGGACCACCGAGAAGGAGATGGCGTTGTAGATCAGCAGCGCCCCGACCAGCAGGGCGAGCAGGCTGAAGGCGGTGAGGTTGAGCCGGAAGGCCGCCGTCATCTCGTCGAGCGCGGCCGCCCCCTCCTGGGCCTCCCGGATCACGGCCCCTTCCGGCAACAACGCCTCGACGCGGTCCAGGCGGGCCTGGCCGATCTCGTCGGCGGGGATCACCAGGTCGATGCGGTCCAGCCGCCCGAGGCGGCCGAGCAGCTCCTGGGCCGTCGCCACATCGGTAATCACGGTATCCCGCAACCCCTCTGCGGTCAGCCGATCCGGGGCTTCAGCCACCGCCGCCACCCGGAGCGGGTGGGCCTGGCCTGCCACCTCCACGGTCAGGGTATCCCCCTCGAGGAGACCGAGCCGCTGGGCATCCTCGCGGAAGAGCACCACGAGATCATCCCGCCGCAGCCACTCGGCGGCGTCCACCCCGCGCGCAGCCCCGGCCACCGCCTCTCGAACCCCCGACTCCGCCCAGGGATCGATCCCCAGCACCCGCAATGGACCGTCCGGACCGCGAACATGGCCCTCTACCACCGGGGTGGACGGCCGAATACCGGCCTCGCGCAACCGGCTGTAGAGGGCCTCCTCCACCCCGGAGGTACCCGCAGTGATCCGGTGCGTGGCCTCGCCGGAAAGGGCCTCGGCAGAGCGTGTGAAGGCCCGCTCCGAGGAGGCATTGGCCAGCTCGACGGCGACCACCACCGCCACACCGAGAGCAACCCCGAGGATGGCCAGCGCCGCCTGCCAGGGGTGGCGCCGGTGATGTCGCCATCCGGCACGGGCGAGGATCACGCCGCAGCCACCTCCTGCAACCGCCCGCCCTGAAGCCTCACCACGCGATCGGCGGCGGCCGCCACCTCGGCGGCGTGGGTGGCCACCAGCGCCGTCATGCCGCGCTCGCGGCGCAGTTCATTGAAAAGCTCGAGCACGATGCGCGCCGTCTCGCCGTCCAGGCTTCCGGTGGGTTCATCGGCGAGCAGGAGTTCGGGACCGTGGACCAGCGCCCGCGCTACAGCCACCCGCTGACGCTCGCCGCCGGAGAGGTACTCCGGGAACGTCGCCTCCCGGCCCTGCAAGCCGACACGCTCCAACAGGGTCCGGGCATAGGCACGCCCCTCCCGATTGAGGGCGCCGTTGAGCTCCAACGGCAGGAGCAGGTTCTCAAACACCGTCAGGGTGGGGACGAGATTGAGCTGCTGGAAGATAAAGCCCAGGTGGCGGCGCCGGAAGAGCGTCCGCGCCGTCTCGTCGAGACGGGTCAGATCCTCACCATCGAAACAGACCGTGCCTCGATCCGGCGTTTCCATGGCGCCGATCAGGTTCAGCAGCGTCGACTTGCCCGAACCACTCGGGCCCATCACGGCCAGGGATTCGCCGCGGTGCAGGACGAGTTCCAGGTCATCCAGCACGGTACGCAAGCCCTGGCCCTCGGCGTAGCCCTTATGCACCCCAGCGAGCCGGATCAGCTCGACGCCCTTCGGGACCTCGGCGCGCTGCTGGCCCCGGGAACCACCCAGCGGCTGCCGACCAGCGGTGTCCCCCCGGTCGGCAGCGCGCTCGTCAGTTGGAGAAGTAGCGGACACTCGGGTCAGCCATGTATTCGGCCACTTCCGGCGCCTCCGCCACACCGACGCCCTCGATCAGGTCGTCCTCGGTGTAGTCGGTGTTGGGCAGGAAGACGGCGCAGACATCCACCTGAACGCCTTCATCGATCAGGTCGCTCATCATCTGCTGCGGATTGGCACCGGCTGGCTCCAGGGCATCGGCGGTGTAGTCCTCCGTGGCCATCTCAGCGCCCGGCCCGCAGAGCAGGATTCGCGGCTCCTGGCCCTGTTGCATGCCCTGGGTGGCGAGGATCATGGACATGCCTTGGGTCTGCACATCGTCAGAGGTCACACTAACGAACAGCTTATCGGGACCGTGGCCATCCGCCTGGGCCAGACCGATTCCGGCCGCGGCCACCACGGCCGCCGCCACTGACTTGTTGAGAGTTCGCATCTGGGCATCGCTCCTTGCGTTCATGGGGAAGGGCCAGGCAATGGCCCCACCCCGGAACATAGCGAAGCATTCACGCCCATGCAAACGAAGCCGACTACTGCTTCACTGGCCGCTTACTCAGCTTGCGCTGCAGCGTGCGCCGATGGATCCCCAGCGCCCGGGCCGCCGCCGAGATATTGCCGTCGTGCTCATTGAGCACCCGCTGGATCTGCTCCCACTCCAGGCGGCGCAGTGACATCGGCCTCTGCGGGGGCTTCTCCGGCTCGGCCGTGGGCTTGCCTTCCAGGGTGGCGAGCACGGTATCGGCGTCCGTGGGCTTGGGCAGGTAGTTGAACGCCCCGCGCTTGATCGCCTCCACGGCGGTGGGGATGCTGGCGTACCCGGTTAGCACCAGGATCCGCGACTGCGGCAGGGCCTCTTTCAGGGGCTCAACCAGATTCAGTCCGGAATGCTCGCCGAGCTTCAGATCCAGCACCACGTATTGCGGCTGCTGGCTGCGCGCCTTCTGCAGGGCGGTCTCCGGCTCCTCCGCCGAATCCACCTGGCAGCCCCGGCGCGAGAGCGAGCGCCCCAGCACCTGGGAGAAGGTCGTATCATCGTCGATGATCAGGATCGATGGCCCGTTCAACATGGTCTACCTCCTCTCCTCCTCAAGCCTCACCGGCTGCGTCCCTCATTCGCGCCCGCGGTTTTTGTCCGCCCGCAGGAGTTCGAGGGAGACTTCGATCTTGGTCCGCGCCCCATGGCCCTTCGGCGAATCCATAAGGGTAACGCTGCCGCCGAAGCGATCCACCGTAGCGTTGGCCAGCACCAGGCCGATCCCCATGCCCGACGGCTTGGTGGTCTGCACCACGCGCCCGGCGTGGCGCACCCGTTCGGAGTCAAGACCGGTGCCTTCGTCATCGATGACCAGCGTCAGGTGCTCCCCGTCGCTACGGATCGACACCTCAACCCCGCTGCCGTGGTTCTCCAGCGAAGCCTCGGCGGCATTATTCAGGAGGTTGAGCAGCGCGTGCATGAGCGTCGGATCCTGACTGATCTCGACATCCACGAACGGCTGCTGGTACTCCACGCTCGGCTCAATCTTCGGATGCATCAATCGCCAGGTATCGACGATCCGCGCCACGTGCCGCTGCAGCGAGACGGTCCGCCCCCCCTGATCGCTGCCGGCCGCACCCGCATCCTTCAGATCTTCCAGCGTTTCCTTGCACACCGCAAGCTGCGAATGCAGCAGCTCGAGATCCTGCTGCAGTTCATTGTCATCGCGGCGCTCCTGGCGCAGCTCATCAATGACCATGGACATGGTCGAAAGCGGCGTGCCCAGCTGATGGGCGGCCCCAGCCGCCACCGTGCCCAGGGCGACGATCTGCTCGTTGCGCAGGGTGTGCTCCCGCGCCTTGGACAGGCGCCAGTCCTGCCGGCGCAGGACCGAAGACATGAACCGGACGAAGACGGTGATCATCCATGCGGAGATCACGAAGTTCACCCACATACCGATCATGTGGAGGTTGAAATCCCCGCCGATGATCGGATGAGGTCCCTCCATGGGCAGATAGATCGCCAGCAGCAGGCCATAGAGGACCACGCAGAGGATCGCCACCACCAGCGCCAGATTGGCCGGCATGGCCACGGCGGACAGGGCCACCGGCACCAGGTACAGCGAGACGAACGGATTCGAGGGGCCACCGGTGAGCCCAAGGAGCACTGTCAACGCGACCACGTCGATGAGGACGTTGAACACCACCTCGGGCTGAGTGATCTGCTCCGGGGTGTTGCGCAGGCGCCAGAAGGCGAAAACGTTCCATGCCGCGAGGACGGTGATGGTCAGAAGCAGCGGGAGCAGCGGGAGCGTCAGACCCAGCCCGAAGTGGACGAAGAGGACCGTGATCATCTGCCCGGTGGTGGCGGTGATGCGCATCCAGGCGAGGATGCGTACCGCCTGAGCGGGCTCGAAACGTGGCCCGCCCTCCTTTACTGCGGCCATGTTGTTCGCCTTCTGTCGACCCGTCGATGGCGGCCCAGTCTAACAGCTTCACCTGAAGCACCGGAGCGGCGCGCGACGATCAGGGCGAGTCGCTCTGCCGCGCTGAAGACACCGGGCCATCGACGCCACAGACGGCATCACACAAGTCGAAGACGTGCGGGGCGGCGATGGCGAAGTAGGCCAGGGTGCCGCAACTCCGCCGACGAACCAGACCGTGCCGACGCAGGACCGCCAGGTGCCTAGAGACATTCGGCTGCGACGAGCCGGTGATCGTCACCAGCTCACCCACACTTTTCTCGCCATCACGCAGCGCGTGCAACAGCTGCAGGCGCAGCGGCTCACCCAGGGCGCGGAACTGCGCCGCGATAAAGGCCAGGGTCTCCGCGTCGGGTTCCCTTGATTCCCTACCCAAGGCCGTCCTCCTCACGATTCGCCGGACCAGCCCGGCGGTTGTTTGATACGCCGAGGTTTATATGCATATACTCTCATATCACATGAGATGAATGCGATCTCAAACCTGGGGGGTGGTGATGGGTGAACGGCTGGCGAACTGGTGCATGGACCACCGGCGGTGGATCTTCGCAGCGATGGCGCTCTTGGTGGTCACCCTCGGGGCCCTGATCCCGCGCATCCAGATCGACACCGATCCGGAGAACATGCTGCCCGCGGATCAGGCCGATCGCCTGCTCCACGACCAGGTCCAGGAGCAGTTCAACCTCCACGACATGATCGTCGTCGGCCAGGTCAACGACGACCACCCCGAGGGTGTCTTCAACCCGGACTCCCTCGCCGCCCACTACCAGCTCACCCGAGCCATCGAGCAGATCGACGGCGTCGTGCGGCGCGATCTGCTCTCGATGGCCGCCGTGGACAACGTCGAGCAGGCGGCACCGGGAACCATCGACTACGACTGGCTGATCCCGGCGCCGCCGCAGAGCCAGGAGGAGGCCGAGCGCATCCGGGCCGCCGTGGAGCGGCTGCCCATGTACCAGGGCCCCCTCGCCTCCGAGGACGGCACCGCGGCGGGCATCTTCGTACCCATCGAGAGCAAGGATCATAGCCACCGCATCGCCGCCGAGATCCGCGCCGCAGCCGAGGCGATCGGCGTCGAGGACGAGCTCCACATCACCGGGCAGCCCGTCGCCCAGGACACCTTCGGCGTGGAGATGTTCCAGCAGATGGCCGTCTCGGCACCGCTGGCCGGGCTGATCATCTTCCTGGTGATGCTCTTTTTCTTCCGCAACATCCCGCTGGTCATCGCCCCCATGCTCCTGGCCCTGACCACGGTCATCGCCACCATGGGACTGCTCATCGGCACCGGCTTCACGGTGCACATCATGAGCTCGATGATCCCCATCTTCCTCATGCCCATCGCCGTGGTCGCCTCCATCCACGTACTGTCGAACTTCGCCGACCGCTACCGACCCGGTGACGACCCGCGTGCGGTGATGGCCGGCGTCATGGAGCGGCTCTACAAGCCGGTGCTGTTCACCGCCCTGACCACCGGCGTCGGCTTCG
>PULM01000051.1 GCA_003552345.1 Ectothiorhodospiraceae bacterium
CCCGCTCGCGCTATGCTTGCAACATGGCCACTTACTGGCGCGTACAGCAGACGCAGAGCGAGAAATTCCCGTACCGGATCACCCTGGAGAGCGATCACGACGGGATCATCCTCGCCCTGCGCGCCAAGGATCGCTGGCCGGGCCCGCAGGGGCACGTCTTCTGCCTGCGTGAGCAGGACCCGCCGGAGGAGACCCCCGAGGAGCTCGAGCACGTCCCCGTGGTTTCGCTCAATCGCTTCGGCAAGAAGCTCGCGCTGGTGCTCGACCGGCAGAAGCGCCGGCGCTGCGACTTCCTGTTCCTGACCAAGCCGTACAAGAACAAGCCCGGGCACTACGAACAGATCTTCTTCCGCACCCAGGGCGCCGTCCGGGCCCACAAGACCCGCGGCCGAACCCAGCTCTTTGGCGATTATCCGATCACCGCCCTGATCGACCGCGCCGAGCGTTACCCGTGGCGCTTTCCAGGTGCCGAAACGCGGCGCGAGAGCCTCCCGGCCGGCGACTACGCGCTGGAGAGTGACGGCCAGATCCAGGCCGTGGTCGAGCGCAAGACCTTCGACAACCTCCTGACCGACTTCGGCCAGATCCAGATCCTTCACCAGCAGCTGGCGGAACTGGCGACCTATCCCCATCCCGCACTGGTGGTCGAAGCCACCTACGGCGACTTCCTCGACCCGCAGCGGGTCGCCCCCTGGTCAGCCGCCCACACAGCCCGGGTCGTGGCCGAGATCCAGGCCCTGCACCCGAAACTGCCCGTGGTCTTCGCGGGCAACCGCAAACAGGCCAACGAGTGGTGCCATGGCCTCTTCCGGGCCGTCGCCACACGCCTGGCGGACCCGGCACCGCCCGCGGTCGCCGAAGCCTACGGCCGCTACCAAAGCGGTGCCGGCGGGCGCGGCGGCTGGGCCCTGGCGGTGCGCCGCGAAGTCCTCCATGAAATGCCCGAGCGCTTCACCATGGCCATGCTGCGCCAGCGCTTCCCGGACCACCAGCCGCAGCAATTGCGCACCATCCTCCACCGCCTCCGCGAAGAAGGCCGCCTTCAGCGGGAGGGCCAAGGCCGTGCGACCGAGTGGGTGCGGGTCGAGCCGTAAGCGACGACGCTCAAGCAGTTGGCTGCACGGGAGTGTCTTTGATCAGCCGAATGCGGCAACCACCCGATCCACGGCACCCGCCGGTTAACGCGCCGCCCCACGATCGAGCCTCGACCCTAAAGACGCCCCAAAACCTCCCCCATCCGCACCGACCGCCCCGACACCAGACCATCGACCCAACGCCCCGCCCCCCGCGGCAACACCAGAATCACCGTCGAACCCAGATTGAACCGCCCCAACTCCTCACCACGATCCAAAAACACCCCGGCACCCGGAGCGTAATCCCGACTCAACCCCGGCGCCTCCGCCACCGGCCCGCCCCAGACCGTCTCAATACTGCCCACATTCACCGCCCCCACCGGGATCACCGCCACCGGCCCCACCGCCGTCTCCCACAACGTCACATGCCGCTCATTGCGCAGGAACAGCCCCCGGATGGCGCGCACCGCACAGGGGGCGACCGTCAGCAAACGCCCCGGCACATGCCGCTCGGCGCGCAGACGTCCGGCCAGCGGCGCATGAAAGCGGTGATAATCCCGCGGCGAGAGATAGATCGTCACAAAGGCCCCATCGCGCAGCGGCGTGGCATCCAGCCCGCCAAGCAGCGTACCCAAGGGGTACTCGATCCCCTTGGCCTGGATCAGCTGCTCGCCGCGCAGATACCCCACTGCGCTCACCGTCCCGTCGCAGGGGCTGATGAGCGCCTGCGGATCCTCGGGCAGCGGCCGCGCCCCGGGGCGCAGCGCCCGGGTGAAGAGGGCGTTGAAGGTCGGGTAGGCGCACGGGTCGGTGTGCTCCGCCTCGCTTAGATCCAGGCCGTAGCGCTGGACCAGGAAACGGTTCAGGCGGTTCTTCAGCCAGGGCCGCGGCGAGCGCGCCACCTGCCAGGTCACCCGAGAGATCAGCCGCGTGGGCAGCAACCGGTGACCGGCGGCGCGCAGGCGGTCGGCAAGACGGGCGGCGGGCTCGGCACTCATTCGCGGACCCGCTCGCGGACGCTCTCCAGGAGGTTGCGCAGGAAGCCGCCGCGCTCGCGCTCCATCAGGCGAAAGAGATCCCGGGCAAGCAGCTCCGGGTGGTGCGGGGGCATCAGCAGCGCCACCAGCTTGCCGTGGTGATTGATCACCAGCAGCGCCCCTTCCGGCTGGATGTGGAAGCCGTCCTCCACATTGCCGCCGTTGGGTTCGACATAGCGCACCCCGACACTGCCGGCCAGTTCGCGCACCCGCTCCACCGGACCGCTGACCCCGTGGAAGGCCTCCGGGTAGCGGCCCACGTAGTCGGCCAGCTCCTCGGCGCCGTCATCCGGGTTGACGCTGACCAGGGCCACCTGCAGCCGATGGGCCAGCTGCGTCTGCCTCAGCTGCTCGCGGGCGCTGTGCAGCAGCGCCAGGTTCTCCCAGGTGGTGGGGCATTCGGTGTGACCGAAGGTCAGCACCGTCCATTTACCGTGGAGATCGGTGGGTGAGAAGCGCTCTCCGGTCTGATCCTCGAGCACGAAATCGGCGATGGGCCGGCCATCCTCCAAGTAGGTGCCCTGGATCTCCGGCACCCCGGGGTCGGGGCGCAGGGCGGTGACGGCAAGGCCGACGCCAATCACCGCCGCCAGCACCGACAGGGCGGCCAGCAGGGCCCCGAACAGGGGGCGGGTGGTTCGTTGTGGGCGGTTTGCCGCCATGGGGGCGCTCCCGGGTCCAGCGTGGCAGACAGGCCCAGCGCGCCGCGGTGCGTGCATCGCGCACTGGGCAGTGGCACGGTAACCGGCCATCATAACCGAAGCGCAAACGCCAAGGGAGGAACCCCGTGGAGCCCATCGACCACGCCCCGGAGGGTCTCGAGACCCTGCGCGATATCGTCCGCTACGCCGCCAGCCGCTTCAACGAGTCCGGCCTGGTCTACGGCCACGGCACCGACAACGCCATCGACGAGGCGGCGGCCCTGGCCCTGCACGTCCTGCACCTGCCGGCGGATCTGCCCGATCTCTACTGGGGCGCACGGCTGACCCAGGCCGAGCGCGAGGCGGTCATCGCCCGCGTGCGCCGGCGCATCGAGGAGCGCCTGCCGCTGCCCTACATCACCCACGAGACTTTCTTTGCTGGCCTGCCGTTTTACGTCGACCGCCGCGTCCTGGTGCCCCGCTCGCCGGTGGCCGAGCTCATCGAGCGCGGCTTTCAGCCGTGGCTGGAGCCCGACGCCGTCGAACGGGTGCTGGAGATCGGTACCGGCTCCGGCTGTATCGCCGTCGCCTGCGCCTACGCATTCCCCGGGGCCGCGATCGACGCCACCGACATCGACGCCGACGCCCTTGAGGTGGCCGGTATCAACGTTCACCGCCACGACCTGGACGAGCGCGTCGCCCTGATCCACTCCGACGTCTACGAGGGTTTGCCCCAGCGCCGCTACCAGCTCATCGTCACCAATCCCCCCTACGTGGACGCCCCGGCCATGGCCGCGCTGCCCGCCGAATACCGCCATGAGCCGCACCACGCCCTGGCCGCCGGCGAGGACGGCCTCGACGTGGTCCGGCGCATCCTCGGCGGCGCCCCGGATCGGCTCACCGACGACGGTCTGCTGGTGATCGAGGTGGGGGATTCCGAGGACGCCGTGGCCGAGGCCTTCGGCCACCTGCCGCTGACCTGGGTGGAGCTTGAGCGCGGCGGTTTCGGGGTCTTTCTGATCACCGCCGGGCAGCTGCGCGAGGCCCGGGACGCGGGTGCGCTATAGTCGAGGACGGAGGCAGGGGCCGGAGGCGGTGCCGGCCCCCGGACAGGCAAGGGAGCCCGCGACGGGCAGGGGAGAAGGATGCAGGGCAGAGCGGTTTGGCGATGGCTGATCCCGGTGGCGCTGCTGGCGCTGAGCGTGGCCGGCTGCGGCGTCAACCCGGTCACCGGTGAGCGGGAGTTCCGGCTGATCTCCGAGGGCGAGGAGATCGCCATGGGCGAGGAGTACTACGAGCCCACCCTGCAGAGCATGGGCGGGCGCTACAACGCCGACCCGGAGCTGGTCGCCTACGTCGATGAGGTCGGCCAGCGCGTCGCCGCCAAGAGCCACCGCCCCGGGCTGCCCTACGAGTTCGTCGTCCTCAACGACAGCACCCCCAACGCCTGGGCGTTGCCCGGTGGCAAGATCGCCATCAACCGCGGCCTGCTCACCGAGATGGAGAACGAGGCCGAGCTCGCCGCCGTGCTCGGTCACGAGATCGTCCACTCCGCCGCCCGCCACGGCGCCCAGCGCGTCGAGCGCGGGCTGCTCATGCAGGCCGGCGTCGCCGCCGTCGGCCTGGCCACCCAGGAGCACCAGCTCGGCGGCATCCTGGTCGCCGGGGCCAGCGTCGGCGTGGGGCTGATCAGCCAGCGCTACTCCCGCGAGGCGGAGCTGGAAGCGGATTACTACGGCACCCGCTACATGGCCAAGGCCGGCTACGATCCCGAGGCCGCTGTCACCCTGCAGGAGAAGTTCGTGCGCCTGGCCGGTGACCGGGAGCCGAGCTGGATCGAGGGGCTGTTCGCCAGCCACCCGCCGTCCCAGGAGCGCGTGACGGCCAACCGCGAGACCGCCCGCGCCCTGCGCGAGGAGCTCGGCGGCGAGGCGTGGACCCTGGGTGCGGAGCGCTACGCCCAGCACATGCGGGTGCTCGAGGAGAACAGCGAGGCGTACGCCCGGCACGACGAGGCGCAGCAAGCCCTGCGCGATGGTGAGCCGCAGCGCGCTTTGGAACTGGCCGATGCCGCCATCGACGCCTTCGCCGAGGAGGCCGCCTTCCACGCCGTGCGCGGTCAGGCCCTGGCCCGGCTCGGTGAGAAGGATCAGGCCATCACCGCCTTCGACGCCGCCATCGAGCGCAACGACGGCTTCTTCAGCTACCACCTCGACCGCGGCCTGCTGCACCGGGCCCGCGGCGACGATGAGCGCGCCCGCGAGGATCTGGTCCGCTCGGCGCGGCTACTGCCCACCGCGCCCGCGCACCTGGCGCTGGGCCAGATGGCCGAGTCCGACGGCGCCCGGGATGCCGCCATCGCCAACTACGAGCGGGCGGCCAGCGCCGAGGGCTTCTACGGCGAACGGGCGCGGGAGGCGCTCAGCCGGCTCAAAGAAGAGTAGGCCGGCTGAGCGGCGACGGGTTCAGATCTCGAACTCGTCGATGTTCCCGCGCACCTCGTTGAGCAAGAAGAGGATGTTCTCCTTGATCTCATCCTGGGTGTCGCGGTAGGGCCCCATCGCCTGGGCGTCGTCCCCCGCCGCCTGGGCCGGGTCCGCGGTGGGCCAGTGGCGGTGCTCCACCCCGGCGGGCAGCTGCGGGCAGGCGGCCTTCGCCTCGTCGCAGAGGGTGATCACCATATCCACCTGCTCGAGCATCGACGGGTCCAGCGCCTTCGGCGCCTTCGACGAGATGTCCGTCCAGTCCTCGCTCATCACCTTGGCCGCGCGGGCGTCGAGCTCGGCCGCCGGCGCGACCCCCGCCGAGCAGGGCTCGATCAGGTGGCCGGCCAGGTTCTCCGCGAAGCCCTCGGCCATCTGCGAGCGGCAGGCGTTGCCGTTGGACAGGAACAGTACACGGGTCTTGTTGCTCATTGCCTTGATCCAGCCGTTTGCCTTGTCGTGCCGCGCAGTCTACCCGCACGGCGGTGCCCGGGTCAGCCTCCAATCGCGCTGCAATTAATGACAGAAATGCATACGATGCAGAACTTTCGCCCCTAAATGGGCGCCGCTGAACTCCCCAAGCCAAGCCCGCTCCTGATATGCTCCTGGCCCTATGAAACTCTATTCCGCGAAGAGCACCTTCGAGCACGATGAGCAGCCCGCCGTGGGGGTCCTGGTCGCCAACCTGGGCACCCCGGACGAGCCGACAGCGCCGGCCCTGCGCCGCTACCTGCGCCAGTTCCTCTCGGACCCGCGGGTGATCGAGATCCCCCGCTGGCGCTGGTGGCCGATCCTCTACGGGATCGTGCTGCGCACCCGCCCGAAGAAGTCCGCGGCTGCCTACAGCGAGGTGTGGCAGGAGGACGGCTCGCCGCTGCTGAGCATCGGCCAGCGCCAGGCCGCCGGCATCCGCCAGCGCCTGCAGGCCATGGGCGAGCGCGGGCCCTTCGCCGTGGAGCTGGGCATGCGCTACGGCAACCCCTCCATCCCCTCGGCGCTGCGCCGGCTGCGCGACGCCGGGGCGCGGCGGATCCTGGTGCTGCCGCTCTACCCGCAGTACTCCGCCTCCACCACCGGCTCCACTTTCGATGACGTGGCGCGGGAGTTGATGGGCTGGCGCTGGGTGCCGGAGTTTCGCATGGTGGGCCAGTACCACGATGAGCCGGTCTACATCCAGGCCCTGGCCCGCTCGATCCGCGAGCACTGGGAGCGCGAGGGGCGTGGCGAGCGGCTGCTCTTCTCCTACCACGGCGTGCCGGAGCGCTACCTGCTCGACGGCGACCCGTACCACTGCCAGTGCCTGAAGACCTCGCGACTGGTGGCCGAGGAACTGGGCCTGGAGC
>PULM01000205.1 GCA_003552345.1 Ectothiorhodospiraceae bacterium
ACCTCGGCAAAGCGATCCAGGGCGACCTCGTCGTGGCGCTCCTCGACGGCGAAGATCGCCTCGACCCCGCCGCGCTCCCGGGGGGTGTGCCCGGCCAGCCGGTCCAGCTCCAGGCCCAGCTCGCGGCCATCGACCCGGGCCTCGCCGAGCACCCCGGTGTCGGCGGCACGCGCCCGGTAGAGGGCGCCGATACGGGTGGTGGGGATCTGCACCCGGACCTCCAGCTCGCCGGTGTCGTAGAGACCGACGAGTTCGTTGCCCGGGCTCACCCGATCGCCCCGGCCCACCGGCACCGCGCTGATGCGACCATCAAAGGGGGCACGCACCTCGGTGCGGCGCACATCACGCTCGGCCTGATCCCGGGCCGCCTCGGCGCTGTCGCGCCGCGCCTCGGCCACAGCCAGCCGCTCCTCGGCATCATCCACGGACTGCCGGGCGCGGATCACCGCCTGACGTTGGCGCTCGCGCGCCTCCTCGGCATCGTCGAGCTCCGAGGGGGAGGCCGCGTTGTCGGCCACCAGTTCCTCGAGCCGGGATACACGTCGCCGGTCGATCTCGAGCAGCGCCTCCTCGGCCTCCAGATCGTCGCGGTCCGCCTCCACGGCCCGGCGCTCCTGACCCAGTGCGGCCTCCAGCTCATCGAGATCGGCCTGGCGCTGGCGCAGGGTGTCACGCAGCTCACCATCGTCCAGGCGCACCAGCAGCTCGCCGGACTCCACCACGCGGCCGTCACGGGCGGGAACCTCGGCCACATCCGCCTCCACCGCGGACTTGATGGTGACATCCGAGGGCGACTCGATGTAGCCGAACAGGCGCAGCAGCGGCTGATGGACGCCGGGTTGGGCGGACTCGGTGGCGACCACCCAGGAGGGTTCAGCGGGCTCCTCGGCGGGCGGGTCGGGGCGGGTCCAGACCAGTGCGGCCACCACCAGCACCGCCACCGCCAGCACCACCACGGGCGCCGCAGCACCCCACCCCTTTCGCAACAGAGAACGTAACGGCACGCAGCCCTTCCTTTTTCGCCTCGCTTCAGCCCGGCGCCGCCCGGGTCAGACCTGGTTGAGCAGCGCCAGCTCGGGTGGACTCCAGTAGAGATAGAACTGCCGCTCGACGTAGGGATCCGGCCAGCGGCGGAAGTGGTGGCGCAGCAGCGTCACCGGAACGATCAGCGGCACCATACCGGTGCGGTACTGCTCGATGACAGTCACCGCCTCCTGCTTGTCCGCCGGATCGAGTTCACGCTTGAGATGGCCGAGCAGATGGTAGAGCACGTTCGCGTGCCGTCCCCGCGTCGCCGGCCGTGCCAGCGCCGCCATGAACGCTTCGATATACGCCTCGGCCACCTCTTCCAGCGGCTGCTCACCCAGCGTCGAGACCAACCGCCCGAGCGCACGCATGCGCTGATCGTCGTGGGCCATGAGTAGCAGCTTGTGATCGGCGTGGAAGTCCACCAGCGCCTTGCGCGTCAGCCCGGCCTCGATCAACCGCTGCCAACGGTAGTAGCAGAAGACGCGGCAGACAAAGCCCTCGCGCAGGGACGGGTCGTTGAGACGTCCCTCCTCCTCCACCGGCAGCAGGGGGTTCTCCTTCATCAGCGCGCGCGCATAGGCACCGCGCCCGGGGATACCCGCCGGGTGGCCGTCGGGCTTGTAGACCTTCACCCGCTCCATGCCACAGCTCGGTGACTTCGACTTGAGGATGTAGCCACTGAGCCAGCGCAGCTCGCGACCCTTCTCGTGGCCGAAGGTCTCCATGGCGTCGGTCACATCGATCCGCCGATCGCGTACCCCGCGCACCCGGATCCGCTCATCCTCGGCCAGCTCCAGGCGGATCGGCGGCCGCGGCGTGGACAGCCCGATGGCCACCTCCGGGCAGACGGGCACGTAGTGGAAATAGCGCGACAGGGCGTCGGTGACAAAGGGGTTGCGCTTGTGGCTGCCGTCGTAGCGCACCTCCTCGCCGAGCAGGCAGCTGCTGACGCCGACCGGTATACGTGGCTGCGACTCGCCGGCATCCGTCGCCTGGCTCTGATCGCTCTCCCGACTCATGCTCCCCCTGGGGTTGTACAATCTGTGTACAGCATTCTATCCCCCCGACTCCGGGGCCGCACCCACGCTGCGCTCGATGGCACGCCGCAGCGCCTGCATATCCGGGACCATCAGGCAGTCGGGCACCCCGTCCGGCGACTCCGGGGGGCCGTCCCGGCACATCAGCGCCGCCTGCATCCCCGCGGCCAGGGCCCCGGCGGCATCGGTGTACGGATCATCACCGACGTGCAGGATCTCCCCCGGCGCCGCCCCGGCACGCTCGCAGGCCAGGGCGAAGATTTCCGGCTCCGGTTTGGGGATATCGATGTCCACCCCGCGGACCACGAAGTCGACGTACTGGCCGAGTTCAGTGCGGTAGACATCGGCGTTGCCGTTGGTGATCACACCGATGCGAAAGCGCCCGGCGAGCTCGCGCAGGGCGGGCAGCACCTCGGGATAGGGCGCCACTTGGGATTGCCGCGCCTCGAGAAAGACGGCGAAGGTCCGCTCGATGAAGCGCTCCGCCTCCGCCCCGTCGATACCGCAGGAGCGGGCGATCTCGGCCATGGTGGCGCGGCGCAGGGTGGTGGCATTGCGCGTCAGCTCCGGGTGTGCGGCGGCGAGCTCGCGGCGGAGCTGGCGCATGCGATCGGGGTCGAAGCGCTGTGCCACCACCGGGTAGGCGTCGGAGAGATAATCGTGGAGGGTCTGCTCGGCGGCGGCCAGTACATCGTCGACGGACCAGAGCGTGTCGTCGAGATCGAAGGTCAGCGCCCGCAGCGGTGCCCGGATCATGGCCCGGACGCCCCCTCGCCGGCGGCCGGCCGACGCCAGAGCGCCGGGCCACCGCAACTCGCCTCGATCCGCTGGAGCAACTGCTCGTGGGCCTCGCGCTCGAGCTCGCCCGGCTCCGGGACGCGCAGTCGCGGCCGCTCCGGGGACAGCCGCTGGATCGGCTCGGCACCGCCGGGCTCCATGCCCTCGCCCTCCAGCGAGAGCCGACCCTGCCCCCCGGTCATCGCCAGGTAGACCTCGGCGAGCAGCTCCGAGTCGAGCAGCGCGCCGTGGAGCTCGCGGCGCGATCCGTCCACGCTGTAGCGCTTGCACAGCGCATCCAGGCTGCAGCGCTGCCCGGGGTGCAGGCGCCGGGCCATCTGCAGCGAATCGGTGATGTTGCAGTAGTCCTCGAGCTGCCCCCAGCGCGGGCCCAGCCGGGCCAGCTCGGCGTCGATGAAGCCGACGTCGAAGGGTGCGTTGTGGATGATCAGCTCGGCATCCCGGACGTAGTCGATGAACGCCTGGGCGATCTCGGCAAAGCGCGGCTTGTCGGAGAGGAAGCGGTTGGACAGCCCGTGGACGTTCTCCGCCCCCTCGTCCACCGCCCGATCCGGATTGAGGTACTCGTGGAAGTTGTTGCCGGTCAGCCGCCGACGCACCAACTCGACGCAACCGATCTCGATGATGCGATGCCCCGCACTGGGATCCATGCCGGTGGTCTCGGTGTCGAGCAGGATCTGCCGCATGAGTTGCGTCCCGGGTACCTTGCAACGATTCGAAACAGTCTGCGATGCCCCTCGCAACGGGTCAACGCAGGGTGTGGCGAAGGGCACACGATACCGCCCCATTGTCGGATTTGCGACAGGGTCGCCCGAGCCTGCGGGGCGGCGTGGCGCGCCCGGGACGCACACCAGAGCCCTGGCACGTGCCTTGCTGCAGTGCGGGCAAGCCACCTGCCAACGGAGCCGCCGATGCGCCACCAGGAGATCGCCGCCCTGCTCGATGAACCGGGCTGCGCCCACAATCACGGCTCGAAGTCCGGTTGCGCACGCCCGACCCCGGGCGCCGCCGCCGGCGGATGCGCCTTCGACGGCGCCCAGATCACCCTGCTTCCGGTGGCCGATGCCGCGCACATCGTCCACGGCCCCATCGGCTGCGCCGGCAGCTCCTGGGATAACCGCGGCACCCGCTCCACCGGCCCGACCCTCTGGCGGATCGGCATGACCACGGATCTCAGCGAGCAGGACGTGATCATGGGCCGGGGCGAGACCCGGCTGTTCCACGCCATCAAGCAGGCGGTGGACGAGCAGGCCCCGGCGGCGGTCTTCGTCTACAACACCTGCGTCCCGGCACTCACCGGCGATGATCTGGAGGCGGTCTGCCGCAGCGCCGAGCGGCGCTGGGGGACGCCGGTGGTGCCGGTGGACTGCGCGGGCTTTTACGGCAGCAAGAACCTGGGCAATCGCATCGCCGGCGAGGCGGTCCTCCGGCACGTCATCGGCACCCGCGAGCCCGAGCCGGTGCCCGCGGAGCGCCAGCCAGCGGACCGGCGCATCCACGATGTGGGGCTGATCGGCGAGTTCAACATCGCCGGGGAGTTCTGGAACGTCCTGCCGCTTTTCGACGAACTCGGCCTGCGCCTGCTCGGCAGCCTCTCCGGCGACGCCCGCTACCGCGAGCTGCAGACCCTCCACCGGGCCGAGGCCAACATGCTGGTCTGCTCCAAGGCCCTGCTCAACGTCGCCCGCAGCCTGGAGGAGCGCTACGCCATCCCCTACTTCGAGGGCAGCTTCTACGGCGTCGCCGACACCTCCGCGGCCCTGCGCGGCTTCGCCCGGCTGCTCGACGACCCGGATCTGCACGAACGCACCGAACAGGTCATCGCCCGCGAGGAGGCCCGCGCCGATGCCGCCCTGGAACCCTACCGCGAGCGCCTGCGCGGCCGTCGCGCCCTGCTCTACACCGGCGGTGTGAAGAGCTGGTCGGTGGTCTCGGCGCTGCAGGATCTGGGCATGGAAGTGGTCGCCACAGGCACGCGCAAGTCCACCGAGGCGGACAAGGCGCGCATCCGCGAGCTGATGGGCGAACAGGCGCAGATGCTCGACAGCGGCGCACCGCGCACGCTGATCGACACCGTGCGCGCCCATGACGCCGACGTGCTCATCGCCGGCGGACGCAATATGTCCACCGCGCTGAAGGCGCGCATCCCGTTTCTGGACATCAACCAGGAGCGACCCTACGCCTACGCCGGCTACACCGGCATGGTGGAGCTGGCCCGCCAGCTGTGCCGCAGCATCGAGAGCCCCATCTGGCCCCAGGTGCGCGAACCCGCACCCTGGGAAGAGCAGGAAGGGAGGACCGGGCCATGACCCGCATCGAACGATCCACCAGCCCGCTGAGCGTCAACCCGCTGAAGGCCAGTCAACCGGTGGGCGGCACCCTCGCCACCCTCGGCTTCCGCGGCGCCGTGCCCCTGCTCCACGGGGCCCAGGGTTGCACGTCCTTCGGCAAGGTCTACTTCGTGCGCCACTTCAACGAACCGATCCCGCTGCAGACCACGGCCATCGACCCGATCAGCGCGGTGCTCGGTGCCGACGACAATGTCCTCGGCGCCCTCGACACCCTGTGCAGCAAGTCCGCGCCGGCACTGATCACGCTGCTGACCACCGGGCTCTCCGAAGCCGAGGGTACGGACATCGAGCGGCTGGTGCGTACCTTCCGCAGCGAGCACCCCGAGCACGCCGGAACCGCCGTGGTGCCGGTCAACACGCCGGATTTCGTCGGCAGCCTGGGCAGTGGCTACGCCGCCACCGTAGAGGCGATCATCGAGCACCTAGTCCCCACCGAGGGCACCCGTCCCGGCCGGGCACCGCGGCGGGTCAACCTGCTGCTCTCCGACGCCGTCTCGCCCGGCGATGCCGAGGCCCTCTGCGAGTTGGCCGAGGCCTTCGGCCTGGAGCCGGTGGCCATCCCCGACCTGGGGGCCTCCATGGACGGCCATCTGGACGACGACGATTTCAGCCCGATGACCACCGACGGCACACCGCTGGAGGCGCTGGGTGGCTGCGGCGATGCTGCCGCTACGGTGGTCGTCGGCGCCTCACTGAACCGCGCGGCGGACCGGCTGCGCGAGCGTACCGGGGTCCCGGACTACCGCTTCGATCATGTGATGGGGCTAAACGCCACCGACCGGCTGGTGATGGCGCTGTGCACCATCGCCGATCGCACCGCCCCGCCGCCGCGCATCCGCCGCCAGCGCCGACAACTGCAGGACGCCCTGCTCGACACCCACTCGGTGCTCGGCACTACGCCGGTGGGCGTGGCGACCGAGGCGGACCTGCTCGCCGGGCTGACCACCCTGCTCCACGACGCCGGCGCCGAGGTAACCACCGCGGTGGCCCCGGAGCGCTCCCCGGTCCTCGATGCCCTGCCGGCGCGCCGCGTGCACATCGGCGACCTGGAGGCCCTGGAGCACCACGGCCGCGAGGACGGTGTGGAGCTGATCCTCGGCAGCGGCCACGCCGCCGCCACCGCGACCCGGCTGGGCGTGCCCATCGTGCAGTGCGGCTACCCGATCTGGGAGCGCGTTGGCCTGCACACCCGACCCCGCGTCGGTTACCGCGGCAGCCGGGACACGCTCTTCGAACTGGCCAACACCCTCCTAGAACACCGCGAGTTGCACGGCGACGTGCGCCCCTACCGCTCGATCTACCGCAGCGCCGACATCGCCTGAGGAGCC
>PULM01000187.1 GCA_003552345.1 Ectothiorhodospiraceae bacterium
GGCGCACCAGGCGCATACCCAGTACCCGGGTGTAGAAGTCCAGGGAGCGCTGCGGATCCTTGATGCGCAGCATGGTGTGGTTGAGCTTGAAACCGTCGGTCTCCGGCTCTGGCTGCTCGCACAGGCCGGCGGCAGCGTCGAAGTGGCGGCTCATCGTCGGCTACTCCCAGCGGGTTCGGATGTCACGTCAACTATACAACCCGCGGCGGTGCTCACGCAGCTGCCGCATTACGCCCACGGCCAGCGTGATCAGCGTCAGGGGCACCACGAAACCGAGCATCACCGCGCTGAAGGGGCCCAGGGCCTGGTGCTGCGCCGCAGCCAAGAACAGGAAGGCACAGTAGCCGGCGTAATACCCCAGGAACAGTGCCCCCTCCCAGCGGGCGACGGTGTGCCCGGTGAAGAAAACGGGCAGGCAGGCGAAGGCGACGGCGAGCATCACCGGCAGATCGAAGGCGAAGGCCGCGGCGGCGACCGCCACGCCCTCGGGGGCGAGGAGGGCGGCCAGACCGAGGACGGCCAGGAGGTTGAAGATGTTGCTTCCGACGAGGTTGCCCACCGCCATCTGCCGATCGCCGAGCCGGTAGGCGCTGACCGTGGCGGCGATCTCCGGCAGTGATGTGCCCACCGCCACCAGAGTCAGGCCGATGACCAGGTCGCTGATCCCCAGCCGCGCGGCCAGCGCGGCGGCTGCGTCCACCAGTATGAAGGCGCCGACGGCCAACAGCGGGATGCCCAGTGCCACGCCGGCCAGGGCCCGGGGCAGCGGTGCTGCGGGGGTCGCCGCCGTCTCGGCGCTGATCTGTGCCCGGTCCCGGGCCAGGGTCAGGACCAGATACCCGACCAGGCCGGTGAGCAGCACGGCCCCGTCCACAGCGCCCAGGTTGCCGTCCCGGGCCAGGAACAGGGTGAGCACGGAGGCGCCGATCATGACGGGGACATGGAGGTGGATCAGCCGCTGGGCGACCACCACCGGGGCGATCAGCGCCGCCAGGCCGAGGACGAGCAGGATGTTGGCGATGTTGCTGCCGGCGATATTGCCCAGGGCCAGGTCCGCGGCGTGATCCGTGAAAGCCGCGCGCAGGGTGATGGCCAGCTCCGGGGCGCTGGTGCCGAAGGCGACCACGGTCAGGCCGATCACCAGGGGAGAGAGGCCGAATCGTCCCGCCAGCTGGCCGGCGCCGCGTACGAGCATCTCGGCGCCGGCAATGACACCGGTCAGTCCGGCGGTGAAGAGCAGTAGATCGATCATGTCGGCCCGTTGCGCAGGTGCCCCGGAGGGATCAGAGCGGGGTCGGCTCCGGTGCCAGGACCACGCCGGCCAGAACGGCGGCATAGTGACAGCTGGCGGCGGCGACGACCATCCCGTGCCAGGCGACGTGGTGGTAGGGCAGGCGGTGCCAGAGGTAGAGCAACACCCCGGCGCTGTACAGGACGCCACCGAGCACCAGCAGGACCAGCCCGGCTGTGGACAGTGCCGCCACCAGCGGATCGAGGACGACCACCACCGACCAGCCCAGGGTCAGGCACAGGACCACCGAGAACGCCCGGCCTGGCGGCCGGGGCAGCAGGAGCTTGGCGCCGATGCCGATCAGCGCGACCGCCCACACGAAGGCCAGCAGCGCCCAGCCGTGGGGTGGCTCGAGGGCGTTGACGGTGAACGGGGTGTAGGTCGCGGCGATCATAAAGAAGATCGTCGCGTGATCGAGCCGGCGCAGCCGTTCGGCGCGCGTCGAGTGGTGGTCGGTGAGGTCGTGGTTGCACAGCGCCGAGGCCAGGAATAGGGCGATCAGCGCCAGCCCGTAGAGGGTGACGCTGCCGATTAGGGTCGGGTCGCCGCGCTGGATGGCCAGGGTGACCAGAACGGCCGCTCCGGCCAGGGCGGCGGCGATGGCCACCCAGTGCAGGATTCGGTCGGCGGCCTGTTCGGCGCGGCTGTAGGTTCGGGCGCTGAGGCTCATACCCTACAGTATAGGAAGATCGCTGCGGCGGGTTCCAAGGATCGATCCGCTACGGTGGACGGCGCGTGGAGGCCGGGCGGGAAACGCGCGCGACCTGGCCGGTACGCCCAGCCCGATGCCCCGGTCGGCGGAGGCGCCCCCCCGGCTTGCCGGATCGGCGAACGCGCCCCGCCTGTCCGCGGGGTTCCCTGTGCTGCTCACCCCGGCGGGGCCGCTCGCTAAACTCGCGGCGCTGGCGCGCCGCTCAGACAGAACCTCGCTGATCAGCGCGAACCGGCAAAGCTTCGCGCTGATCCCCCGCCGGTGCTGCGCTGCTCGGCGCGTCCGCAATGATCCGGCAAGCCGGGGGGCGCCTCCGCCGACCGGGGCTCCGGCGGGCGCATTCCCCGCCGGGCCACCATCCGCGGCGCTATCACCCTGATGCATAAGGCGACCGGCGTGCGATTCGGACCCGGGAGGAATTTCGGTTATACTGGCGGATTGTGCAATGCCGGATTCTAAGCCGAGCAAGGAGCGAGTATGTTCTCCCGAGATATGACGATTGCGGGTTACGACCCGGAACTGGCTGCCGCCATTGAGGACGAGCGCCAGCGCCAGGAGGATCACATCGAGCTGATCGCCTCCGAGAACTACGCCAGCCCCCGCGTCATGGAAGCGCAGGGCAGCGTGCTGACCAACAAGTATGCAGAAGGTTATCCCGGCAAGCGCTACTACGGCGGCTGTGAACACGTCGACGTAGCCGAGCAGCTCGCCATCGACCGCGCCAAGCAGCTCTTTGGCGCCGACTACGCCAACGTCCAGCCCCACTCGGGGTCCCAGGCCAATGCCGCCGTCTTCCACGCCCTGCTCCAGCCCGGCGACACCATCCTCGGCATGAGCCTGGACCACGGCGGCCACCTCACCCACGGCGCCAAGGTCAACTTCTCGGGCAAGCTGTTCAATGCCGTGCAGTACGGCATCAACGACGACGGCCAGCTCGACTACGACGAGATCCAGCGCCTGGCCACCGAGCACCAGCCGAAGATGGTCATCGGCGGTTTCTCTGCCTACTCCCAGGTGGTCGACTGGGCGCGCCTGCGCCAGATCGCCGACTCCGTGGGCGCCTACCTGGTCGTGGACATGGCCCACATCGCCGGTCTGGTGGCCGCTGGGGTCTATCCCAACCCGGTGCCCTACGCCGACGCCGTCACCTCGACCACGCACAAGACCCTGCGTGGCCCGCGCGGCGGCATCATTCTGGCGCGCTCGAACCCGGATCTGGAGAAGAAGTTCCAGTCGCTGGTCTTCCCGGGCACCCAGGGCGGCCCGCTGATGCACGCCATCGCCGGCAAGGCCGTGGCCTTCAAGGAGGCGCTCGAGCCGGAGTTCAAGCAGTACCAGGAGCAGGTGGTCGCCAACGCCCGTGCCATGGCCCGGCGCGTGATCGAGCGCGGCTACAATGTCGTCTCCGGCGGCACCGACAACCACCTCTTCCTGATGGATCTGACCCCCAAGCAGCTCACCGGCAAGGACGCGGACGCCGCGCTGGGGCGGGCGAACATCACGGTGAACAAGAACACCGTGCCCAACGACCCGCAGTCGCCGTTCGTCACCAGCGGCCTGCGTATCGGCACGCCGGCGATCACCACCCGCGGCTTCAAGGAGGCCGAGGCGACGCGCCTGGCCGACTGGATCTGCGATGTCCTCGACAACATGGGCGACGAGTCCGTGATCGAGCGCGTGCGCGGCGAGGTTCAGCAGATCTGTCGCGAGTTCCCGGTCTACGGCTGATGCCGGAGGGCTGAACGCCCATGCGCTGCCCCTACTGCCAGAACCCCGACACCCGCGTGGTCGACTCCCGCCTGGTTGGTGAGGGGGAGCAGGTTCGGCGGCGGCGCCAATGTCCGTCCTGCGGAGAGCGCTTCACCACCCACGAGGCCCCCGAGCTGGTCTATCCGCGGGTGGTGAAGTCCGGCGGGCGGCGCGAGGCGTTCGACGAAGACAAGCTGCGCCTCGGCTTCCGGCGGGCCCTGGAGAAGCGTCCGGTGGCCACCGAAGCCGTGGAGGCGGCCGTCCGGCGTGTCTGCAAGCGCGTCTCCGGCGCCGGTGAGCGCGAGGTGGACGCCAGTGTCATCGGCGAGTACGTGATGGAGGAGCTGCGCGAACTCGACGTGGTCGCCTACGTGCGTTTCGCCTCGGTCTATCGGCGCTTCGAGGACGTCGGCGCCTTCCGTGAGGTCATCGAGGGCCTGGAGCAGCATCGGCGTGACGAGGACTGAGGACCACCGCGACGACACCCGCTGGATGGCTCGCGCTATCCGTCGGGCGGCCGCGGTGTTTCCGCCGCCCCATCCCAACCCCCGTGTCGGTTGCGTGCTGGTCCGTGATGGCCGGCTGCTGGCGGAGGCCGCCCATGCGCAGGCCGGTGGCCCGCACGCCGAGGCGGCCGCCCTGCGCAGTGCCGGCGGCGACGCCGTCGGTGCCACCGCCTACGTCACCCTGGAGCCGTGCGCTCACTACGGGCGTACGCCACCGTGTGCCCGCGCCCTGATCGAGGCCGGCGTGGCCCGGGTGGTGGTCGGGCACCGTGATCCCAACCCGCGGGTGGCCGGCGGGGGGATCGCGCAGCTCGAGGCCGCCGGGGTGGCGGTCACCGAGGGCGTGCTGGCTGCCGACGCCGAGGCGCTCAACCGCGGTTTCCTGCGCCGGATCGCCGGCGGGCGGCCGTGGCTGCGGGTCAAGCTGGCGGCGAGTCTCGATGGGCGCACCGCCATGGCCTCCGGCGAGAGCCGCTGGATCACCTCGGCAGCGGCGCGCCGCGACGTGCACCGGGGCCGGGCGCAGGCTGCGGCGGTGCTCACCGGCGTAGGCACCGTGCGGGCCGATGACCCGCGCCTGGATGTCCGCGATGTCGATCCGGCGGTGCCAGCGGAACGCCAGCCCCTGCGCGTGGTGCTGGACCCGCGTCTGACCACCCCGCCCCAGGCGGCCCTGTTCCGGGCGCCGGGCCCGGTGCTCATCGCCCATGCCGAATACGTCAACGAGGCCCGTGCCCGCGCGCTGCGCGGCTGTGGGGCCGAGCTGCTGCCCGTCCCGCTGCAGGAGGGGGGGCTCGATCTGGCCGCGGTGCTCGATGCGCTGGCCGCCCGTGAGATCAACGAGGTCTGGGTCGAGGCCGGGCCCACCCTGGCCGGTGCCTGGGTGCGCGCTGGTCTGGTCGATGAACTGATCGTCTACACCGCCCCTCATCTGATGGGCGACGCCGCCCGGCCGCTGCTGGCCCTGCCCGGCATCGAGACCATGGCCCAGCGCCGCCCCGTGGTGTTCAGCGATGTGCGCCGGGTGGGTGAGGAAATCCGCATCACCGCGAGGTTGGATTAACGGGATGTTCACCGGGATTGTGGAGACGTGCGGCCGCGTGGCCGCCATCGAGCACAGCGGCGATGGGCGGATCCTGCGCATCGACGCCCCCGACCTGGGCCTGGCCGAGTGTCGGATCGGCGACAGCATCGCCGTCGACGGCGCCTGTCTGACCGCCACCGGCATCGAGGATGGGCAGTTCCGCGCCGACGTCTCCGACGAGACCCTGCGCTGCACCACCCTGGGCGGACTGCGCAGCGGCGCACGGGTCAACCTGGAGCGGGCGGTGACCCCGTCGACGCCCCTCGGCGGTCACCTGGTCACCGGGCACGTCGATGGCGTTGGCGAGGTGGTCGAGCGGGCGCCCGCCGGTGGTTCCGAGCGCTGGCGGTTTCGGGTCCCCGAGGGGCTGGCCCGGTACGTGGCCGTCAAGGGCTCCATCGCCGTGGCAGGGATCAGCCTGACCATCAACGCCGTCTGCGGACGGGAGTTCGAGGTCAACCTGATCCCCCACACGCTGGCCGCCACCAACCTCGGGGAACGCCGTGCCGGCGACCCGGTCAACATCGAGGTGGACCTGGTGGCCCGTTACGTCGAGCGACTGCTCAGCGCCGGCGCCGACGGCGCATCGGGTGGCGAGGACGGTGGCCTGACCCTGGAGCAGCTGCGACAGGCCGGATTCGGGAATGGATAAGGGCATGAGCGAGACGGTGCAGTTCAACAGTATCGAGGAGATCATCGAGGATCTGCGCAAGGGGCGCATGGCGGTCATCCTCGACGACGAGGACCGGGAGAACGAGGGCGACCTGGTGATGCCGGCGAGCCTGATCCGGCCCGAGGACATCAACTTCATGGCCCGCTACGGCCGCGGCCTGATCTGCCTGACGCTCACGCGTGAGCGCTGTGAGCAGCTGCGCCTGCCGTTGATGGTTCACCACAACGACGAGAAGAACACCACCAACTTCACCGTCTCCATCGAGGCAGCGGAGGGGGTGACCACCGGCATCTCGGCCGCCGACCGGGCGCGCACCGTGCAGGCGGCGGTGGCGCCGGGTGCGCGCCCCGAGGATCTGGTCCAGCCCGGGCACATCTTCCCGCTGATGGCCCAGCCCGGCGGCGTGCTCACCCGCGCCGGGCACACCGAGGCCGGCTGCGACCTGGCCCGCCTGGCCGGCTTCGAGGCGGCGGCGGTGATCGTCGAGATCCTCAACGAGGACGGCA
>PULM01000022.1 GCA_003552345.1 Ectothiorhodospiraceae bacterium
CAGGGTGAGCACGGCCAGCAAATCATTCAGGGGACCATTCAGGACATCACCGAGCAGCGCGAGGCGCTGGAGCGCAGCGAGGCGGGCCGGCAACGAATCGAGGCCATCCTTCGGGCGGTACCTGATGTGGCCCTGACCGAGGTTGACTTGGAGGGCACAGTGCGCGAAGCCAACCGCAGTGCCGAGCGCATGTTTGGGTACACGCGCGCACAGCTGATCGGCAGCGACATCTGTATGCTGCACGACCCTGACGAACATGCGCAGATCCGTGAGGGGATCGCCCGCCTGCAGGAAACCGGCGAAGGCTACACCACGGAGTGCGAGCTGATTCGGGGTAGCGGGGAGCGTTTCCAGGCGCAAGTGAGCGCCGCGCCGCTGCTCAATGAGCGTGGCGAGGTCGTAGGAAAGATCGGTGCCTGTATCGATCTATCGACTCAATTTGCCCATGAGCAGCGTCTGCGCATGGCCCAGGAGGCTGCCGGCTTCGGGGTCTGGGACTGGGACCTGGCGGCGGATCAGGTGTACTGGGATGAGGCCTGCTGGCGTATGCTCGGCTACGATCCGGATCAGCACCGCGCCCTGACCTTCGCCGACTGGCAGGCGATGGTTCATCCCGAGGACTTGGAGCGCGTCCAGCCGGTGGTCCAACGCCACCTTACCGAGGGCCGGCCATTCACGATCGAGCTCCGCTACCGCTGCGCCGATGGCGGCTGGCTCTGGGTGCAGGGCCGGGGCCAGACCCTGCGCCGCGGCGCCGACGGCTCGCCGAGCTACATGGTGGGTACCCATGTCGATGTCCAGACCCTCAAGGAGACCGAGTTCGCACTGCGCCGCAGCGAGCTGGAACTGACCGAGGCCAAGCGCATTGCCCGGCTCGGGCACTGGCATTACGACATCCCTTGCGGAACAGTTCACTGGTCGAACGAGATGTACCGCCTCCTCGGCCTGGAGCCGACGCAGAAGCCCATGGACTGGGAGAGTTTTCTCTCCAGAGTGCCGGCCAAGGATCACCCGGCCCTCCATCAGGCCATCGACCGCACCCTGAACCAAGAAGAGCCTTACGAGATCGAGCACCGCCTGACAACCCCGGACGGCAGTCAGCGGATTGTGCAGGCACGCGGCTATGCGGAGTTTGACACAGCCGGGAATCCGCAAATCCTGCGCGGGACGGCCCAGGACGTCACCGAGCAACGGACCCTTCAGCACGAGCTCGCCGAACGGGAGGCCCATTACCGGGACCTTGTCGAGAACCAGCCGCTGATGATTGAGCGCTTCCTGCCCGATACCACCATCACCTATGCGAACCCCGCCCTGGCAGCGCATGTGCAGACCGAACCGGATCAGCTGATCGGGCAACGCTGGATCGACTTCCTGCCCGCCGATGAGCGCGATGAGGCACGAGCGCACCTGGCGAGGCTGACTCCTCAGGAGCCGGTAGGCCACTTCGAGAACAGCATTCCCGGCGCGGACGGCCAAACCTGCTGGACCCTCTGGACCAACCGCGCATTCTTCGATGAGCACGGCACACTGAGCCACGTCCAGTCGGTGGGCGTGGACATCACCGCGCGCCGCCGCGCCGAGCAGGCCGAGCAGCAGCTGCGCGAGCAGCTTCAACAGCGGCAGCAGGAGCTCGAGGCGATCTTCGAGGCGGCCCGCTCGGTCAGCCTGATCAAGACCGACCTGGATTCCGTCATCCTCGAGGCCAGCACCGGCGCTGAGGCGCTGTTCGGATACGACCGCGAGGAGCTGCTCGGCCAACACGTCAGCCTGCTGCATACCGAAGCGGACATCGAGCGGCTGCCCCAATATGTGGATCAGCTGTTCCGCGAGCACCAACCGGTCCGCCTAGAGACCGAGCTGCGCCGCCGGGATGGCAGCACGTTCCCGGCGCTGTTCACCGTCCACCCCATTACCGATCAGCGCGGAGAGCTGGTGGCGACACTGGGCGTTAGCTTCGACCTCAGCCACCAGAAGCGTGCGGAGCGGGAGCTGGCCGAGGCCGTGGAGGCCAAGACGACTTTCCTCAACGCGGTCAGCCACGATCTGCGCTCGCCCCTCAACGCTCTGACCGGTTTTGTGGAACTGCTCGCCGAGCCGGACCTGGAAGAAGAGCAGCGTCAGGCCTACGTGCAACAGTGCCGCCGTGCCAGTGGTCGCCTGCTGGAACTGATCGATTCGCTGCTCGATCTCAGCCGACTGCAGGCCGGACGGCTGGAACTGCGCCCGACCCCCTTCGACCTGCACTCGGCGATCGAGGGCCAGTGCACCGTCTACACCGCCCTGGCCCAAGAACACGGCCTGGCGTTCTCTTGCAGCATCGACCCCGGCGTGACGCACTGGGTGAACGCCGATGCCACCCGGATGGGCCAGATCTTGTCGAACCTGCTCAGCAACGCCATCAAGTACACCAACGAAGGCCATATCGATCTGACGGTATGCACAGAGCCCGATGAACGGATCAGCTTCCGCGTGCGCGATACCGGGGCGGGGATTCCCCCAAACCAGCAGGCGCACATCTTCGCGGCCTTCGATCGCGCCGGCTATCGCGGCTCGCGCAGCGGCCACGGCCTGGGCCTGGCCATCGTGCGCGAACTCACCGAGCTTTTCGGCGGAGAGATCTCGCTCGAGAGCACGCCGGGGGTAGGCTCCACGTTCACCGTGACGCTCCCGTTGCCACCCGTAGCGGCACCAGGGACAGACCGCGCCACCGCCGCTGGCCTGAGCGCCACCACCCGGGCCTCTGGCGGGGATACGCAGGCGGACCCGCTGCGAGTACTGGTGGCCGATGACCAGACGGTCAACGTCTTCCTGGCCCGGACCCTCCTCGAGCAACTCGGCTGCACGGTCACCACGGCCGAGGACGGCGCCGGCGCTCTGGCGGCCTGGCAAACAAGGACTTTCGATGCCCTGGTGCTCGACCGCCACATGCCCGGACTCGATGGCGACAAGCTGGCCGAACACATCCGGGCCGAGGAACAGGCCGAGGGCTACCCCCGGGTACCCATCGCCCTTTATACCGCCTATGCCCGCAACGAAGTGGAAGCGGTCCTGGAGTCCGCGCTCTTCGATGCGTTCTTGGGCAAGCCACTGGATCGCACGGAGCTGCGGCAATGGATCGAATCGCTGGCGCTGCGGAAGGAGCCCGAGACCGGCACCACCCCCGGAGAGCCCCCCCGTGGAAGCGCACCCCATCCCTAGCTGGGACGATGCCATGGATGCCATGGGGCATCCGATCTTCCTCCACGACCAGGACTATCGCATCCTGCGCGCGAATCGCGCCTACCTGGAGCAGGCCGGCGCCACGCTCGATCAGGTGACCGGCCAGCCCTACTGGCATTTCTTCCCCCGCGGCGAAGGCCCCCTGCCCGGATGCCAGTCGGCCATGGCCAAAGTATCCGCCGGCGACGCCGGTCCTTCCGAGACCGGCTGCTCCGAGACCTCCGAAGAAATCGAACTGCCTGACGGCCGAGTCTTCCACTCACGCTCGTATGTGGTTCTGGATGAACAGGGGAGCTACCGCAGCTCGGTCCATATCCTCGAGGACATCACCGACAGGCGCTATCTCGAACAAGCCCACCACGCCGCCGAAGCCAAATTCCAGGCGATTACCACCGCCGCGCGCGATGCCATCGTTCTGATCGATGCCGAGGACCAGCTGGTGTACTGCAACCCGGCCTTCGAGCGACTACTCGGTTATCGCGCCAACCAACTTGCAGGTGCCCCCTTCCATGACCGTTTCGTCCCCGAGCGCCACCGGGAGGCGATGCAGGCAGGCATGCGCCACTTCCGGGAGTCCGGCGGCAAAACCCGCGTGGGCCAACAGACCGAAGTCGTGGCCATCCACCGTGACGGACACGAGGTCGCCCTGGAGCTGACCCTGGCACCCGTACAGATTGCCGGGCGCTGGCACGCGGCGGGGATCCTGCGCGATATCAGTGAGCGTCGAGCCCTGGAAGAGGAGCGCCAACGTACGCTGGAGGACCAAAGGATGTTCCTCGCCGCGGTCAGCCACGACCTGCGCACGCCGCTCAATGCCATCACGGGATTCTTGGATCAGTTGGCGCACTCCGAGCTGGACCCGCGGCAGCATCACCATGTGGAGCTTTGCCAAGCCGGAAGCCATACCCTGCTCGGGCTCATCGACACCGTCCTGGAGCTCTCGCGGCTGGAAGCCGGCCGAGTTCAGCTGAGCGAGGAGGATTTCGATCTGCGCGCGTTCATGGATATCCAGCTGGGGCTTCTCGTGCCGCTGGCCGAGCAGAAGGGCCTGCGCCTGGAGTGGCCCTCAGGCACCGAAGCCCCATGCCGGGTCCATGGCGATCCGGTGCGCCTCGGTCAGGTGCTCTACAACCTGGTCAGCAACGCGCTGCGCTTCACCGAATCGGGCCATATCCGCGTTCACGTAGAGCGCGGTTCATCCGAGCATGAACTCGCCTTCACCGTCACGGACACCGGAGCCGGCATCCCGGAGGAAGACCAGCCGCACATCTTCGAGGCCTTCCGGCAGGCTGGTCCTGCACTCGCCCGCAAGGAAGGCAGCGGCCTGGGGCTGAAGGTCTGCAAAGAGCTGGTGGAGCTGATGGGTGGGCGCATCTCGGTCGAGAGCCAGCCCGGCTACGGAACGAGGTTCCGCTTTACGGTGGCGATGCCACCAGCCACCTCCGCCACCCCGTTGCTATACACCCCCGAAGAGGCCGAAGTTGATACAAGCGCGCCGGTGGGGGCTGGGCTGCGCGTGCTCGTCGCCGAAGATGAGCCGACCAACGCACTACTCGTGAACAACCTGCTCGAACAGGCTGGCTGCGCACAGATCACCTGCGTGCAAAATGGCCGCGAGGCCATCGAGCACTGGCAGCAAGCGAGCCCCGACCTCGTCCTGCTCGACCTTCAAATGCCCGAGATGGATGGCCGTGAGGCACTGCGCATAATCCGTTCACAAGAGGCGAAACACGCCCTGGCGCGCACGCCCATCGCCCTGATCACCGCCCATGCCCTGGAGCACTTCCAACAGGAGTGCTTCGGCCTCGGTTGCGACGCCTACTTGAACAAGCCGCTTGAACGCAAAGAGCTCTGGCTTTTGCTGGCCGGGCTCCCGGGCGGGTCCGCCTAGCTCTTACTGCGGAGCATCGGCCCGGGAGCCCGGCCCGACCCTGGCCGGATCACAGCCCCTGCGGCCCGGGCAGGACCTCTTATGCGCCTTGCCTCAGGGTGTTCATGTCGATGACGAAACGGTACTTCACATCGCCCCGCTTCATGCGCTCATAGGCGTCGTTGATGTTCCGGATGTCGAGCATCTCCACATCACAGGCGATGTCGTGCTCGGCGCAGAAGTCGAGCACTTCCTGGGTCTCCGGCATGCCGCCGATCAACGAGCCAGCCAGGACGCGTCGCTTGAAGACCAGGCCGCCAGCCTCGACGGCCGGCTCGATGGGCTCGAGCAAGCCGACGAGGATGTGAACGCCATCGTACTTGAGGCATTGGAGATACGGGTTGAGATCATGCTGCACCGGGACGGTGTCCAGCATGAAATCGAAAGACTCCGCGGCCGCGGCGAGTTGCTCCTCGTCGGTACTGACCACCACGTGGTGAGCACCTTGTGCCTGCGCCTCGGCCACCTTGGCATCAGAGCGGGTGAAGATCGTCACTTCCGCCCCCAGCGCGCGGGCGAACTTCACGCCCATGTGTCCCAGCCCCCCCATGCCGATGACGCCGACCCGGTGCCCGGGCCTCACCCCGTAGTGCTTGAGCGGGGAGTAAGTGGTGATCCCGGCGCAGAGCAACGGCGCGGCCGCCGCCGGGTCGAGGGCATCGGGGATCCGGACAACAAAACGCTCGCTGACAACGATCTTCTCGGAGTACCCACCGTAGGTCACCGAGCCATCGTGCCGGTCTTGCCCGTTGTAGGTCAGGATCGGGCCGCTCAGACAGTATTGCTCGAGGCCTTCTGCGCAGGCACTACACTCGCGGCATGAGTCAACCATGCACCCGACGCCGACGCGATCACCGGGCTTGTAGGCGCTGACCTGAGGCCCGACGGCCGTGACCCGGCCGACGATCTCGTGCCCCGGGACGACCGGGTAGATGGTCATGCCCCAGTCGTTCTCCACGAAGTGGATGTCGGTATGACAGACGCCGCAGTAGTCGATCTCGATGGCGATGTCATCGGCGCGCAGGCCCCGGCGCTCCAGCTCCCACGCGTTGAGCCCGGAGGTCTCGGAGTGGGCGGCGTAGGCGCGTATAGCGGTCGACTGCGTCATGGCGGGCGCTCCCCTTTCGGGTTGATTGGGTGCCGGTCAGCATAGACCATCCTCACCTCCCTGGATGCCCCCCTACGCTCCGAGGGGGGCATCTATCCCCTCGCCCAAGGCGATCTGCCATGGTGCACAGAGTCGATCCGGGCGATACTCGATCCATGGCATCCCATCCGTGGCGTACCGGGCTCGCGCTTCTGGGGGTACTGCTCGGCCTAGCCATCCTCGGGGGCTGGACCTGGCAGGTCGGTGCGGCCGTGGGCTGGCA
>PULM01000021.1 GCA_003552345.1 Ectothiorhodospiraceae bacterium
AAAAGAGCATTATTAGGAACAATATTTGAGCCGAGCAGGCATTGCCGCCGCCCGGGGTCACGATCGGCATTGGACCCCGCGCGGCGCTTGGTGCACCATGACCTGCGGTCAAAAACCGACCCTGCTGCGAGGATTCACTGGCTCGACCCATGGCGCCGCGCTCCTACATCCCGCTGGCCGCGCTGGCCCTGATCGCCGGGGCCGTGGCCGCCGTGCTGATCATCGGCGAGCATCGCGGCGCAGACACCGAGACCAGCCACCGCGGCGAACCGGGCGACCCGGCCGAGCGACGCGGTGCGCTCGTCGACGAGGTCATCTTCACCGAGGAGTCGGACCCGGGCCGGCTCACCGCGCTGATCGAACACGGCTCGCACCACCTGTACACCCAAGGCATCGACAGCGCCACCATCTTCCGCCAGGCCCAAGGATCAGAGCAGGTGGGCCACTTCCTCTCCCACGGCACGGCCATCGAGCTGACGCTCAACCCGGCCGCCTTCGAGGACGAGGAGCGGCTCAACCCGTTCCAGGAGCCGCGCATCCGCGAGGCGCTCAATCGCCTGGTGGACCGGCGCCACGTGGCCGAGGAACTCTTCGGCGGCCTGGCAGTGCCCCGCTACCTGCCGATCAACACCGCTTTCCCGGACTACGCGCGCCTGGCGGAGACCGCTCGATCGCTGGAACTCAAGTATCGCCACGACCCGGAGCGCGCCGAGGCGACCATCACCGAGGAGATGGAAGCGCTCGGCGCAGAGCGCCGGGACGGCCGCTGGTACTACCGGGATGAGCCGGTGACCCTGTCGGTGCTGATTCGCACCGAGGACAACCGCGAGCGGGTAGGCGATTACATCGCCAACCTGATGGAGGATCTCGGCTTCAGCGTCGAGCGGCTCTACCGCACCGCCGAGGAGGCCTCGCGGATCTGGATGACCGGAGACCCGGCGGCCGGGCGCTGGCATATCTATACCGGCGCCTGGGTCTCGACGGTGATCAACCGCGACATCGGGGACGACTTCAACTACTACTACACCCCCCGCGGCCGCCCTGACCCGCTGTGGCAGGCGTACGAGCCGACAGAGGCGTTCAGCGAGGCCGCCGAGCGCCTCGAGCGACGTGACTACACCAGCGTCAAGGAGCGTCAACGGCTCATGGAGAAGGGCCTGACCCTGGCCATGGAGAACTCGGCACGCATCTGGCTGGCGGATCAGCTCAGCGTCTGGCCCCACGCCGCCGATCTCGAGGTGGCCGGCGATCTGGCCGGCGGGCTCTCCGGGTCGCAGCTCTGGCCCTTTACCCTGCGCTTCACTGAGCGCGTGGGCGGACGGGTGGTGGCAGCCACCCCGAGCATGCTCACCGAACCCTGGAACCACGTCGCCGGCAGCAACTGGATCTTCGATCAGATGATTCTGCGCGGGCTGACCGACTCGGCGGTGCTGCCCGATCCCTTCACCGGTCTCTACTGGCCGCAGCGGATCGACTCGGCAGAGGTGACGGTCACCGAGGACGCGCCGGTCAGCCGCACCCTCGATTGGGTCTCGCTGGAAACCGCCGAGACCATCGAGATCCCCGGTGACGCCTGGATCGACTGGGATCCGGAGGAGCAGCGCATACTGACCGTCGACGATCGCCACGACGACGGACTGACCGCCCGCTCGCGCGTGGTCCTCCACTACGAGGACGACTACCTGCAGCGGCGCTGGCACGACGGCTCGCAGGTCTCGGTGGCCGACGTGGTGCTGCCCTGGATCCTCAACTTCGCCCGGGCCGACGAGGACAGCCCGCTGTTCGATCCCTCGCATCTGCCGGAGTTCGAGGTCTATCAACGCAACTTCCGCGGCTGGCGCATCCTCGATACCGACCCGCTGACCGTCGAGGTCTACAGCGATCAGGTCTACCCCGACGCCGAGACCCTGGTGGCCGCCCGAACCCCCGGCGCCCTGCCCTGGCATGTGCTCAACCTGGGCATCCAGGCCGAGCGCGGCGGCGAGCTGGCCTTCTCCTCAAGCAAGGCCGATCGCATGGGCGTGGAGTGGCTGAACCTGGTCTCGGGGCCAAGCCTGGAGGTCCTGCGCGGCTATTTGCGCGCCGCCGCCGAGACGGAGCAGGTGCCGTTCGAGGACGCCCTCTCCGAATGGCTGCGCGAGGACGAGCCCGCCGAGCGCTACCGCGCCCTGGACACCTGGCAGCAGGAGCGCGGGCATTTCTGGGTCGATGATGGCCCCTTCTATCTGCACTCGGTCCGCCCGGTGGAGGGCAGTATCGTGCTGCGGCGCTACGCGGATCACCCGGACCCGGCGGACAAGTGGCTGCGCTTCACCGACCCGCGCATCCCGGAGCTGGAGATCGACGGCCCGCTGCTGGTCGAGCACGGCGAGGATCTCGAGCTGACGGTGCGCATCACCTACGCCGGCGAGCCCTACCCGGACGAGGAGATCGAGACCGCCCGCTTCCTTCTCTTCGACGCCGACGACCGCCTGGCCCTGGAAGGCGAGAGCGAACCGGCCGAGGACGGGCGCTGGCGCATCCGCGTCCCCGCCGAGGAGCTGGAGGCGCTGGGCACCGGTGCCAACAGCCTGGAGCTGGCGGTCACCTCGCGCAGCGTGGCCCTGCCGGCCTTCGCCACCCACGCCTTCGCCACCCTGCCAGCCGGCCGGGCGGCGACCGAGGGCGAGGAGGAGTAGCCGTGGCCTCTGCTGCACCCGTCAGCCGCACCGCCTCACTGCTGCGCGACCTGCGTTACCTCGGGGTGTTCACCGCCAAGCGCGTGATCGCCCTGCTGCTGACGGTGCTCGTCGGCGTCTACCTGACCATCCTCATCGCCAACATGGGCGGGCAGGTGGACGAGCTGCGCATGGCGCAGATCCAGGGTGAGGTGGCCGAGCAGGTCCGGGGCGACCCCGCCTTCCAGGACCTCGACTCGGAGGAGCGCGAGGAACTGATGCAGCGCCAGATCGACCTCGAGGTCGAGCGCCTGCGGCTAGACGAGCCGTTCATCCTGCGCAGCTTCGACTACCTGCGCGCGGCCATGACCCTCGACCTGGGCCGCGCCGAGCAAATGCACAGCGATGCCGGCTCGCGGCAGGTCTACAACATCATTGTCGAGCGCCTGCCGGCGACCCTGCTGCTCTTCGGCACCGCTAACCTGCTGGTCTTCTTCGTCTCGGTCTTCGCCGCATTGTCGCTGTCGCGGCGCTACGGCAGCCGGCTGGACCAGAGTGTCATCGGCCTCGCGCCCACGTCGGCGGCGCCGGCGTGGTTCTACGGCATCTTCCTGATCCTGATTTTCGCCTTCATCCTGCCGCTGCTGCCCTCCGGGGGCATGGTGTCGGTGCCGCCGCCGGAGGACCCGTGGGCCTACGCGGCCAGCGTGATCCGCCACATGGCCCTGCCGCTGGCGGCGATGTTCATCGCCCAGATCTTCATCTCGATCTACTCCTGGCGGACGTTTTTCCTGATCCACTCCAGTGAGGACTACGTGGAGATGGCCCGGGCCAAGGGCCTGCCCGATGCCCTGGTGGAGCAGCGCTACATCCTGCGCCCGACGCTCTCGCCGATTGTCACCAGCTTCCTGCTGATGCTCATCGGCCTGTGGAGCGGGGCGATCATCCTCGAGCAGGTCTTCAACTGGCCGGGGCTGGGCACACTGCTCTTCGAGGCCATCGGCCACCGGGATACCCCGGTGATCATCGGCTCGGTGGTGATCTTCGCCTACCTGCTGGCGGTCACCGTCTTCCTGCTCGATTTCCTCTACGCCATCCTGGACCCGCGGGTCCGTATCGACGGGGGACAGCGATGACCCGCTGGCGCGACGGACTGGCCCAGATACGCCGCTACCCCTCCGCCGTGGTCGGGCTGCTGATCATCGCCCTGCTGCTGGCCACGGCCATCTATGCCGTGACCGCCATCCCTTACTCCGAGGCGCAGAAGCTCTGGCGCGGCGGCGATGCCTGGCAGGAACTGCCGGTCAACGCCAGCCCGGTGTGGACCGACCGTATCCGGGGCGGTGAGGCCCCACGCACCATCACCGCCTCCAGCGACGAAGTGGCCGTCGAGCGCGAGGACCTGGGCGCGGCGCGGCTCGAGACCACGACCCTGGAGGTGGATTTCCCCTACGGCGACTTCCCCTCCGAGATCAATCTCTTCCTGGAGGCGGAGTTCGAGCAGCGCCAGCCGTTCACCCGGGTGCACTGGCGCAGGCCGGACGGGCAAGAGATCCCCATCGAGGCGCGCCGGGTCGGCGAGCGGGATCGGTTCTCCATCTCCCAGGACCGTCAGCTGGAGAGCCGCCTCGGCTTCGCCCCGCAGATCGGGCTGTTGACCGACGCCGAGCCGGGCACCGCGGAGCCGGACGTGCTCCAGGGCACCTACCAGCTGGTGATCGAAACGGTGCATTTCGAAGAGGACGCCCGGTTGCACGCCGACCTGGTTGTCTACGGCCAGGTCCACGGCGCCTTCGGTACCGATCACCAGCGCCGCGATCTGGCGGTGGCGCTGCTCTGGGGCACGCCGGTTGCCCTTGCCTTCGGGCTGCTGGCGGCGGTGGGCACCACGGTCACCACCCTGATCATCGCCGCCACCGGCGTCTGGTACGGCGGTTGGGTGGACGCCGTCATCCAGCGGCTCACCGAGGTGAACATCATCCTGCCGCTGCTGCCCATCCTAGTGATGATCGGCACCCTCTATTCGACCAGCATCTGGCTGATGCTCGGCGTGGTGGTGGTGCTGGGCATCTTCAGTGCCGGGATCAAAATGTACCGCTCGATGCTGCTGCCCATCCGCCAGGCACCCTATATCGAGGCGGCCCGCGCCTACGGGGCCAGCGGCGGGCGGATCATCCTGCGCTACATGGTGCCGCGGATCCTGCCGGTGCTCATCCCCACCTTCGTCACACTGATCCCCACCTACGTCTTCCTCGAGGCGTCGCTGGCGGTCCTCGGCCTAGGCGATCCGGTGCTACCGACCTGGGGCAAGGTGCTCCACGATGCCCAGGCCCAGAGCGCGCTCTACCATGGGTTCTACTACTGGGTGGTGTCACCGGCGGCACTGCTGATGCTGACCGGGCTCGGCTTTGCCATGCTCGGCTTCGCCCTGGACCGGATCTTCAACCCACGGCTGAGGAGCCTCTGATGGCCGGCCCCCCGCTGCTCGAGATCGAGGACCTGCGCCTGGGCTACGCCACCGAGCGCGGCACCCTGTGGGCGGTGGACGGCGTCAACCTTGAGGTGCGCCGCAACGAGGCCCTGACCGTGCTCGGCGAGTCCGGCTGTGGCAAGAGCTCCCTGGCCCGCACCCTGCTGCGCACCCTGCCGCGCAACGCCCGCACCCCCAGCGGCCAGATCCGCCTGGACGGGCGGGAGGTCCTGGGCCTGCCGGAGGAGCGCTTCCGCCGCGAGGTGCGCTGGGTCCGCATCGCGCTGGTCATGCAGGCGGCGATGAATGCCCTCAACCCGGTGGTGCGCGTCGGCGAGCAGGTGGCCGAGCCGCTACGCGTCCACCAGCGCATGGGCCGGCGCGAGGCGCAGCGCCGCGCCGCGGCCGCCTTCGAGGAAGTGGGCATCGCCACGGATTTCCTGCGCCGCTACCCCCACGAACTCTCCGGCGGCATGCGTCAGCGCGCGGTGCTGGCCATGGCACTGGTCACCGAACCGGACCTGGTGATCCTGGACGAACCGACCTCGGCGCTGGATGTGCTCACCCAGGCGTCGATCATGAACGTGCTCAAGCGCATCAAGGCCGAGCGCGGGGTCAGCTTCATCCTGATCACCCACGATATCGCCACATCCAGCGAGCTGGCCGACCGGGTGGCCCTGATGTATGCCGGTCAGGTGGTGGAGACGGCCAGCGCCGAGGCCTTTTTCGGCGACCCGGCGCACCCCTACTCGCGGCTGCTCATGGACTCGGTGCCCCGCCTGCATCAGGAGCAGCCCCCCCGCGCCATCCCCGGACGCCCGCCGAGCCTGCTGGAGCCACCAACCGGCTGTCGCTTCGCCGATCGCTGTCCGAAGGCTTACGAACGCTGCGCCGAGCCGCCACCGGAGGTGGCCTACGACACCCGCCACCGGGTCCGCTGCTGGCTTCACCACCCGGGAGGGAGACGATGAGCGCGCCCGCCGCCACCGCCGCATCGGCCCCCGGCAGCGATTCCGCCCTGCTGGAGGTCGATGGGCTGTATACCCACTTCGAGTTGCGCCAGTGGGGCTTCCTGCGCACGGGCACGGTGCGCGCCGTCGACGGGGTCTCATTCACCCTCGATGCTGGCGAGGCCACCGCCGTGGTCGGCGAGAGCGGCTGCGGCAAGAGCTCCCTGGCGCGCACCCTGCTTGGCCTGCACCGCCCCACCGCCGGGTCGCTGCATTTTGCCGGCAGCGAGCTGAGCAGCCTCGGTCGGGCCGACCTCAAGGCCTATCGGGCTCAGGTGGGGTATGTGCAGCAAGATCCCTACGGGGCGCTACCGCCGTTCATGGAGGTTCGGCGGATCCTCGCCGAACCCCTGATTGTCCACGGCATCCGCCGCCGCGCCGAGCGCTGGCAGCGCATCCAGGCCGCCCTGGAGGAGGTCGGCCTGGCCCCGGCCACGGAGATCGCCGGCAAGTTCCCCCACCAGCTCAGCGGCGGTCAGCAGCAGCGGGTGGTCATCGCCCGGGCGCTGCTCCTGCGCCCGGCCATGCTCATCGCCGATGAGCCGGTCTCCATGCTCGACGCCTCGGTGCGCGTGGAGATCCTCACCCTCCTCCACCGGGTACAGCAGGAGCATCGGCTCGCCCTGCTCTACATCACCCACGACCTGTCCACCGTGCGCCACTACGTGGACCGGGCGATGGTGATGTACGGCGGCCGGGTCGTCGAGCAGGCGCCGGTGGACGCCCTGCTCCGACACCCTCAGCACCCGTACACCGAGGCCCTGCTCAGCGCCCTTGGCGACCCCGATGCGGCCAACGCCGGCCGCCCCCGTCCGGTCCCAGGGGGCGAGGCGCCGAGCCTCATCCACCCCCCCTCCGGCTGCCGCTACCACCCGCGCTGCCCCCACGCCATGGCGGGGCGCTGCGAACTCGAGCCGCCTCCGCCGGACTTCCGTCCCCGCCCGGAGCACCGGGTGGCCTGCTGGCTGCGCGAATAGCCGGGGTGCGGGGCATCGAACACATCCCGTGGCTCTACGATGCCGGCATGGCGGTGTGCGAGCGCCTGGGCTTAGGGAGCTGGCGTCGGGCGCTGGTGTGCGGTGCCGGCGGCCGGATCCTGGAAGTCGGCTGCGGCACCGGCCGGACACTCCCCCTCTACCCGGCCAACACGACCCTCTGGGGCATCGACCCGGACGCCGCCGCCCTGGAGCGCGCCCGACGCCGCGCGCCGCAGGCTGCGCTCTGCGTGGGACGTGCCGAGGCGCTGCCCTTCGCCGATGGCAGCTTCGATACCGTGACCACCAGCCTGAGTTTTTGCAGCGTCGGCGACGTCGCTGCCGGGCTGGGGGAGATCCGCCGCGTCCTGGCCGCGGACGGGGTGCTGCGCATGCTCGAGCACGTGCGCTCAGCGGGCCTGACGGGCCGGGTGCAGGACCGCCTCCAACCGGCGTGGACCGCCGTCAGCGGCGGGTGCCACCTGAACCGCGATACCGAGACGGCGGTGACCGCCGCCGGTTTCCGGATCGACCCCGGATCACGTCGGGCCCGCGGAGTGATGCGCTGCTTCGCGGCCTACAAGGCGTAGAACGCAGTCAGGAGCGGCCCAGACGCTGGCCCAGGTCCGCCAGGTGGGCCAGCAGGCCGGCCAACAGCCATGCCGACACCCAGTACCAGTCGGCCCCGGTCAGCGCGGCACGCAGCGCCAGCAGCAGAAAGCCGCCCGCGGCCAGGGTGGTGACGATGGTCCCCGGCGCCAGCCCCCGTCCGGTGCGCCGATAGAGGGCGTAGAGCAGCGCACCCTCGATGAGCATCAGCACCAGGATGGCGTCGATCACCCGACCGGTGACGAACCACTCCGCCATGGCCCCGTTCACCCTTTCCCCAGCAGATCGGCCAGTTCCTCGCGCAGGGCATCCACCTCCGGCTGCGCCTGCTCGAGGATGGCGTCCACCTTGTGGAAGTCGAGCACACGGATGTCACGGATCTCCGGGCTGATCAGGATATCGGGCTCCTCGCGCCGTCGCTTCTCCTGCAGGATGGAGTACTGCATGATCTGAAACGTGTTGAAGATATTGTCCAGGTACGCCGGGTTGCGCAGTGCCTCGTCCTTGCCCTCCTCGCGGGTGCCCAATACGTTCACCGCCACCACCACATCGCACTCCTCGGCGAGCAGATCGAAAGGCACCGGATTGGTCAGGCCGCCGTCGACCAGCACCCGATCCTGATAGGAGACCGGGCTGAACAGCCCCGGCATGGCCATGCTCGCCTGGACCGCCGGCCACAGGGCGCCCGAGTCGAAGATCACCGCCTCGCGCTTCCAGTAGTCGGTGGCAACCACCTGCAGCGGGATCTCCAGCTCGCCAAAGCGCGATACGCCCGTCTCCTTGCGCAGGTGGGCGATGAAGGCGTCGGACTCCACCAGCCCGCCGTCGCGATCCGACGGCTGCACGAAGTCGAGCCACTGCCGCCACTTGCCACCCATCAGGGTCTGCAGCCAGTTCTCGTCCTGATCGGCGACGAGTTCATCGATCCCGGCGCGGATCTCCTCGGCGCTGAGCCCGGCAGCGTAGAGCGCGCCCATGATGGCGCCGATGCTGCAACCGCTGATCCGGTGCGGGCGCACCCCAAGTTCCTCGAGGGCCTCGAAGACGAGCAGGTGGGACAGACCGCGGGCGCCGCCGCTGCCCAGCGCCAGACCGATGCGCGGCGTCCCATCCCCGTGATCGGCCCGCGCGCCGGAGACCGGCGCCGCCGACATCCCGACCAGCGGCAGCAGGGTGGCTCCGAGCATCATCTTCAGCGTGTGGCGTCGCGGACGGTCGGGCAGGTCTCGTGTCACTGCGGGTCCTCGCTTCGGGCTGGCGCTGGCGGGGGAGCGATCTTGGATGAACATAGCAGGCACGGACCGCACTGTCCTCACCCCGTCCCGGCGGAGACCGGGCGATGCAGCAGGGCCACATCCTCGCGGGGCAGGTGCAGCTCCGCCCCCCAGCGCTCAGCCAGCCAACGGAAGGTCGCCTCGGCGAAGAAGGCGATGTGGGTCGGGTCACGCAGGTAGTGCCAGCCGGGGAACGCCTCGACCGATGGCTGGCGCTTGGTCATGATGCCCAGCCAACCACCCGGGCGCAGGCACCCCCATAAGCCATCGAGTTCGACGGCCGGTTCGCTCAGATGCTCGACCACCTCGGTGGCGGTGATCACATCGTAGCGGGCGCGCAGCGGGGCCGGATCCGGGAAGTAGTACGGATCGTAGACCGCGACCTGATAGCCGCCCTCGCGGAAGATCGCCGCCAGCGCCGGTCCGTGACCGCAGCCAAAGTCGAGCACGTGGGCCGGGGGGGCTACTTCCACCATCAGCGGGTCGGCGACCCGGCGCAGGAAGTGTCGATACCCCGGGTCGTCCACCGCGTTCTGGTGCTGGTCGTAGACCGCCTGCTCATCCACCGCCGAGAGGTGGTATTCCGGCGGCATGTGGACCAGCGCGCAGGTTGGGCACCGGTAATAGGCCCGCTCGGCGCGGTGATCCAGCGCTGCGGAGCTGGCACACAGGGGACAGGCGCGGACGCTCACGGCTCCAGCGGGGCGTTGTCGGTCCGCACCGCCTCCAGGCGATGACCATCGGCGGTCATCAGCCGCAGCCGATCGGCGTCGGGCATGTAGAGGAAATGGACCTGCCCGAGCACCTTGAGAAACGTCTGCTCGGCCTCGGCCCGCCCGGCATCCTGGCAGGCCATGCGCGTGGCGGCCAGGCCGCTGAACAGGATCCGCTCGCCGGTGAGCCGGTAGCCACCGGTGTAGCGATTGCACGGCGCCTGCCCGAACACCCGCCCCTCGCCATCGAAGCCGAGGGTGACGATGGCCTCCGGGGCCGCGCCGTCGATGGCGACGATCCGCCAGCCGCCGTCGGTTAGCAGGGCCCGGGGATCACCACCGCACCCCTGATGCCGCGCACCATCGAGCTGGTAGCCAACCCGGTAGGGGTGCGGCATGCCGGTGGCCACATCGGCGCACAGCTCCGGCTCAACGACCACCTCCAGCTCCCGGACGTCCTCGGTCTCGGCGACATAGCGCAGGGCGGCATCGGTCGCCTCCGGCCTCGGCTGCGCGGCGGTGAGTTCAACCCGGCCGTAATCGGCCAGCAGCCGCATCCGCTCCCCATCCATGCGCAGCATCCAGCCCGGCTCCTGGCCGTAGGCCACAAAGGGCTCATCGGCGCTGCCCAGTTCGGGGGGCGACTCCGGCGCGGGCTCCGGAGGCTCGATGGCCTCCTCCTCGGCCGTCTCCTCCGCGGGCGGAGCGGCAGGCTCCTGGGGGCTCTCGGCGGTCTCGGGCTCCTGCACCCGGTCGGGCGCGGCGCAGGCGGCCAGCAGGAGCAGGGTCAGAGCAAGGGTGGCAGCGGACGTGGCGGCTCGGATGCTGGTCATCGGGTCAGGATACCCCAAAGCCGCAGCCGTCGGCACCGCCCGCTCGGCGGGAATCACCGGGCGGTCGCCGCCCCCGGTTCAGGGGGCGACCGCCCGGGCACCGTGGCGGCTCAGTTGGCCTTATGGATGGCCCGCTTGCCGACCGCCAGGGCCGCCTCGTGGACGGACTCAGAGAGGGTCGGGTGGGCGTGGATGGTACGCGCCAGGTCCTCGGCCGAACCGGCGAACTCCATGGTCACCACCGCCTCGGCGATCAGCTCGGAGGCCTGCGGGCCGACGATGTGGGCCCCGAGCAGCCGGTCGGTCTCGGCGTGGGCGATGAGCTTGACCAGCCCCGCGGTCTGGTCCATGGCGCGGGCCCGACCGTTGGCGGCAAAGCCGAAGACGCCCGTGTTGTAGGGGATGCCGGCCTTCTTCAGCTGCTCCTCGGTGCGGCCCACCCAGGCAATCTCCGGGTCGGTGTAGATCACCCACGGGATGGTCTCGTAGTTGAGGTCGCCGCCCTTGCCAGCGATCCGCTCGGCAACCAGGATCCCCTCCTCCTGCCCCTTGTGGGCCAGCATCGGGCCGCGGACCACATCGCCGACGGCGTAGACATCGGGCAGGTTGGTCTTGCAGTCCTCATCGACATTGATAAAGCCGCGCTCATCGAGCAGCAGATCGACCTCCTTGGAGCAGAGGTCATCCGTGTTTGGTCGCCGACCCACGCAGACGATCAGCCGATCGACCTCCAGCTGCTGCTCGCCGTTCTTGTCCTCGTAGGAGACGGTGACCCCGCCGCCGACCTGCGTCGCGGTCACCCGGCAGCCCAGGCGGATATCCAGGCCCTGCTTCTTGAACTCCTTTTGCGCGGTGCGCGCGACCTGGCGGTCCACCGGGCCAAGGAACTCGTCCTGCGCCTCGAGCAACACCACCTCGGAACCGAGCCGGCTCCAAACCGACCCCATCTCCAGGCCGATGACGCCGGCACCGATGATGCCCAGTCGTTGCGGAACCTCGGTGAACTCCAGCGCCCCGTCGGAGTTGACGATGCGCTCGTGATCCAGCGGCGCGGCACCGATCTCGACGCTGCGCGAACCGGTGGCCAGCACCACCGAGTCGGCGCTGTAGCGCTCGCGGGTATCATCCGCACGGCGGACCTCCACGGTCCGGGCCTCCACCAGCTGGCCATGACCGTGGATCCACTCGATCTTGTTCGCCTTGAACAGCTGACGGATCCCCCCGGTGAGCTCCTTCACCACCTTGTCCTTGCGGGCGATCATCTGGCCGACGTCGAGCTCGACCCCCTGGGCGGTGATCCCGTGGGCACTGAGCTGATGCGTGACCTTGTGGTACTGCTCGGAGCTGTCGAGCAACGCCTTTGAGGGGATGCAGCCGACGTTGAGGCAGGTGCCACCCAGGGCGGGCTCACCATCCTTGTAGACGAAGGCGTCCACCACGGCCGTGCGCATACCCAGCTGGGCGCAGCGGATGGCGGCGCTATAGCCGGCGGGGCCGGCACCGATGACGATGACGTCGTAGTGATTGGACATGTTGCGACCCTGTTCTGTCGTTGGATGTGCGCGGGGCGCATCCGGCCCCGAGGGGCCGGCGCCGCTAGACCTCGAGCAGCAGGCGGGCAGGATCCTCGATACAGTCCTTGACCGCCACCAGGAACTGCACCGCCTCGCGCCCATCAATGATGCGGTGATCGTAGGTGTGGGCCAGGTACATCATCGGCCGGACCACGACCTCGCCATCCTCGACCATCGGCCGCTCCTGGATCTTGTGCATGCCCAGGATGCCGCTCTGCGGCGGGTTGAGGATGGGCGTGGAGAGCAGCGAGCCGAAGATCCCGCCGTTGGTGATGGTGAACGTCCCGCCGGTGAGCTCGTCCATGCTCAGCTTGCCCTGCTGCGCGCGCTTGCCGAGTTCGTTGATCTGCGCCTCGATCTCGGCGAAGGAGAGGCGATCGGCATCACGCAGCACCGGCACCACCAGCCCCCGCGGCGAGGAGACGGCGATACCGATGTCGTAGTAGCCGTGGTAGATGATGTCGTTGCCCTCGATCGAGGCGTTGACCGCCGGGTAGCGCTTGAGGGCCTCCACCGCCGCCTTGACGAAGAACGACATGAAGCCCAGGCGCACGTCGTGGGCCTTCTCGAAGCGCTCCCGGTAGCGGGCGCGCAGATCCATCACCGGCTGCATGTTCACTTCATTGAAGGTGGTGAGCATCGCCGCGTTCTGCTGCGCCTCGACCAGCCGCTCGGCAATGCGCTGGCGCAGCCGGGTCATGGGCACCCGCTGCTCCGGGCGATCCCCCGGCGCCGCGGCCGGCGGCGCTTCGCCCGCCGGGGCGCTCGGCGGCGCAGTCGCCGCGGTGGGCGCCGCCTCGGCCTCGGCCCGGCGCTCCAGGTGGCGCAGGACGTCCTCCTTGGTCAGGCGCCCGTCGCCGCTGGCGGCCTCAATCCGCGCCGGATCCAGGCCGTGCTCGCGGACCAGGCGCCGGACCGCCGGGCTGAGCCCCTCCAGGCTCGCCGCCGGTGTCGCCGACGCGTCGGCAGCGGGCGGCTTGGGTGGCGTATCCCCCTCGCCCGGCGCAGCCGGCTCGGCGGCCGATGCCTGCCCGCCCGCGGCTGCCGCCGCGGCGGTCTCGGCGGCGGTCTCGGCGGCCGGTGCGGCACCAGCCTCGACGTGGCCGAGGATCTCGTCGGCGGTGACCGTCTCGCCGACGGCCCGCTCGATCCCCTGCAGCACGCCATCGCTGGGGGCTGGAACCTCCAGCACCACCTTGTCGGTCTCCAGGTCGACCAAGTTCTCGTCCCGGGCAACCGCTTCACCGGGCTGCTTGTGCCAGGCCACCACCGTCGCCTCACTGACGGACTCGGGCAGCGCTGGAACCTTGATCTCGACGCTCATGCAGGTCCCCTTCTCTGGTGTTCTTCTCCGGACTCCGTGGCCACACGCCGTCTAGCCGAGCGCATCCTCGACCAGCGCCCGCTGCTGCTCGTGGTTCCGCTTGGGGTAGCCCACCGCCGGCGACGCCGCGGCGGAACGGCCGGCATAGCGCAGCCGCTGATCCGGCCCCATGCAGTTGTAGAGGTGGTGATTGGTGGAGTACCACGCCCCCTGGTTCTTGGGCTCCTCCTGGCACCAGACCACCTCGGTAGCCGCCGCGTAACGCTCGGTCAGCAGATGGCGCAGCGCCCGCTCCGGGAACGGGTAGAGCTGCTCGACCCGGATGATCGCCACGTCGTTGCGGGCCTCCCGGCGGCGGGGCTCCAGCAGGTCGTAGTAGACCTTGCCGGCGCACAGCACCACGCGCCGGCAGGCCGCCGGATCCAGCCCGTCCACCTCGTCGATGATGTTGTGGAAGTGGCCACCGGTCAGGTCGTCGAGCCCGGAGGTGGAGAGCTTGTGGCGCAACAGGCTCTTCGGCGTCAGCACCACCAGCGGCTTGCGGTAGCGGCGCAGCATCTGCCGGCGCAGCATGTGGAAGAACTGCGCCGGGGTCGAGGGCACGCACACCTGCATGTTGTTCTCGGCACACAGTTGCAGGTAGCGCTCCAGCCGAGCGGAGGAGTGCTCGGGGCCCTGCCCCTCGTAGCCGTGGGGCAGGAACATGGTCAGACCCGACAGCCGGCCCCACTTGGCTTCAGCCGCGGCGATGAACTGGTCGATGACCACCTGGGCGCCGTTGGCGAAGTCGCCGAACTGGGCCTCCCAGATGGTCAGGGTGTCCGGCTCGGTGGTGGCGTAGCCGTACTCGAAGCCGAGTACGGCCTCCTCGGAGAGGAGCGAGTCGATGACCACGAAGTCCTGGGGCTCGGTGGTGACATCCTGCAGCGGTACAAAGTTGGAGCCATCCCGGGCGTTGTGCAGCACGGCGTGGCGGTGGAAGAAGGTGCCGCGACCGGAGTCCTGCCCGGTCAGGCGCACCCGGTAGCCATCCTGGAGGAGGGTGGCGTAGGCCATGGTCTCGGCAAAGCCCCAGTCCAGCGGCAGCGCACCGGCAACCATCTTGCGCCGGCTCTCCATGATCGACGCCACCCGGGGATTGAGTTCGAAACCGTCGGGCAGGGCGTCGAGTATGCCCTGCAGGCCGCGCAGGCGCTCCTTGTCCACCGCCGTCTCCACCGGCTCGTTCCACTCGCCGCCGACGAACCGGGTCCAGTTCGCGGCGTAGTCGTTGCGCACGCCGGTGAGGATGTTCGACGCCACCACCTCCCGGTTCTCCAGGGCCTCGCGGTAGCCGGCGACCATCTCGTCGGACTCCCGCGGCCCGAGGATGCCCTCCTGCACCAGCCGCTCGGCGTAACGCTGACGAACCGTGGGCTGGTTGCGGATCTTCTGGTACATCATCGGCTGCGTGGCCGCCGGCTCGTCGGCCTCATTGTGGCCGTGGCGGCGGTAGCAGATCAGGTCGATGACCACATCGCGATGGAAGGTGTTGCGGTAGTCCAGGGCCAGTGCCGTGGCGAAGGCGACCGCCTCGGGGTCGTCGCCATTGACGTGGAAGATCGGCGCCTGAACGATCTTCGCCACCTCGGTGCAGTAGTGGCTCGAGCGGGTGTCCTGCGGGTGCGAGGTGGTGAAGCCGATCTGGTTGTTGACCACCAAATGCACCGTGCCGCCGGTGTAAAAACCGCGTGCCTGGGAGAGCTGGAACGTCTCCATGACCACGCCCTGACCGGCGAATGCGGCATCCCCGTGGATGAGCAGCGGCAGCACCTGCTCGCCCTGCGGGTCACGGCGTCGGCGCATGCGCCCGCGGCAGGAGCCCTCCACCACCGGGTTGACGATCTCCAGGTGCGACGGGTTGAAGGCCAGGGCCACGTGCATCGGGCCGCCCGGGGTCTGGATATCCGACGAGAAGCCCATGTGGTACTTGACGTCACCGGAGCCCTCCAGCCCGTCGGGCTGATGCCCCTCGAACTCGGCGAACAGGTCGCCGGGGTCCTTGCCCATGATGTTGATCAGCACGTTGAGCCGGCCCCGGTGGGCCATGCCCAGCACCATCTCCTTGACGCCTTCGCGTCCGGCGCCCTGGATGAGATCGTGCAACAGGGGGATCAGCGCATCTCCGCCTTCCAGTGAGAAGCGCTTCTGACCCACGTACTTCGAATGCAGATACTTCTCGATGCCTTCGGCGGCGGTCAGCCGCTCAAGGATCTCCTTCTTGCGCGCCGGGCTCAGCCGCGGTCGACACCCGGTTCCCTCCAGCCGCTCCTGGATCCAGCGCTTCTGCACGGTATCCGTAATGTGCATGTACTCGGAGCCGATGGAGCCGCAGTAGACCTCCTCGAGTTGCGCGAGGATCTCGCGCAGGGTCATCTGCGCCGGCGCGTACAGCGAGCCGGTGTTGAATGTCTGATCCAGATCCGCGGGCAGCAACCCGTGGAAGGCCGGGTCGAGATCCGGTACCGGTGGCTTCGGGCGCAGGTCCAGCGGGTCGATGTCCGCCGCCTGGTGACCGCGGAAGCGGTAGGAGTTGATCAGCCGCAGCACCGCCGCCTGCTTTTCGGCCGCCTCGGCGCTCAGGCCGCCATCGACGGGGACGGTAGCCCGCGCCGGCGTGCCGCCATTGTCCCGTGCATGCTGCTCGAAGCGGGCCCGGATGGGGCTGTGGGGGATGTCCTCCCCGCGACCAAGCTCCTGGCTGAGGGTATGGAAGTAGGCCCGCCACTCCGGGTCCACGCGGCTGGGATCGGCGAGGTAGGTCTCGTAGAGATCCTCGATGAAGGCCGCGTTGGCGCCGTGCAGGTACGAGCTGTCGCGAAGCTGTTCGAAAAGGCCACGATCAGTCATGCCACCACTCTAAGGCTCGGAGCGAACGGAGAGAACCCGTGCGCGGCTGCGCGGCGGACCCGGCGGCCCGCCGCGCAACCGACACCACTGTCAACCGTGATCGCCTCCGCCGCCGTCCGGTGAGGCGGCCTGGGAGGGCTGTGTTCGTCCGGCGAGCAGGATGCCGATCTCATAAAGCAGCCATACCGGCACGGCCAGCAGGACCTGCGAGAGCACGTCGGGCGGGGTGAGCATCATCCCCACCACGAAGGCGCCGACGATCACGTACGGTCGCTTGGCGGCCAAGCTCTCCCGGGTGGAGATGCCGCTGCGCACCAGCAGGATGGTGGCGATGGGCACCTGGAAGGCCGCGCCGAAGGCGAAGAACAGGGTCAGCACGAACGACAGATACTCGCCGATGTCCGTCATCATCTGCACGCCTTCCGGGGAGACCAGAGCGAAGAAACGGAAGGCGATGGGGAAGACCACGAAATAGGCGAAGGCCGCCCCGAGGTAGAACAGCCCGGTGCTGGAGATCAGCAGCGGCCAGATCATCCGCCGCTCGTGGCGATAGAGACCAGGCGCCACAAAGGCCCAGAGCTGATAGAGGATGTACGGGATGGTGATGAAGATGGCCGCCACCAGGGCCAGCTTCATGGGGATCAGGAACGGCGAGGCCACCTTGATGGCGATCATCGAGGTGCCCTCGGGCAGGACGTCCTGCAGCGGCCCGGAAATCCAGCGATAGAGGGTGTCGCGGAACGGGTAGAGGAGCAGGAACACCCCCAGCACCGCCACTACGACACGCAGCAGGCGGTCGCGGAACTCCTTCAGGTGGCTGAGCAGCGGCGCCTCCTGGAGCTTTTCGTCACTCGTCTGCTTCTGCTCGGGCTCGCCAGCACTCACTGGTCGTGCTCCTTATCGGCGCCGCGCGGTTTGCCGCCCTCGGATTCCTCCGCCTTGCGCAGCCGGGCGGCGCGCCGGGCCTCCCGGGTCTCACGCTCGACGTCCTCCTCGGCGCCCTTGAAGGCCCGACGGGTCTCCTCGACGTCGCGCCGCACCGATTCACCCGCCTTGCGGATCTCCTCGATACGCAGCTCGCGCTCGACCTCGCGACGGGTGGCGTTGAACGAGGCACGCGCCTTGCCGGCCCAGCGCCCGAGCACGCGCACGGTACGCGCCATGCGCTCGGGACCGAGCACCAGCAACCCGATCAGGCAGATGATCAGGACTTCCCAGAAGCCGAGGTCGAACATGGCGATCCTGCGTCAGGGTGGAACCGGGGTGCCGGCCAGCGTCCTACGATGCGCTGCGGTCGTGCTGCTCGGCATTCTGGCGGGCGGCGCTGCTCTCGCGGGCGCGATCCTGCTCGGCGGCCGGGTCACCCTGATGCTCCAGCGGCTCCGGCTCCTCCGAGGACTCGCCCTCGGCACGCTTCTGCGCCTCTTCCTCCTCGCCCTCGCGCATCGACTCCTTGAAGCCGCGGATGGCTCCACCGAGATCGCCACCGATGTTGCGCAGCTTCTTGGTGCCGAACAGCAGCGCCACGATCAGCAGGATGATCAGCAACGACCAGATATTGAACCCCATCTCCTCACCCTCCAGCGCCCTGCGGCGCCTCAAGTTGTGCGTGGCTCATCCGCCGCGAGCGGCCTTCTCCTCAAGGCCCGAGCGGCCTACCCGTCGCTCCAGCTCGGCCAGCACCTCATCCACCGAGACCCCGCTAGCCGAGAGCATAACGAGAGTATGGAACCACAGATCGGCGGTCTCATAAACGACCTGTTCGCGTTCGCCGCCTTTGGCGGCGATGACCGCCTCGGTCGCCTCCTCGCCCACCTTCTTCAGAATGGCGTCCAGCCCCTTGTGATGAAGGCGGGCCACGTAGGAGGCATCGGGCGAGGCGTCCCGGCGCTGCTCGATGGTCTCGGCCAGCGCCCGCAGGGTATCCGCCGCCGTTCGCTCGGTTGCGCGCTCGCTCATTGTCGGACCTCGATGCCGCGTTCCGCCATATGCCCCTTGGCCTCGCCGACGGTGTAGTCGCCGAAGTGGAAGATGCTCGCCGCCAGTACGGCATCGGCCCCGCCCTCGTCGACCCCATCGGCCAGGTGCTCCAGATCCCCCACGCCGCCGGAGGCGATCACCGGCACGCTCACGGCATCCGCCACGGCCCGCGTCAGCCCCAGGTCGAAGCCGGCCCGCGTGCCGTCCCGGTCCATGCTGGTGAGCAGGATCTCGCCAGCGCCCAGGGCCACCAGGCGCTGGCACCAGCTGACCACCTCAAACCTGGTGGGGTTGCGCCCGCCATGGGTGAACACCTCCCAGCGGGGCGGGTCCTCCTCCACCTGCTTGGCGTCCACCGCCACCACGATGCACTGGGAGCCGAAGCGCTCGGCGGCCTCACGGACAAACTCCGGGCGGTGTACGGCGGCGGTGTTGATGGCCACCTTGTCGGCACCGGCATTGAGCAGCCGGCGCACGTCGGCCACGCTGCGCACGCCGCCGCCGACGGTCAGCGGTATGAAGACCTGGCCGGCCACCGCCTCCACCACCTCATAGATGGTGTCCCGCCGCTCGTGGCTGGCGGTGATGTCAAGGAAGGTCAGCTCGTCGGCGCCCATGGCATCGTAGCGCCGGGCGATCTCCACGGGGTCACCGGCGTCGCGGATATCGACGAAGCGAACCCCCTTGACCACCCGGCCGCCGTCCACGTCCAGGCAGGGGATGATGCGCTTAGCGGTCACGACCGGCCTCCTGCGCGGTGCGGATGGCCGTGGCCAGGTCAAGGCCACCGTCGTAGATGGCCCGCCCGACGATGGCCCCGGCGATGCCCTCGGGGCTGGCGGCTAGGGCGTGCACGTCTTCCAGGCTGCTGACGCCCCCGGAGGCGATCACCGGGATGGAGACGGCCCGGGCCAGCTCGCGGGTCGCCTCGACGTTGCAGCCCTGCATCATCCCGTCCCGGCCGATGTCGGTGAAGATCAACGCCGCGACGCCGGCATCCTCGAACCGACGGGCGAGATCGACCGCGGCGACCTCGGAGGTCTGCTCCCAGCCATCGGTGGCCACATATCCGCCCCGGGCGTCCAGACCGACGCAGACCTGACCGGGGAAGTCGCGGCAGAGCGCCTCGACGAAGGCCGGCTCGCGCACCGCACGGGTACCGACGATGACGTAGCCCACGCCCGCCTCAAGGTAGCGTTGCGCGGTCTCGCGGCTGCGGATACCGCCGCCGATCTGTAGCGGCGTGTCGGGGTAGGCGCGGGCGATGGCGTGGATGGTCTGCTCATGGGCCGGACGGCCCTGGACGGCACCGTCCAGATCGACCAGGTGAAGACGCTCGGCGCCGGCGGCCACCCAGCGCCCGGCCACCGCCACCGGGTCGGCGTCAAAGATGGTCTCATCGTCCATGCGGCCCTGGCGCAGACGCACGCAGTGGCCATTCTTCAGGTCGATGGCGGGGATTACGATCACGTCCAGCTCCCGTCCCAGTCGAGAAAGTTGCGGTAGAGGCGCAGGCCGGCGTCCTGGCTCTTCTCCGGATGGAATTGCACGGCGAAGCACGGGCCATCCGCCACGGCGGCCGCGAAGCGTCGGCCATGCTCGGCCTGGCCGACGACCAGGCCCGCGTCGTCGGCGATCACGTAGTAACTGTGCACGAAATAAAACCAGGTGCCGTCCTCGATACCGGCCCACAGCGGGTGTCGGCACGGACGGTGCACCCGGCTCCAGCCCATGTGCGGCACCTTCAGCGGGCGACCGCGGCCGTCGCGCTCACCGTCGGGAAAACGCACGGCCCGGCCCGGCAGCACCCCGAGACCATCGACGCCACCGCTTTCCTCGCTATGGGTCAGCAGCGCCTGCATGCCGAGGCAGATACCCAGAAAGGGCCGGCTGCGTGCAGCCTCGATCAGCGCGTCGGTCAACCCGAGGCGGTTGAGCTCGGCCATGCAGTCGCCGATGGCCCCGACGCCCGGCAGGACCACCCGCTCTGCGGCCCGGACCCGATCGGGGTCGGCGGTCACCTCAAGGCCGGCCTCATCACCGGCGGCATGGGCCAGGGCTCGATAGACCGAGCGCAGATTGCCCATCCCGTAATCGACGATGGCCACGCGCCCCATCACAGGGCCCCCTTGGTGGAGGGGATGCGGCCCGCCGCGCGCTCATCCGGGCTCACGGCCTGGCGCAGGGCGCGCCCGAACGCCTTGAACAGGCACTCGACCATATGATGGGCATTGCGGCCACGCAGCACATCCAGATGGACGGTTACGGCGGCGTGGTTGGTCAGGGCGCGGAAGAACTCCTCGACCAGCTCGGTATCAAACCGCCCGATGTGCGTCCGCGGCATCTCGGCCTGGTAGACCAGGCCGGGCCGCCCGGAGAGATCGATGACCGCGCGCGAGAGCGCCTCGTCCAGGGGCACGTAGGCGTGGCCGTAGCGGGTCAGACCGGCCTTGTCGCCCCACGCCTGCATCAGCGCCTGACCCAGTGCGATGCCGACGTCCTCGACGGTGTGGTGATCATCAATCCAGGTGTCCCCCTGGGCCCGGATGCTGAGATCCACGCCGCCATGGCGTGCTATCTGGGCGAGCATGTGTTCAAAGAACGGAACCCCGCAATCGAGCTCCGCACTGCCCTCACCGTCGAGATCCACCCGCACCTGTACGGCGGTCTCGCCGGTGGTGCGCTCGACTTCTGCCGTTCGCTTGGCCATGGCCGTGACACCCTCGCAGGTCTGGTATCGATCCGGGCCTTCCGCCCGACGGGCGGACGAGGATATCACACGGCGCCAGCGCCGCTCGGCGGGGCCTCCAGCCAGAAGGTCACCGGCCCGTCATTGACCAGTTCCACCTGCATATCCGCCCCGAAGACGCCGGCGGCCACCGGCCCCGCCGCCCGGTGGCGCAGCGCGGTGAGGAAGGCATCGAACAGCGCCTCACCGGTCTGCGGGTCGGCGGCGGGGCCGAAGCTCGGCCGCATGCCCTTGCGCGTGTCGGCAGCCAGGGTGAATTGCGGCACGGCCAGCACGCCGCAGGCCAGATCGAGGGCCGAGCGGTTCATGCGCCCGGCGGCATCCGGGAAGACCCGATAACCCAGAACCCGCTCGGCGAGGCGCTCGGCCTGTTGCGGACCGTCGCCCTGTACGGCACAGACCAGGGCGACCACCCCGTGGTCGATCTGCCCAACCACCTCGCCGCCGACGCAGACCCGGGCGGCACGTGAGCGCTGAATGACTGTGATCATGTCCCGACGATATCAGACTTGTCTTACGTGCACTCCGGCACCCCCTGATCCAACCCCCCAGCGCGCTGAGGCACTGTGGTACCCGGCTACCGGCAGTCGGGATGCTGTGGCTTATCGGAGGAGCGCAGCCGATTGTGCGGGAGCCTGGGTGGGGCGACGGAGCGCGAGGCCTACCAAGGGACCGCTCAAGGAGGAGTCAGGCCCCCACCCACCCAAGCCCGAGGGAAGCGGGTTGAAGCCGACGCAGGACGCGTCGGCTTTTTTTTGCGCCGCCTCAGGCCTTCTTGCTGCCGCCCGAGGTACTGCGCGCTGCGGAGGATTTCTGTGTGCCGGCATCCGGGTTACCCGCGACAGCGGCGCCGGAGAGCTCCTGCATCGCCTCCTGGGCCCGCTTGGTGGCGTCCTGCCAGGCTTTGAGCACGCGCTGCCCCTCCGAGTCCCACTGTTCCGCCATGCGGGACGGATCCATGTTCTTCACACTGTCGAACCAGGCGTTCCAGAGCTTGCTCTGCGCCTCGGTCCAGGACTTCATCATCTCCTGCGTCTGCTTGACCACCTCCTGCATGCCGTCATTGGCGTGCTCTCCGGCGCCGGCCTGCTGCGCCCACTTCTGGGCCCACTGCACCTGAGCGTCGAGGGCCTCACGAACCGCCTTCTCCCACGCCTCCAGGTTCTGCTGGTAGTGGCGCTGCCACTCCTCACCCTGCGACACCCCGGTGGGCATCTGCATGCCTCGAACCGTCTGCAGCCAGGTATCCCACATGCGCTGCTGCATCTCGGTCCAGTTACGGACCATCTCTTCCATCGGTCGGTTACCGCTCATTGGAATCCTCTCCTGATGTCCTCATTGCCATTTCCGGGCACGGCGGACGAGCCATAGCACTGGCCCGGACGAACCATACGCCCCGACCCGAAAGTGTAGCGAGCCTGCCCCCGAACACCACCGCCCGGGTTGCCTAACCCCTCTGTGAACAGGTTAGCTATCGCCATGACGGAACAGCCAGCCCCACCCCGCACCCTGGAATGGACGCTTCGCATCCTGGCCCGCCTGCCCCTGCCCGTGCTGCACGGCATCGGCGCGACGCTGGGTACCGCCCTGACCCATCTGCCCAACCGCGCCCGGCGGATTGCCGAGATCAATCTGCACCTCTGCTTCCCGGACCGGGAGGACGCGGAGCAGCGCCGTTTGCTGCGCGACGCGCTGCGCGAGACCTGCAAGACCGCGCTGGAGATCGCGCCGGTGTTCAAACGCCCCCCGGAGCAGGTCACCGCCTGGGTGCGCCGGGTGCACGGCCACGAGCACTTCGAGCGGGCTGTGGCCGAGGGCCGGGGGGTGCTCCTGCTCGCCCCCCACATCGGCTGCTGGGAGCTGCTCAACCTGTGGGTGGCGGCCCGGCAGCCGCTCACCGCCCTCTACCGGCCGCCGCGCCAGCCCGCCCTGGAGCCGATCCTGCTCGCCGGGCGCTCGCGCAACGGCGCGCGCCTGCTGCCCGCCGGCCCACAGGGGGTCCGGGGCCTGCTCCGCGCCCTCGGCCGTCGCGAGGTGGTCGGTATCCTCCCCGATCAGGAGCCGGACGGCAGCGAGCCGTTCGCGCCCTTTTTCGGCGTCCCCGCCAAGACCATGACCCTGGCCGGGCGCATCGCCGGGCGCTCGCGGGCGGTGCCCCTGTTCGCCTTCGCAGAGCGACTGCCCCTCGGGCGCGGTTACGACCTGCACTTTATGCCCGCGGACCCTGCGGTGGCGGACCCGGATCCGGCCACGGCCACCGCCGCTCTCAACCGGGGCGTCGAGGCTTGCGTGCACCGGGCCCCGGCGCAGTACCAGTGGACCTACAAGCGCTTCAACACCCAGCCGGACGGCACTCGCCTCTATCCCACGAAGCGGCGACGCCGAGGAGGTTGAAACCGACCCCCCGTGGCCACTACACTGCTCGTTTATCTCTGGGCAGAAGTGCCCGGGTACGCGATTGCAATGGACAACGACGAAGGGGTCGATGAGCGCATGCCGATTGTGAAAGTCCGCGAAAACGAGCCGTTCGAGGTGGCCCTGCGCCGCTTCAAGCGTTCCTGCGAGAAGGCGGGCGTGCTGTCCGAGATCCGCCGGCGCGAGTACTACGAAAAGCCCACGCAGGTGCG
>PULM01000165.1 GCA_003552345.1 Ectothiorhodospiraceae bacterium
AAGTGCGTACGCGCCTAGAGCAGGCCGGGATCCACGCCGACGTGGCCGGCCGCGAGAAGCACCTGTGGTCTATCTACTGCAAGATGGTCCACAAGCAGCTCAACTTCCGCGACGTCTTCGATGTCTACGGCTTCCGGGTGGTCGTCGACACCGTCGATGAGTGCTACCGCGTCCTCGGTATCCTCCACGGGCTCTACAAACCCCGCCCGGGGCGGATCAAGGACTACATCGCCATCCCCAAGGCCAACGGCTACCAGTCGCTGCACACCACGCTGGTCGGCCCGCACCGCATCCGGCTTGAGGCGCAGATCCGCACCCGCGACATGCACGCGGTGGCCGAGTCGGGCATCGCCGCGCATTGGTTCTACAAGGACACCGGCGAGAGCGGCAACACGGCCCAGTTGCGTGCCCGGCAGTGGGTGAAGGACCTGCTGGAGATGCAGCGCAGCGTCGGCACCTCCGAGGAGTTCATCGAGAACGTCAAGATCGACCTGGTCCCGGACGAGATCTACGTCTTCACCCCCAAGGGCGACATCCTCGAGCTGCCGAGCAACGCCACACCGGTCGATCTGGCCTACGCCATCCACTCGGACGTGGGCAACTCCTGTATTGCCGCCAAGGTCGACCACCGCCTTACGCCGCTGCGCACGCCCCTGCAGAGCGGGCAGATGGTCGAGATCATCACCGCCCCGGTGGGGCGGCCCAATCCGGTGTGGCTCGATTTCGTGGTCACTGCCAAGGCGCGCACCGCCATCCGCCATGCGCTCAAGCGCCTGCATGAGGACGAGGCCATCGAGCTGGGCCGGCGCATGGTCGAGCGCGCCCTCTCGGCGCTGGCGGTGGATCTCGATGCCCTGGATCCGGCGCGCGTCGATGAGGCCCTGGCCGGCACCGGTGTGGCCAGCCTCGACGACCTGTTCCGGGACGTCGGCCTGGGCAACCGGGTGCCGTGGCTGGTGGCGCAGCAACTCAGCGGCCTGGAGCAGGGCGAGGTCGAGCTCGAGGAGCGTCCCGATGAGCCCGAGCCCCACGGCACCCTGACCATCCGCGGCAACGAGGGCACCGTGGTCTCGTTCGCGCGCTGCTGCCGGCCGATCCCCGGCGATCCGATCGTCGGCTTTGTGAGCACCGGCCGGGGCGTGGTCATCCATCACCGCGACTGCAAGAACGTGGCCAGTCAGCGCAAACGCTCGGAGAGCTGGGTGGATGTGGGCTGGGAGGCCGACATCGACGCCGAGTTCCCCACCCTGATCGGCATCGACGTGGTCAACGAGCGCGGCGCGCTGGCCCAGCTCGCCCACGGCATCTCCGAGCAGGGGGCGAGCATCGAGAACGTCACCATTGAGGAGCGCGACGGCATGATCGCCACCGTCCGCTTCCTCATCCTGGTTCGTGACCGTCGCCACCTGGCGGCGGTGGTGCGCCACCTGCGGGCCATGCCCCCGGTGCAGCGCATCGTGCGCAAGAAAGACGGCTGAGGAGAGAGAGCGCGCATGTCCCGAGAAATCATCCATACCGACGCCGCGCCGGCGGCCATCGGCCCCTACAGCCAGGCGGTGCGGGCCGGCGACTTCGTCTACATCTCTGGTCAGATTCCCCTCGACCCGCAGACCGGTGAACTGGTCGGCGCCGACATGAACAGCCAGGTGGCCCGGGTCTTCGACAACCTCGGTGCCGTCGCTGAGGCCGCCGGCGGCAGCCTGGCCGACGCGGTGCGCATTGCCATCTATCTCACCGACCTCAGCCACTTCGCCCTGGTCAACGAGGTTATGACCCAGTACCTCTCCGAGCCCTATCCGTCGCGGGCCGCCATCGGCGTGGCCGCCCTGCCCAAGGGCGCCGCGGTGGAGATGGACGCCGTGCTCTACCTGCCCCGGGAGGGCTGAAGCCCGGCCGTGGAAGGGGCACAGCGGCGGCTGACCAGTCTGCCGGGGGTCGGCCCGCGCCTGGCCGAGCGCCTGGCGCGGCTGGGGCTGCATACCGTGGGCGACCTGCTGCTCCACCGCCCCATCCGCTACGAGGATCGCACCCGACTGCGCCCCATCGGCGGCCTGCAGCCCGGCGAGCGGGTGCTGATCGAGGGGCGGGTGGAGTGGTCGGAGGTGGCCCGCGGGCGGCGCAAGCGGCTGCTGTGCCGGCTCAGTGACGGTACCGGGCAGCTCGACCTGGTCTTCTTCCATTTCCACCCGCGCCAGGCCGAGCGGCTGACCCGCGGCGCGGTCCTGCGCTGTTTCGGCGAGGTGCGCGGCGGCTACGGCGGCCTGCAGATGGCCCATCCGGAGCACCAGCGGGTGGCCCCCGGCGATGTCGACGGCCCTGGCGAGGATGCCCTCACCCCGGTCTACGCGAGCACCGACGGCCTGCATCAGGGGCAGCTGCGCAAGCTGGTCGACGCCGCCCTGGGGCTGCTCAGTGAAGCGGCCCCGGAGTGTCTGCCCGAAGCAGCCCGGGCCGAGGAGCGCTGGCCGAGCCTTGCTGAGGCCCTGCGCACCATTCACCGCCCGCCCCCGGAGACCGACACCGAGGCCCTGCTCGCCGGCAACCACCCGGCGGTGCGTCGCGTCGCGTGCGAGGAGTTGCTGGCCCACCACCTGACCCTGCGCCGCCGCCGTCAGGCGGTGCGCGCCGAAGCCGGTGCCCCGCCCCTGGATCAGGGTGAAGCGCTGGCCCGGCGGCTGCTGGAGGGGCTGCCCTTCTCGCTGACCGGTGCGCAGCAGCGGGTGGACGCCGAGCTGGCCGCGGACATGGCGGATACGGTGCCCATGCTGCGCCTGCTCCAGGGCGACGTCGGCTCGGGCAAGACGGTGGCCGCCGCCCTGGCCTGCGCCCGGGCCGTGGGCAGCGGCTACCAGGCGGCGCTGATGGCGCCCACCGAGCTGCTCGCCGAGCAGCACTGCCGCAGTCTCCAGGGCTGGTTCCAGCCGCTGGGGGTTGAGGTGGCCTGGCTCTCCGGCGGCGCGCCGGCGAGCGAGCGTCGCGCGGCGCGCCAGCGCCTGGCCGAGGGGCGCGCCGGGATCGCGGTGGGCACGCACGCCCTGTTTCAGGAAGAGGTGCAGTTCCGCTCTCTGGGCCTGGTGGTGGTCGATGAGCAGCACCGCTTCGGCGTGCACCAGCGCCTTGCGCTCAAGGACAAGGGCGGGGGCGCCGAGCCCCATCAGCTGACCATGACCGCCACCCCGATCCCGCGCACCCTGGCGATGACCGCCTACGCCGACCTGGACGTCTCCTCGCTGGACGAGCGACCGCCGGGTCGCACGCCGGTGCAGACGGTGGTGGTCGCCGAGCAGCGCCGCGGCGAGGTCATCGAGCGCATCCGCGCCGCCCTCGATCAGGGCCGTCAGGCGTACTGGGTCTGTACCCTGATCGAGGCCTCCGATGAGCTCGAGGCCCAGGCCGCTGAGGATACCGCCGCCGAGCTCGAGCACGCCCTCGGCGATGTCCATCGGGTGGCCTTGGTTCATGGGCGTATGCCCCCCGCCGAGAAGGAGCGGACCATGGGGGCCTTTGCCCGAGGGGAGGTGGCGCTGCTGGTGGCCACCACGGTGATCGAGGTGGGCGTTGATGTGCCCAATGCCAGCCTGATGGTCATCGACAACGCCGAGCGTCTCGGTCTGGCGCAGCTTCATCAGCTGCGCGGTCGGGTCGGGCGCGGGCGCGCGGCGTCGAGTTGTGTGCTCATGTATCATGGGCCGCTGTCCGAGAGCGCCCGGCAACGGCTCGCCGTGTTGCGAGAGACCGATGATGGATTCGCCATTGCCCGGCGGGACCTGGATATCCGCGGCCCGGGGGAGCTGCTGGGTACGCGGCAGACCGGGGCGTTGAGCCTGCGCGTGGCCGACCTGCGCCGCGATGCCGATCTGCTTGATGCCGTCCAGCAGGCGGGGGCTGAGCTCCTGGAGCGAGCCCCGGGGACCGCCGAGCAGCTCATCCGCCGCTGGGTCGGCGAGGCCGAGCGTTATGGTCAGGTGTGACGGCTGCGCAATGACGGGTGATGGAGTGGCAGTGGCAGATGCGGTGAGGCGACGAACGCCCTGGCAGCCCCGGACGGCAGCCTGGCGGCCGCAGGTGGCCGTGGCGCCGGGGCGACCGACGCCGACGGTGCGCCGACTGCTCAACGAGCGTGGCTCCCTGACCGCGCGGCTCGAGCGCCTGGGTGCGGTGCATGTCCACGTGCTGCGCGAGGCCTGGCAGCGGCCGGGAGCGGACGAGGGGGTGGCCCTGGGGTTGGCCGTGGGGCGACACGCCTGGTTGCGCGAGGTTGTGCTTGACTGCGAGGGTGGCCCGACCATCTACGCCCGCAGCGTGGTGCCGGGCCGGATGCTCGGGCCGCTGGCGCGCCTGCCACGGCTGGGGGAGCGCCCCCTGGGCCGTCTGCTATTCTCCGCGGCCGACGTGCAGCGCGGACCGCTGGCTGTCGCCCGTCTGCGCGGCGATGAGCCGCTGGCCGGGCGGCTGCGTGGCCACGGTCTGCCGAACCCCAAGGGGGGGTGGGCACGGCGCTCGACCCTGAGCGTCGCCGGGCGGCGCCTGCTGGTAACCGAAGTCTTTTTCCCGGAGGGTGTTGAGGGTGAGCAGCGAGGTGCACAGCGGAGAGCCATCGGGCCCGGGGCGGGTCCTTGAGCGCTTGCGGACGTATGCACAGCTGGCACGGCTCGACCGGCCCATCGGCAACTTCCTGCTGCTCTGGCCGGTGCTCTGGGCGCTGTGGATCGCCGCCGGCGGGTTGCCCGATCTGGATCTGCTGGTCATCTTCACCCTGGGCGTGGTGATCATGCGCGCTGCCGGGTGCGTGATCAACGATTTCGCCGATCGGCACATCGACGGGCACGTCAAGCGGACCCGCCAGCGGCCCTTCGCCACCGGGCGCGTCTCCGAGCGCGAAGCGCTGACCCTGTTCGTGGTCCTCTGTCTGCTCGCCTTCGGCCTGGTCCTGCTGACCAACCCGCTGACCATCCTCATGTCCCTGGTGGCCGTCGTGCTGGCGGCCACCTACCCCTTCACCAAGCGCTATACCCACCTGCCGCAGGTCCACCTGGGGCTGGCCTTCGGCTGGGCCGTGCCCATGGTCTTCGCCGCGCAGACCGGCACGGTGCCGGTGGTGGCCTGGCTGCTGCTCATCGCCACGGTCCTCTGGGCCACCGTCTACGACACCATGTACGCCATGGTTGATCGCGATGACGATGTGAAGATCGGCGTCAAATCCACGGCCGTGCTCTTTGGCGATCTGGACCGGCCGATGATCGCCCTGCTGCAGGCGCTCATGCTCGTCGCCATGCTGCAGGTCGGCCTGCACCTGGAGGCGGGGCTCGCCTACTACCTGGGGCTGGCGGGGGCGGCCGGGCTGTTTGCCTATCAGCAGTACCTGATCCGTCGGCGCGAGCGCCAGCCGTGCTTCCGTGCCTTTCTCAACAACGCCTGGCTTGGCGGTGTCATCTTCGCCGGGCTGGCGGCCGACCTTCACCTCTAGCCCCGCCTCCGGGCGCGGCGGCTACGGCGTCCGTGCCAGTGCCCACAGATCGACCCGGTGCACCCCGGCCACGCGCAGGGTCCGTGCCGCCTCAGCGGCCGTAGCACCGGTGGTGACCACGTCATCGAGCAGCGCCACGTGGCCCGGCAGGCTGCGTCGGCGGTGGACGGTGAACGCACCGCGAATCCCGCTACGGCGCTCGCGGGCGGCGCGGGTGGCCTGCCGGGCATCGCCGCGGCGCCGGCGCAGTGCCCGGCATAACGGCAGCGGATCCAGGGCGCGGCGCAGGGCCCGGGCCAGCTCCGCGGTCTGGTCGAACCCGCGTTGGCGCAGCCGTCCGGCATGCAGGGGCACCGGGACCACCGCCTCGGGCAGGACGCCCTCGCTGCCCTCAAGGGCCTCGGCCAGCAGGGTGCCGAGCAGCTGGCCGTCGGCAAGCCGGCCGTGGAACTTGAAGCTCGAGATCAGGCTCTCCACCGCCCCCTCGTAGCGCAGGGGCACCACCGCGGCGCGGAACGGCAGCGGCTGCTGGTGGCAGGGGCATGCCCGCATGCCGTCGGCGGGGAGGGCGCAGCGCGGGCAGCACGGCGTGTTCCACGGCAGATCGGCCCGGCAGCCGCGGCACAGATCCACCCCGTCCGCCCCGGGCGCGTCGCAGAGGCGGCAGCGGGGCGGGTAGAGGGTCAGCGGGATATGAAATAACCAGTTGTTGATTGCGCGAGCATGTCGAGAGTTGACCATGGTGGCCTCCTTGCTACCATGAGCGCTTCCTGCGCGGCACGGCCCGCGGCCAATCAGCAGTGAGCCGATCATGACCGAGACCGACGCCCCGAGCTGGGATCCATCGCAGATCCAGGCCCTCTTCGAACTGCCGCTCCCGGAGCTGCTCTACCGGGCTCAGCAGGTGCACCGCCGCCACTTTAACCCGGGCCAGGTCCAGGCCTGCACCCTGGTCTCGATCAAGACCGGCGCCTGCGCCGAGGACTGCACCTACTGCTCGCAGAGTGCCCGCTACGACACGGGGCTCGAGCGGGAGGCGCTGATCGACGTCGAGGCCGTGCGCGAGGCGGCCCGCCGCGCCCGCGCCAGCGGCGCCACCCGGCTGTGCATGGGTGCGGCCTGGCGCGGTCCCAAGGAGCGCGACCTGGAGACGCTGGTGGCCATGGTCCGGGCGGTCAAGGACGAGGGACTGGAGAGCTGCCTCTCGGCCGGTCTGCTCGCCGAGGGTCAGGCCGAGCGGCTGGCCGAGGCCGGGCTTGACTACTTCAACCACACCCTCGATACCTCGCCCTCGTACTACGATCAGGTGGTCACCACCCGTAGTTATGAGCAGCGACTGGAGACCCTCGAGCGCATCCGCGCCGCCGGCATGCGCGTCTGCTGCGGGGGGATCGTCGGCCTGGGCGAGTCGCGCGCCGACCGCGTCGAGATGCTGGCCACCCTCGCCAACCTGCCGGTGCAGCCGCAGAGCGTGCCGGTCAACCGACTGATCCCCATCCCCGGCACTCCGCTCGAGCAGACCGAGCCGGTGGACCCCTTCGAGATCGTGCGCACCATCGCCGCGGCGCGCATCGTCATGCCGCGCTCTTATGTCCGCCTGGCCGCCGGGCGCGAGCAGATGAATGACGAGCTCCAGGCGCTGTGTCTGAGTGCCGGGGCCAACAGCCTGTTCCTCGGCGAACGACTGCTGACCACCGGCAACCCGGAGGCCGATGCGGACCGCCAGCTGCTCGAGCGGCTGGGGATGGGCCTCGAGCCGCGGCCTCACCGCTGCGCCGAGCTGGAGCCGTGAGCGATCCCGCGACCCGGCTCGACGCGCGCCTGGCACCGCGTCTCGCCGAGCGTCGCGAGGCGGGGCTGCATCGCCGCGCCGAGGTGCTCGACGGCTACGACGGGGCCACCGCGGTGCGCCCCGATGGGCGGCGCTGTACCGTCTTCTGCGGCAACGACTACCTCGGTCTCGCCGCCGATCCCCGCCCGGCGCGGGCGCTCGCCGAGTGCGCGCAGCGCCTGGGCAGCGGCGCCGGCGCCGCGCATCTGGTCACCGGTCACCGCCCCGAGCACGAGGCGCTGGAGGCGGAGCTGGCGGCGTTCACCGGACGCGAGGCCGCGCTGCTCTTCTCGACTGGCTACATGGCCAATCTTGGCGTGGTCACCACGTTGCTCCGGCGCGGCCAGGCGGTGGCGGAGGACCGCCTGAATCACGCCTCGCTGATCGATGCCGTGCGCCTGGCCGGGGGGCGCCCGCGCCGCTACCGTCACGCCGATCCGCTGCACCTGGCCGAGCGGATCGACGGCGGGGCCGGGATGGTGGTCACCGACGGGGTGTTCAGCATGGACGGCGATCTGGCCCCGCTGCCTGAACTGGCCGCCGCCGCCGAGGCCGCCGGGGCGGTGCTGGTGGTCGATGATGCCCACGGGCTCGGGGTGATCGGCCCCGGGGGGCAGGGCAGCGTACCGGCCACCGGCTGCGCGCCGGAGCGGGTCCCGGTACTGGTGGGTCCCCTGGGCAAGGCCTTCGGTACCTTCGGCGCCTTTGTCGCCGGCAGCCGCACCGTGATCGAGGCGCTGCGCCAGTGGGCGCGCACCTACATCTATACCACCGCTCCGCCGCCGGCCCAGGCCGCGGCGGCCCTGGAGGCGGTGCGCATCGCTCGGGCTGAGGCGTGGCGGCGCGAATGGCTGCAGGCGCTGATCGCGCGTTTTCGCGCCGGTGCCCGGGAGCTGGGGCTGCCGGTTGTGCAGCCGCCGGGGGTGCCGACGCCGATCCTCCCGGTGCTCGTCGGCCACAGCACCACCGCCACAGCCTGGAGTGCCGAGCTCGATCGTCGCGGCTTGCACGTGGCGGCGATCCGACCGCCTACGGTGCCGGCGGGGACCGCCCGGCTGCGCGTCAGTCTCACCGCCTGTCACGGCGAGGAGGACATCGACCGGCTCCTCGAGGCCCTGGACGCGGCCGCCCGACGCCACCCCGCCACCGTGGAGGCGGCGCCGTGAGCTCGCCGCTGTTGCTCGTCCCCGGCTGGTCCTTCGATGCGCGTGTTTTCGCCCCCTTGCGGGCCGCGCTGGAGGCGCCGGCCGAGGTGCTGGAGCTGCCCGGCCATGGCGGCTGCGCCGACCCGGGCACGACGGATCTCGACGGGGTGGCGGCGCCGCTGATCGATGCCGCGCCGGATGACGCGGTATGGCTGGGGTGGTCGCTGGGCGGCACCGTGGCCCTGGAGGCCCTGCGCCGGGGTAAGTCCCTGCGCGCCGTGGTCCTGATCGCCGCCACGCCACGGTTTACCATGGATGCCGACTGGCCGCACGCGGTGCCGGCCGAGGAGCTAGACGGGATGCAGGCGGCGTTGGGGCGCAGCCCGGCGGCCACCGTGCGGCGCTTCCGCCGGCAGCTCGGGCGGGTCTCGCCGGCCGATGCCGAAGCCGTCGCCGCCGCTGCCCGGGCCTCCAGCGACGGCTTGGCCGCCGGCCTGGCGGCCCTGGCCGAGGCCGACCTGCGGGAGGCGCTCGCGGATCTGAGGGTGCCCTCGCTGTGGCTGGGCGGTGACCGGGACCCCCTGGTGCCCGCACAGGCGCTGCAGTGCAGCGCCGCGGCCTGCGGTGGCCGGGTGCAGGTTCTCGATGGCGCCGGGCATCTGCCGCACTGGACCCACGCCGCCGCGGCCGCGCAGGCCATCCACCGTTTTCTCGAGGAGGTCCGATGCTAGATCCGGGTGATGCCCAGGGGGTCGATCGCCGCCGAGTCCGACGCAGCTTCGAGGCCTCGGCCGGGCGCTACGATGAGGTGGCCGTGCTTCAGCGCGAGGTCGCCGACCGTCTGCTTGAGCGCCTCGATCCGATCCGGGTCACCCCGCGCCGGGTCCTCGATCTCGGTGCCGGGACGGGGTATGCCACCCGCGCGCTGATCCGCCGCTACCGTAAGTCCGAGGTGCACGCCGTGGACATCGCCCCGGCCATGTTGCAGCGCGCGCGGCGGCGGGCGCCGTGGCTGCGCCGGCCCCGCTGCGTCTGTGCCGATCTCCACGCCCTGCCGTATCCCGATGACAGCTTCGAGCTGGTCTTCTCCAGCCTGGCCTTGCAGTGGGCCGAGGACCTGCCGGCGGCCCTGCGCGAACTGCAACGGGTGACCGCGCCGGAGGGGGCGGTGATGTTCGCAAGCTTCGGCCCAGATACCCTGCACGAACTGCGCGGGGCCTGGGCCGAGGTCGACGACCACCCGCGCGTGCACCGCTTCCCGGACAAGCACGACGTGGGTGATCGGATGCTCGAGGCCGGTTTCGTCGATCCCGTGCTCGACGGCGAACCCTTCACCCTGACCTATGCCCATCCGCGCGAGGTCATGCGTGATCTCAAGACCCTGGGTGCTTCCAACGCCGCCCCCGGCCGCGCCCGCGGTCTGCTCTCGCCCCACCGTCTGGCCCGGGTGGAGGCCGCCTACAGCCTCGCCTGGCGTCAGCCCGATGGCCGGGTGCCGGCCACCTATGAGGTGGTCTACGGACACGCGTGGGGCATGACCGGTACGCCGCAGCGCGCTGACGACACCGGCGAGGTCCGGCTCAATGTCCACGGCATCCGGCGGAGGCGGCGGTGAGGGGCGGGGCGGCCGAGCCCCAGCCGGCGGGGGTGTTCGTCACGGGCACCGACACCGGGGTGGGCAAGACGGTCTATGCCGGCGGGTTGATCTGCCTGCTACAACGCAGCGGGATCCCGGTGGCGGCCATGAAGCCGGTGGCCGCCGGATGCCGGCGCACCGCCGCCGGGCTGCGCAACGACGATGCCGAGCAACTGCGCGCCCTGCTCGAGCCGGCCCCGTCCTACGCCAGCGTCAATCCGTGCGCCCTGGAGGCGGCGGCAGCCCCCCATCTGGTGGCCGCCGAGCAGGGGCGAACCATCGATTGCACCGCGCTGGCCGGGGCGGCTCGGGCGATGGCCCGGGAGCGGTTCACCGTCGTCGAGGGGGCCGGCGGCTGGCGAGTGCCCCTGGGGCCGAGTCAGGATATGGCCGATCTGGCCCGTGCCATCGGCCTGCCGGTGGTGCTGGTGGTCGGTGTACGTCTGGGCTGTCTCAACCACGCCCTGCTCAGTGCCGAAGCCATCCGTGCCGACGGCCTGTCCCTGGCCGGCTGGGTGGCCAGCGAGCTGGATGCCGACGACCCCCGGCGGGAGGCACAGATCGCCAGCCTCGATGCGCGCCTGCCAGCACCCCGGCTCGGTCGCATCCCCCCGCTGGCCGACCCCGACCCGCAGCGTGTGGCCGAGCACCTGGCGTTGCCGTGGAGGGGGCTGGGCCCGGACTACGACGCCCCGCCGCCGGCATAGGCCGGTCGGGTCTGCACGTGGCGGTGCCAGTCGCCGCCTTTGATCAGGCGGGCGTAGGGCGGGACCCGGTTGATCCAGTAGATCTGGCAGGTCAGCGGCTGTTCCGGGTCCTGGGCCGGGTGCACGGCAACCTGTTCGCGGCGGTACATCCCGGCTCGTGGTCGCTGTGGGTCGCAGTCCTCGTAGGGGTCGAGGACGCGAAAGACCCGGCGTGGGTCGAGCACGGTGAGGATCACCCCGTGCACCCAGGCCTCGCGGGTGTCCTGGGGCAGGCGGGGGACGGCGCCCGGGAATGGCCCCAGGTCGTAGAGCCGCCCGGGCCCCCAGCCGTCGTCGATGCGCTCGGTGTAGCGCTGGATGGCCGCCTCGACCTGCGGGTCGTCGGACCCGGCCAGGAGGGTGCCGTACGCGAACAGTCGCTGGTGCATCGTCACGCTGCGCCCGTGGGTTTTACAATCGGTCCGAGGGTAACCCACATCACAGCAGGAGGGGCAAACGATGCGCCTGACCAGTCAGAGCCTGACCGATGGTCAACCGGTCCCGGAGCGCTACGCCTTCGGCATCCCGGACGCCGACAACCACATGGCCCTGGGGCGAAACCTCAGCCCCCAAATCGGGTGGTCGGACCTGCCGGCGGGGACGCGCTCGTTGGCGCTGATCTGTCACGATCCGGACGCCCCGAGCCACGCCGGCGACGTGAACCGCGAGGATCGGGAGATCCCCTCGGACCTGCCCCGTGTCGACTTCTACCACTGGCTGCTGGTGGACCTCGACCCGGCCCTGGGCGAGGTGGCCGAGGGCGCCTTCGCCGAGGGGGTGGTCCCCGGTGGCAAGGACGCGCCCGAGGGCCCCCACGGTACCCGGCAGGGGGTCAATGATTACACCGATTTTCTCGCCGGCAGTGATGAGATGCGCGGCACCTACTACGGATACGACGGCCCGTGTCCGCCGTGGAACGACTCCATACCGCACCGGTACGTATTCACCCTCTACGCCCTCGACGCGGCGCGCGCACCGGTGGAGGCAGGCTTCCGCGGCCCCGATCTGCTCGAGGCCATCCGTCCCCACATCCTCGATCAGGCCAGCATCACCACTACGTACAGCCTCAACCCCCGCGTACCGGCCTAGGCGCGGACCCGCTCCGGTGGGCTCGTGCCCCCCGGCGGTACCGTCAGTCCTGGCCGTAGGGGTTGTTCATCACATCGAACCAGCGCCGATGATGCTCGGCGGCCTGGTCGCGCCAGCGCTGGACCTCCTCGCGGGAGTGCTTCTGGCGGATGCGATGATCGGACAGCGAACGCGGGTCGTCATCCTGGGGGGGCTTGTCGGTGTCGGCGCTCATGGCTGCCCTCCTGTCTCATCGTCGTCTTCCCCGGCCAGTAGGCCGAGTTCATGTAACAGCGTCTCGATGGCGCGGCGGGTCGGCTCGTCCATGCGTACGAAGCGGACCCCGGTGGCCGTGTAACTCGGGTTGAGATCCGGCCCCGACCAGCGTGCCTCAGCGGTGACATCGACGCGCACATCGCCGGCGATCTCGCTGCCCGGCTCGCCGCGGATCTGCAGCTGCAGGCGCTGACCCGGGGTGAAGGCGCGCTCACCGATGAGCAGCAGCCCCTCGGGCGAGAGATCGCCAAGCACGCCGAGTCGGGTCCCGTCGTTGCCGTCGTGCACGGGCAGATAGTAGAGCAGGTGCGAGCGTTTTTCGCCTCGCCGCAGACGTTGGATTTGCGGCCGGTAGCCGGTCTTGCCGCCGCGCTGGTTCATGGCGATCTCTCCTTGGCTTCAGGGGCGATGGGGCTCGGCCAGATAGTCGTGGCTCTGCATCTCGTGCAGGCGGCTGGCGGTGCGCTGGAACTCGAAACCGAGCCGTCGGCCGGCATAGAGGGCCTCCGGCGCTGCCGCCGCCGAGCAGATCAGGTTGACGCGGCGCTCGTAGAGCTCGTCGACGAGCGCGATCCAGCGTCGTGCCTCGTCCTCGCGGCTGGCGTCGAAGCGCGGGACGTCGCTGAGCAGCACCGTATGGAAGAGCCGCGCCAGCTCGATGTAATCGGACGCCCCGCGCGGGCCGTCGCATAGGTCCGCGAAGTCGAACCAGGCGACACCATCGGCGCAGCGGCGCGCCCGGATCGCCCGCCCCTCGATCTCCAGGGTCACCTCGCTACGTCCCGGTTCCGGGGCCAGCCGCGTGAAACGCTCCTCCAGGCCGGCGTCATGTTCGCCGGTGCCGCCGACCCGATAGACCGGGGCCTGCTCCAGGCGCTCGAGCCGGTAGTCCCGCTCGCCGTCCAGATTGACCACCCGGCAGTGGCGCTTGAGCGCGTCGATGGCAGGCAGGAACCGGGCTCGCTGGAGCCCGTCGCGGTAGAGGTCGTCCGGGGGCACGTTGGAGGTGGCGACCAGGGTGCCCCCCTCGCCGATCAGCTGCTCGAGCAGGCGGCCGAGGATCATCGCGTCGGCGATGTCGCTGACGTGGAACTCATCGAAGCACAGCACCCGGTATTCAGCGGCGAAGTCCCGGGCCAGCTGGCCGAGCGGATCGCGGTGATCCCGGAGCTGGTGCAGCGCATCGTGGGTGCGCCGCATGAAGTGGGGGAAGTGCAGGCGGCGCTTCTGCGCGAAGGGCAGGGCGTCGAAGAAGGCGTCCACCAGATAGGTCTTGCCTCGGCCCACCGGGCCGTAGAGGTAGAGACCGGGTACGGCGCCGTTGCGCGGCCTCCGGCGTAGCCAGTCCAGCCAGCCGTTGGCCGGGCGCGCCTGCAGCTCGTCGTGGAGCGCCTGCAGCGCCTGCACGGCGTGCTGCTGAGCCGGATCCGGGTGGATGGCGCCCCGGGCCAGATCGTCCTGGTAGCGGGTCTGCACCGGCATCGGCGGCTCTAGACGGTCAGATCCAGGCGGCCGCCGCGGCCAAGCACATCGGGCTGCGACATGGCCTGTACCTCGACCAGTTGTTGCAGGCCCCGCGGCAGGTCTTCGCTGTCCGGCCGCGGGCCGTGGCCGCCGGCCGGGCCGCCACCGCCGGAGCGCATCTGCGCCTGGGGGGCAAGGCTGCCCTCTTCCCCGCCGTAGCGGACGGCGATCAGCTCCGGCGGCTGGAAGTTGCCGATGCCGCTGCCGTGCGGGCTCGGTGGCGGGTTCGGGCCGCCGCCGGGCAGTGCCTCGGTGGCCTGTGGGCTGGGGCGGACGAGGGGGTTGGGTCGGACGGCCTCGGCGTGGCGGGCAAAATCCGGCTGCCCGGCAGCCGCCGGCTGCTGGGGACGCTGTGCCCCGCGCGGGCGGTCGGCGGGGTTGAGGTAGGGGCTGCGGTTCGCCTCGACGTGCATGCCGTCAGCCTACATCATCAGCGCCTCGAGGTGGGCCGCGGCGCAGCGGCCGACCACGGAGGTGTTGTACCCGCCCTCCAGCACCGACACCACCCGCCCCTGGCAGTGGCGCTTGGCCACGCCCACCAGCTCTCGGGTGGCCCAGGCGAAGTCGGTCTCGTCCAGCTGCAGGGTGGCCAGCGGGTCCGAACGGTGGGCGTCGAAGCCCGCCGAGATCAGGATCAGTTCGGGCTTCAGCTCCTCCAGGGCGGGGAGGATGGTGCCGGTGAACGCCGAGCGGAAGGCCTCGGAGCCGTCGCCGTCGGCCAGAGTGGCGTTGACGATGTTCCCCGGGGCGTCGGTGCCCGGGGTTCCGGTCCCGGGGAACAGGGGGTGCTGGTGGGTGGAGAAATAGTAGAACCCCCGCCGGCCACGGCTGATCTCCTCGGTGCCGTTGCCGTGGTGGACGTCGAAGTCGACCATCGCCACCCGCTGCAGGCCGTGGTTCGCCACCGCATGGCCGGCGCCGACGGCGATGTTGTTGAAGAAGCAGAACCCCATGGCGCGGTCGGACTCGGCGTGGTGTCCCGGTGGGCGTACGGCGCAGAAGACGCGCTGCGCCTGTCCGCAGAGCACCCCGTCGACGCCATGACAGACCGCTCCTGCGGCGCGCCGGGCGGCCCGGCCGGTCGCCGGGCAGAGGCGGGTATCCGGGTCGATGTGGCGCACCCCCTCATCCGGGATGCTGTCGAGCAGCGAGCGCACGTAGGTCGGATCGTGGGCCAGCTCCAGCTGCTCGACGCTGGCCAGTGGGGCCTCTTCGCGCAGGACGAACTCGAAGGTGGCGTGTTGCAGGGCCTGCAGGATGGCCTGAAGCCGAGCCGGACTCTCCGGATGCCCGGTGCCCGCGTCGTGCTCGAGGCACTCCGGGTGCGTGATCAGCCAGGTGGTCACGAGGCCTCCCGCGGGGCGCGGGCCCAGGCGAAGACCCAGGGCACGTCGAAGGAGGGCACCTCGGTCTCCCAGTCGCCCCAGTCGGCGAAGGTGTGCGCCAGGCCGGCGCGGATCTCCTCGCGCAGGCCGGGCTCGTTGGCGCCGCAGCACTGCATGCCCAGCAGGCCGCCGGGGCGCAGCCGGTCGGCGACCTTGGCCAGGATCTCGCGGATGTACTCGGTGCGCGGCTGATCCTCACGCACCGGATCCATGGTCAGGTCATAGATGATGCCGTCCCAGCGCTCCTCGGCGTCCAGATACGCGAAGGCGTCGCCGACCACCACCTCGGCGCCGGGGCGATCGAAGGCGTCGCCACAGAGATCGGGCAGGTACTGCCGGGAGAGCTCGATGACGTCGCCGTCGATATCCACCAGCACCGCACGGCGGGCGCCGGCGTCGAGCAGGGCGCGCAGCACCCCGCCGTCACCGCCACCGAGGATGAGTACATCGCCCAGGGCGTTGGCCTCGCGCAGCGGCCGGGTGATCGCCTGGTTGTAAGGTTCGTCGGCGTTGGCGATCTGCAGGTCGTCATCCAGGTAGAGCAGGTGCCCCACCGCCGGATCGTGGGCAATGACGATCTCCTGATAGGCGGAGCGCCGACGCTCGACGATGGTCTGGTTGTACCGCACGTACTCGGGCTGCATAGACTTCCCGGTTTCCTGTCAGCTCAGACCGCGGGCGGCGGCGCCGGGGCGCGCCGCCCATCCTGACTCGGATTCTACAGCGTCTCGCTGCCGCGCACGAAACGGTAGATGGCCACCTCGCCCAGCAGGTTCGGCGCCAGGTTGATGAACGGCGTCGAGCGGTGGGCTCGGTCCAGCAGACGCCGCTCGCGGATCTGCACGCCCATGGTGGCACACAGGCGCTCGAAGTCACGGACCGTGCACAGGTGGATGTTCGGCGAGTTGTACCAGGCGTTGGGCAGGGCCGGGCTGCGTGGCATGCGGCCCTTGAGCAGCAGCTGCAGACGCAGCCGCCAGTAACCGATGTTGGGGAAGGTGACGATGCCGTGGCGGCCGACGCGCAGCATGTCCTCAAGGAGTTTGTCCGGGTAGCGCACCGCCTGGATCGTCTGGCTCATGATCACGTGGTCGAAGCTGTCCCGGTGGAAATCGTCCAGCCCCTCGTCCAGGTCGGCACGCACCACGTTCACGCCCCGGTCCATGCACCGGGTGACCTTGCGCGGGTCGATCTCCAGGCCGTAGGCGGTCACACCCTTGCGCTCGACGAGGTAGTGCAGCAGCGTGCCGTCACCGCAGCCGAGGTCCAGCACGCGGGAGCCGGGTTCGATCCAGTCGGCGACGATCTCCAGTTCGCGGCGCAGCGGATTCACGCCCCCACCTCCCGGGCCACGTTGCCCATGTAGGCGGAGAACGCCTCCAGGTAGCGCTGGATGGGCATCAGGAAGGCGTCGTGGCCCTGGGTGGCCTCGATCTCCATGTAGCTGACCGGCTTGTTGTTCTCCAGCAGCGCGCGGAGGATCTCCCGCGAGCGGGCCGGGGCGAAACGCCAGTCGCTGGAGAAGGAGAGCAACAGGGTCGAGCACTGGATGTGCGCCAGCGCCGCCGAGAAGTCATCTTCGTGGTCGGCGGCCGGGTCGAAGTAGTCGAGCGCCTTGGTCATCAGCAGGTAGGGGTTGGCGTCGAAGTCCTGCACGAAGCGCTGTCCCTGATAGCGCAGGTAGCTCTCGACCTCGAAGTCCACCTGCTCGAAGTCGAAGCTCATGTCGCCGCGCAGATCGCGGCCGAACTTCGCCCGCATCGCGTCATCGGAGAGGTAGGTGATGTGGCCGAGCATGCGAGCCACGGCCAGCCCGCGCCGCGGCGAGACCCCGTAGTCGTAGTAGCGCCCGCCGTGGAACTCCGGGTCGCTCATGATCGCCTGGCGGGCGACCTCGTTGAACCCGATGTTCTGCGCCGAGAGCCGGGGTGCGGCGGCGATGACGATGGCGTGGCGCAGCCGCTCCGGGTAGTCGATGGCCCACTGCATCGCCTGCATGCCGCCCAGGCTGCCCCCGGCCACCGCCGCCCATTGGCGGATGCCCAGTTCGTCGGCCAGGCGCGCCTGGCTGCGCCCCCAGTCGCGCACGGTGACGATGGGGAACTGGTCCCCGTAGGGCTTGCCGGTTTCCGGATTGATACTGGCCGGCCCGGTGGAGCCGTGGCAGCCGCCGAGGTTGTTGCTGCAGACCACGAAGAAGCGGTTGGTGTCCAGCGGCTTGCCCGGGCCGATGCAGGTCTCCCACCAGCCCGGTTTGCGGTCGTGCTCGGAGTGATAACCGGCCGCGTGATGGTTTCCCGACAGGGCGTGGCAGACCAGGATGGCGTTGGTGCCCTCGCGGTTGAGCTCGCCGTAGGTCTCGTAGACCAGCTCATAGCGCGGCAGCTCCCTCCCGCAGACGAGCGGCAGAGGCTCCTCGAAGGTCGCCTTGTGCTGGGTCACCAGTCCGACGGAGTCGGTCGGCGGGCTTCTCACCATGATGCTTCCGCTCGCTGAGCAACAGCCGTGCAGTCTAGCGAGCCGGCTATGGCTGGGACAAGCCGCCTCAGGGCGGCGGCGGGTCCTCCGGGTGCGGCAGGCCGGCCGGCCAGCGTTTCGGTGCGCTGACGCGCAGGGTCTTGTCGCGGCTGCGGGCACCGCGAAGCAGGGTGATCGCCGACTTGGCTACGCCGAACTGCCGGGCCAACAGCTTGCACAGCGCGGCGTTGGCCTTGCCGTCCACCGGCGGGGTGGTCAGACGCACGCGCAGCCGTTCGCCCTCGACATCCAACGCCTCGCGCTTGGCGCGCGGGGTGACGCGCACGTTCACCAGCCAGGCGTCGTCTTCCGGGTCCGGGGTGATCCAGGCCATGGCGTCCCCACGGGGTGGTCGGGAAGGGGGGGGCTGCCGCCGAGGGGCCCGGCGGCAGCGGCGGCGGGGTCTACATCGGCAGCGGCACCTGGCCGCGCAGCGGGTAGACGGTGAGCATCCGGACCACGTGGATCAGCACCAGGGCGACCAGCGGCGAGAGGTCGAGTCCGCCCATATCCGGCATGAACGAGCGGATCGGCCGCAGGATCGGGTTGACCAGCTGGTGGAGCAGGTGCAGTCCGGGATGGCTGGCCGTCGGGTTGACCCAGCTGACGATCACGCCGATCAGGATCAGGATGGTGTAGAGGTTCAGGACCAGGCCCAGCAGCCGGCCCACCGCCTCGATGGCCAACGGCCCCAGCGGTGGCTGTTGCCCGTAGGCGAGCAGGAAGGTGATATAGAGCGCCGCCAGCTGCAGGGCGAACATGAGCACGATGGCTGCCAAGTCGATGCCGCCGACACCGGGGATGACCCGGCGCAGCGGGTTGAGCACCGGCGAGGTGGCGCGCACCAGGAACTGTGAGATCGGGTTGAAGAAGTCGGCGCGCGTGGTCTGCAGCAGGAAGCGCAGCATCACCGCCAGGATGTAGAGCGAGAAGGCGGTGGCGATCAGGAAGATCAGGGCGTCGGCGAAGTGGTTCGATTCCATTACTGCTCCCCTAGCAGGTTGCCAAGCTCATCGGCGCGGGTCGCGGCGGCCGTCGCCGCCCGCTGCAGAGCCCCGCGCAGATCGGCGGTTTCCAGGACTTCCAGGGCGCGCTCGGTGGTGCCCCCCGGTGAGGTGACGCGTCGGCGCAGCTGCGCCGGCGGGTCGTCGGATTCGAGGGCCATGCGCGCGGCCCCGGTGGCCGTCTCCAGGGTCAGCAGCCGCGCCGTCTCGCGGTCGAGACCCAGCTCCACGCCGGCCTCCTCGAGCGCCTCCATGACCAGGAAGAAGTAGGCCGGCCCGCTGCCGGAGATGGCGGTGACCGCGTCCATCTGCTGCTCGTTCTCCAGCCAGCGGGTCTGGCCGACGGCACGCAACAGCGTTTCGGCCAGCTCGCGCTGCGCCTCGCTGGTGTGCTCGTTGGCATAGAGCGCCGTGGCGCCGCTCTGGACCAGCGAGGGGGTGTTGGGCATGGTGCGCACGATCGGTGTGCCGGTGCCGAGCCAGCGCTCCAGGTCGCCCAGGCGGATGCCGGCGGCGATGGAGATCGCCACCGCCCCGTGCCGGGCGAGGATGGGACCCAGGGACTCGGCCACCTGGCGCATAACCTGCGGCTTGACGGCCAGGATGACGGCGTCCGCCTTCTCGGCGGCCACGGCATTGTCGGCGCAGGTCTCGATGCCGAGCTCGCCGGCCAGGCGCTCGCGCCGCTCGTTGTCCGGTTCGCTGGCGACGATGTGGGTGGCCGGGTAGCCGTCGGCGATCAGCCCGCCGATCAGCGAGCGGGCCATGTTGCCGCCCCCGATAAAGGCAATGCGCGCGTGCTGGGCCATAGCGATTCCTCCTTTACGCCCGCGGTCCGAAGATCGCGGTCCCGATCCGAACGATGGTGGCGCCCTCGGCGATGGCCGCTTCGAGGTCCGCCGACATGCCCATGGACAACGTATCCAGGCTGGCGTGACCGTGCTCCAGCAGCATCTGCTGGAGCTCACGCAGCCGGGCCAGCGGCCGGCGCTGCTCGGCGAACGTCTCGGCCGGTGCCGGCAGGGCCATCAGGCCGCGCAGTCGCAATCGCGGTAGCTGCGCCACCGCGTCGGCCAGGGCAAGGACGTCCGCGGGCGGGCAGCCGGCCTTCTGCGGCTCCTCACTGATGTTGACCTGCAGGCAGACGTTGAGCGCTGGCTGATCCGCCGGGCGCTGTTCACTGAGCCGCCGGGCGATCTTGGCCCGGTCGATGGTGTGCACCCAATCGAAGCGCTCCGCTACCTCGCGGGTCTTGTTCGACTGCACACCACCGATAAAGTGCCACTCCACGTCCAGGTCGGCCAGCTCGGCCTGTTTCTCGACGGCCTCCTGCAGGTAGTTCTCGCCGAAGGCGTGTTGCCCGGCGGCGTAGGCATCGCGGATGGCGGCCGTCGTATGGCGCTTGCTGACTGCCAGGATCCGCACGCTGCCGGGCGGACGGCCGGCGGAGGCTTCAGCGGCGCGGAGGCGCTCCTGCACCGTGGCCAGGCGGCTGGCGATTTCGCTCATGACCTGTTGGATCCCGTCTAAGCTGTTCGGAGGAACCGGCCTCGGAATGATACGGCGCGCTGCCGGTCGCGTCGAACCGCATCCGGGGCGAGGCAATCGGCCGCCTTAATCCCGTGGTATAGTGGGGAAATTGGCACGGCTTCATGCATGGAAGGGGAGGCGTCATGCGCATGCACGCCAACTGGCTCATCGGTGGTTGCGGGCTGGTGTTCGCCTCGCTGGCGGCGTACCAGCTGCACCATTCGCCGTGGGCGGCCGAGCGCGGCGGAGGCGGCGCGGTGGCGGCCGGTAAGGAGCGCTCCGAGCAACTCGAGCGCCTGCGTGCCTCAGCGGGGATGCCCGAGGTCTCCCGTGCCGTGGTCGAGACGATCGTCGAGGATCGGCAGAGCGAACGGGGCCTGCGGGTGGGTTCCAACCGGGTCATCCCGCGGCAGCGCCTCGACGAGTTGGTGGATGAGGCGGCGGAGGTGACCGGCCTGAGCGCCGATCTGATCCGTGCCGTGGTGCGCACCGAGAGCGATTACCGCCCCGGGGTGGTGAGCAGTGCCGGCGCTGTCGGGCTGATGCAGGTGCGTCCGATGGCGGCGGTGGATGTCGGTGATCGCGTGCCCGAGTGGCTGGAGCGCTTCAGCGAGCGCGAGGGTCTGGACATCGAGCCCGAGGACCTGGCCGATCCGCGGCTGAACATCCTCATCGGCAGCCACTATCTGGCCCATCTCCACGAGCGCTACGCCAGCCACGGCGAGCCGATGGCCACCTGGCTGGCCCTGGCCGCCTACAACTGGGGCCCGGGCAACGTCTACCGCAATCTGCTCTCCAATCCGGACCTGCAGACTCTGGAGGACCTGCGCTGGCTGCTGCACCGGCGGGCGCCCTACGAGACCCGGGCGTTCATCGATCGGGTGCTTGAGCGCAGCGGCAAGCGCGCTGAGGAGGCCGGCGAGGCCATCTGACCCGCCGGCCGTCCCGCGCCGGCGCCGTCAGTGGAGTAGCTGGAACAGCCGCTGGCGGTAGCGGCGCGCCTCCGGGTGCTCGGGGCCGAGCATGCCGAGGACCTGCAGCGCCACCTGATGGGCCTCGTCGCGGCGCTCACGGTCGCGCTGGATGAGCTGGAGCAGGTGGTCGAGGGCCTCCAGTTCGCCGCCGGCCACCACCAGGCGCAGGGCCAGTTCCAGGCGCGCCTGACCGTCCCCGGCATCCGCCTCCACGCGCTGCTCCAACTCCTCCAGGGCGGGGAGCTCCCGCACCCGTTCGGCGAATTCCTTGCGCGCCAGGATCCCCTGGGCCCGCGGGTCCTGCTGATCGTTGGTCGGTAGTCCCTCGATCAGGGTGAAGGCCTCGTCGGCGTCGCCGCTTTGTAGCAGTGCCCGGGCCAGGTCGATGGTGACGCCGGCATCGTCGGGGCGCTGCTCACGGGCAGCGCGCAGATACGCCACCGCCTCGGCGGAGCGGCCCTCACTCATCAGCTCGCGCGCCTGTTCGTAGGGGTCCGCCTCCGGGGCCTCCACGTACTGGCCCAGCCACTGGCGCAGCTCGCCCTCGGGGACGGCGCCCATGAACTGGTCTACCGGCTGGCCTTCCTTGACCAGCAAGGCGGTGGGCAGGCTCTGCACCCCCACCTGCGCGGCCAGCTGCTGTTGCTGGTCGCAATCCACCTTGGCCAGGCGAAAGCCGCCCTGATACTCATCGGCCAGTTTCTCCAGCAGCGGGCTCAGGGTCTTGCAGGGCTCACACCACTGCGCCCAGAAGTAGATCAGCACCGGCTGCTGCATCGAGGCATCGATGGCCTGTTCCTTGAAATTCTCGATGGTGACATCGACGACGTTGGGCGAAGCGCTCACGGTTGCCTCCGGATCGGTTCGGTTCACGGGGTGCGGGGATGGACGATGCGCCCGGCGACCAGGGTCGTGGTGGTGCGGCCGGTCAGCTCCTGGCCCAGGACCAGGGTGTTGCGGCCACGGCTGTGCAGGCTCTCGGGGGTCACCCGCCAGGTCTGGCGGGGGTCGACCACGGCGATGTCGGCGGCCGCGCCCGGGGCCAGGGTCCCGGCGTCCAGGCCGAGCGCCCGGGCCGGGCCGAGGGTGACCCGGTGGATCGCCTCGGTGAGGCTGAGCAGTCCCTCGTCGACCAGGCGCAGGGTCAGGCCGAGCAGCGTGTCGACGCCGCTGACACCGGGCTCGCTCTCGGCGAACGGACAGGCCTTCGCGTCGGGGTCGTGGGGCTGGTGGTCCGAGCAGATGGCGGTGATTGCCCCCTCGGCCACCGCCCGGCGCAGCCCGTCGCGGTCCTGCGCGGTGCGCAGCGGCGGGCGCACGTGGGCGGCTGTATTGTAGGCCTCGCAGTCGGACTCGGTGAACAGCAGCTGGTGGATGGCCACATCAGCGGTCACCGGCAGCTGCGCCCGGCGCGCCTCGGCGACCATGGCGGCGGCGCGAGCGGTGGACAGGCGGCCCAGATGAACCGGATTGCCGCTCTCCTCCACCAGGGCCAGGATGCGGCCCACGGCGGCGGTCTCGGTGGCCGCCGGCTGTCCGGGCAGCCCCAGCCGGGTGGCGGTCTCGCCCTCGTGGACGCGGCCGCTGTCCGCCAGGGTGGGGTCCTCGGGGGTGAGGATCACCGGCAGCCTGAAGGTGGCCGCGTAGTCGAGCGCGCGGCGCAGCACCAGCGTGTTGGTCACCGGCTGACCGCCGTCGGCCACCGCCGGGCAGCCGGCATCGCGCAGGGCGGCCATCTCGGCCAGGTACTCGCCGCCGAGCTCGCGGGTCAGCGCCCCGAGGGGGCGCACGCGGGCGGCGTCGGCGGCCTCGGCGCGGCTGTGCACCAGCTCGACCACCGACGGGGTGTCCATGGCCGGGCGGGTGTCCGGGGGCAGGAGCAGGGTGGTAATGCCCCCGGCCGCCGCCGCCCGGCTCTCGGGGACGATGCCGCCCTTGCGCGTAGCCCCGGGTTCGCGCAGCCGGGCGGCCAGATCCACCAGGCCGGGGAGGACCAGCTGCCCGGTGGCATCGATGGATTGGTCGGCGCTGAAGCCCTCGGGTGCTTCGCCCACGGCGAGGATGCGCCCCTCAGCGATGAACAGATCGCGCACCTGGTCCAGGCCGCTGGCCGGGTCGATGACATGCCCGCCGTGGATGTGGATCCGGCTCAACTCGACGCCTCCTCGGACGGTTCGGTGGGGAGCTCGCCCTGCCCGCCGAGGACCATGGACATGACGGCCATACGCACCGCGATGCCGTTGGTGACCTGGCGCAGGATCACCGAGCGCGGCCCGTCGGCCACCTGCGGGTCGAGCTCCACGCCCCGGTTGACCGGGCCAGGG
>PULM01000124.1 GCA_003552345.1 Ectothiorhodospiraceae bacterium
CCCAGCGGCGCAGGTCGGCCCGGCCGGCGGTGGAGCCCCGGCGCAGCCATTCGACCCGGGGGGTGCGCGCCCGCTCGAGTTTCGGGTAGGCGGTCGCGAACCGCCCCCACCACGCCTGGGTTTCCTGCTCCACGATCCGGGTCCGTTCAGCCACCGACGCCGGCAGGCTCATGAGGAGGTCTCCGCGGTGCCCGCCGCGGCGGTCTCGCTGCGGGTCTGCTCCGGCTCCGCAGCGGCCAGGCCCGCTTCCAGCTGATCCACCCAGCGGCGGATCTCCTCCGCCCCCACGATCCCTTCATGGATGGCCCCGCCGGCGGCGATCAGGGCCCGCTGCAGGCGATCCTCGCGGCGGCTCGGCGGGCGTGGGTCGAGGTAGCCCTGTTGTTCGAGCCATTCGCGCAGCTCGCCGATCTTGCGCGTTCGAAAGCCGGGGACGGCCTTGTTCTCCAGCGCCTGGAGGATGGCGGTGGCGTCGCCCTGGTGGGCGTCGGCAAGCGCGGCCACGTCGTCGCACATCTTGCTCCCGGCGATCGGGGCCGCCGCAGCCAGGCTGGCCCGGTCGATGGGGCTGCCGCGGCCGATGGCGTAGGCCTCCAGCCACGCCTCGGCGACGATGATCCGCACGCCCAACTCGGAGCGTTCCTGCGCGGTGAACAGGGTGCGTGCCGCGTCGCTGTCGAGCAGGCCGCGCAGCGGGCCCAGGTAGTCGAAGCCGGCGGCCAGGATCCGGTGCAGCCGCGCCAGGTCGTCGCGCAGCAGGTGGAAGAGGTGGATACGCCCGGTGCCCTGCCACGGGTCCAGGCGCGGGGCCTCGATGGCGGCCCCGTAACTGGCCGAGGTGTGGCCCTGTGGGTCGGGCAGCGGGCTGCGCGGTGGCAGGGAGAGCGCCTCGGCGGAGGCGCTGCCGCGGGCCAGGCGGCGGACCCGGGCCAGGTCGATCACGGGCGTCTCGATGCCAGCCTGCTGCCAGAGCTGCGGCTCGGTGGTTTGGGCGCTGAGGTAGAAGATCTGTCGTCCGTCCTCCCGGGCCAGGGTATTCAGGGCCCCGGCCACGGCGGCGAAGCGGTCGCGGTCGGTGGTGGTCAGGGCCTCGTCGAGGAACAGCGGCAGTGGCTCACGGCCGCGCTCGGCCTCCAGGGCGAAGGCGATCCGCACGGCCAGCAGCAGCTGCATGCGCGTGCCGGTGGACAGCTCGGCCAGGCTGCGGTCGGCGCCGCTGTGCTGGTCCCGGGCCAGGAAGCGGCCGTTGCCGTCGGTATCGGCTACGAAGCGCAGCGTGTACTGGTAATCGGTGAAGCGCTGCAGCCACGCCTCGGCCCGGCGCAGGGCCTCGGGGCGGCGTACGCTGGTGTGCTCCTGGCGGACGTCGTCCACCAGCCAGCGGCCGGCGCGGGCGATCAGTGCCTCGTCCAGCCGCTGGGCAAGGGCGTCGTGGGCCTGCTGGGTGTCGGCCCGGGCCTGCTCCAGCGGGCGGGTCTGCTGGACGTGGCGGATCCGCTCGCGAATCGAGCCGATGGTCTCGCTGATCTGCTGGGCGTCGCCGGCCCGCGCCAAGCGGTCGGCGGCCTCGGCGTGTAGGGTCTCGGCGGTTGCCTGTTCGGCGCGTTCCGTCAGCTCTGGGGCCTCGGCCAGGGCGCGGCGGGCGGCCTGCTCCGCCGCCTGCCACTGGCGCCGCTGCTCCTGGAGCTGCAACCAGTCGGGGCGTTGCTCCAGCCGTCGGTATAGGGCGTCGCGGTCGCCGTCGTCCACGCCGGCCTGGGCGAAGAGCTGGCGGATGGTCTCGTGCCGCTCCTCGGTCTGGCGCGCCAGATCATCCCGCCGGCGCTGCAGATCCTGCTGCTGGCGCAGCGCATCGGTGCGCTGCTGGGTGCGGTTGACCAGGCCGTCCACGGCGGCGATCAGGCCCTCGACGTCGTCGCTGCCATCGGCGGGCAGGGCGTCCCAGCGCTCCAGGAAGCCGCGGATCTCGGTGCGCAGGCGCTCGGCCTCGGCGCGCCCTGTGGCCTGCCGGCTTTCGGCCTCGGTCCGTTCGGCGGCGGCCTGGTTCCAGTCGCGCAGGCTCTGCAGGTAGTGCACCGTGCTGGCCGCCAGCCGGTTGCCATCGCCGCCGAGCTGGCGGGCGCGGCGGCCCAGGTCCTCGCGCAGGCGCTGGAGTTCGCGCCGGCACTGCTGCTGCTCGGCGGCGCGCCGGTTGTGCTGCTCGCGCCGCTCGGCGGCGTGGAGCAGGGTATCGAGCTGTACCAGGCAGGCGCCGACGGCCTCATGCTCCCAGGCGGTGGGCTGCGGCAGCTCGGTGGGGTAGCGCCGCCGGGCGGCATCGCGCAGGGCGTCGGCCTGGGGCGTGCGCAAAACCGCGCAGGCGGCGTAGATCAGCGCCGCGGTGGCGCCCACGCCGGCGGCTACCCACCCCGGGTGCCACTGCCAGTGCGGCTCGAGCCAGAACACGGTGCCGACCAGCGCGAGCGGGGCGGCCATGCCCAGCGCGCCGGCGGCGCCGGTCAGCAGGCCGGGGCGGGTGGCTTGCCGGGCGCTGAGCCAGTGGATGAGCTCGCGACGGCCGGTGCGCACGGTCTCGGCGCGGGGCAGGCGGGGATGGTCGGGGTCCTCCAGGCGGGCCAGCTCCCGCTCCAGGGCGGTGAGTTCGGCCTCGGTGCGCCGGTACGGCTCGAGTTGCTCCTCCAGGGTGCGCAGCGCCGCCGGATCGATCCGCACGGCCTCGGGGTCCGGTACACCCAGCGCCTCGGCCACGGCCTGCTGCCGGCTGCGGGCGGCCGCGGCATCCTCACCGGCCTGGCGGGCCTCGCGCTCGCGTTCACCCAGTTCGCGCAGCAGCCGGCGGTGGCGCTGCAGGGTCTCGGGTTCGGGCGCGGCCTCGGGCAGGCGGGTTTCGGCGAGCTGTCGGGCGCAGTCGCGCTCCTCCTCGTCGAGCTTCGCCTGCTCGCCGCGCAGGCGCTGGCAGGCCGCCTCCTCCTGCTCCAGGCGCTGCAGTTCGTCGCCGTGCAGCCGCTCCATGCCGGCCGGAAAGTGGGCCAGCTGGTCATCAATGCGCTGGAGTTCGGCGCGGGCCGCGGCCAGCTCGCCGGCCTGACGCAGCTGCTCCGCCTCAAGTCGAGCCTGTTCGGCGGCCTGGTACTGTGCCTCCAGATCGGCCAGACGCTGCTCGTCGGCGATCAGCGCCTCGTGCTCCTGGCGCCTTTGCCGCCACTCGCCGCGGGCCCGCTCCAGTTCGCGGGCCTCGGCGTCGCCGTGGTTGCGCTTGGTATGGAACGGGCCGTCCTGGGCGGTCAGCGCCGCCAGGTCGTAGCCGCCGGCAAGCTCGCGGACCAGCGCCCGGCCGATCTGCTCGTCGGTGGCGCCCGGGTCGGTGAGGCCTTCCACCTGCAGGGCGTAGCAGCCGAGCAGATGGGGCGGGGGCAACGCCGGCGGCTCGGTCGGCTGACCGTCCCGGTACCAGGTGACGCGATCGCCCACCCGCACCACCTGCATGGGGCCGGCGGCGGTGTCCACGTCCGCCTCCAGGTGAACGGTGCCCTCCATGCGCCGGCCCGGTTCGAGCAGTGCGCGCACGGCGCGGATCAGGCTGCTCTTGCCCGAGGCGTTGGGGCCGACGACCAGCTGCAGCCCATCGGCGGCGCCCTCCAGGGTGAAGCCTGGATCGATGCCGGGCAGGCGCAGGATGTGCAGCCGGCGCAACCTCACGAGGCAGTCCCCGGTTGCTGCTCAAGGAGCTGTTCCAGGGCCCGGCGGGCGGCCTGCTCGAGGATCTCGGCGATGCGCGCCTCGTCGAGCTCGGGAGCGTCGAGGTTCCAGTAGGTCCGCTGCCCGGGCACCGTCTCAAGCTCGGTCCGGGCGCGCCGGATCAGCTCGGCCCGCTCGGCGTCGTCCGGGGCGCGGCGCAGGACGAGCAGGCGCCGGGCCAGGAGCCCGACCGGGTCGCTGCCTTCGGCCAGACGCTCCAGATCGAGCGGCGGCTCCGTGGCCACGCGCACGCTCTCGACAAAATAGTGGACGCCGTCGCGGACTTCATGGAGTTCGCCCAGGCCGGTCGCCTGCAGCCGGATCTCGATCCCGGCGGCGGCCGCGGGGCGGCCGGTGATTCGCAGCCGGCAGCCCACGGCCTGGGCCTCGGTGCCGGCGCGGCTGAGTTCCAGGTGCAGGCCGTCCAGCGCCGCCATGACCCGGGGGTGGAGTTCATCGGCATGGCTGATGTCATCGGCGCTGACGGTCAGCGCCTCCCAGCGCAGCGGCGCCAGGGGGAGGTGTTCGGCCTCGATCCGGCCGGGACCGTCCACGCGGATCCACCAGGGGCCACGGGGACCCGGCTCACCCGGGTCGAGGCCGAGGACGCTGCCCAGATAGCCGATGGGTCGGGGGCCAGCGAGCGCATCCGGTCGGTGGATGTGGCCAAGCAGCCAGGCGTCGGTGTCCGCGGCCTGCAGATCCGCCGAGCGCACAGGGGCGTAGCGGCTGCCGGTCTGATCCCGGTCGCAGTGCAGCAGCCCGATGCGTGGCCGGCTGCCGCGGCGTGGCGGCAGCGGTTGCGCCAGGGGGCTGTCGGGGGCGGTGGTGCCCGGGAACGACCAGCCGAGGACCTCGACGCCGGCCAGTTCCGTGTCCTCCCAGGTGCCGTCCCGGCCAAGCAGCCGGAAGGCCGGCAGGCTCTCGGCCAGACGCGGTAGCACGGTGCCGTCGTGATTGCCGCAGACACCGGCGACGGGGATGTCGTGGGCGGCCAGCCGCTCCACCCCGCGGCGCAGATCCGGGAACGCCTCGTAGAGATCGTCGCTGTCTTCGACCACGTCGCCGGCCAGCAGGACGGCGTCGGCGCGGCCCTGTATGGCGCGTTCCACGCAGCGCTCCCAGGCGGCGGCCGGGGTCAGCCGGGCGGCTGGATCCGCGGCGGCGGGGATGCGGCTGGGCCGGCGTCCCAGGTGGAGGTCGCCGATGGCGAGGATGCGTACGGGCACGGCGTTCCATGACAGGGTGACCCTGTGTGCATGTTAACACCCGCTGCCGACAAGCAGTGGTTGTCGGCAAAAGGATGCAAAGAGATGCAAATGTCGGAAGGGTCGGCTCCTGCGCACGCGGTGCGCCGGGTACCTTCGATAGCGCATTCGGCAAAGGGAGGTTGCCGAATCGCCCTCCATCGGTGTCTTGAGAGCCCGAAAGGGTGCGGATAGGGAAATCCGCGGCAAATCCCCTCCGAATGTAGGGGCTCAGGGCGGGGCGGTCAAGGACGACCGCCCCGCCTGCGGGGCCCGCCTCCGGACCGAAACCCTTTATACTGAGCGCCACCCGGGCGCAGGGTGGGCTGCGAGCCGCCCCGCGCCTGACCTTGGGCCGTGTGCGAGGAGGTGGCTTCGTTGAACTGTCGGCGATCCCCGGGCAACGCGCTGCGCTGCGCGGTGCTCCTGCTGATGCTGCTGGGCTTATCGGGCTGCGCTCAGCTGGTGAGCTACTCCGTGGAGCAGGACGAGGTGCAGGCGCAGCTTGACGCCGAGCTGGAGGCGCTGCGCGACGTGCGCCTGCAGGGCCCGCTGGCGGCGTTCGATTTCTCGGTGCGCACCGCCGATGTCATCCTGGGCCCGGACGAGGCACCGGACCGGATCCAGCTCGATATCCTCGGGCGGGCCGGGGTGGACCTGCTGGTGGGGCAGGAGTCCGCGGGCGTGGCCCTGCGCCTGCGCGGCCTGCCGGACTACGACCATGAGGAGGGCGCGGTCTACGTCCGCGAGCTGGAGCTGGTGACCGGTCGGGTGGAGTCGCGCTGGTTCAACGGCGAGGTCACGGAGCTGATGGATCCGATTGTCGGCCTGCTCGGGGAGCATCTGGAGCGCACCCCGGTCTATGAGATCGAGCGCGACAGCGCCACCGGGCGCATCTTGGGTCGGGTCCCGGCGGAGGTGCGGGTCGAACCGGGCCGTCTTGTGCTCCGACCGCGTCGCTAGGCCGTGGCGTTTACCCCGGAACAACGACAGGTCATCGAGCACCCGGGCGGGCATGCCCGGGTCAGTGCGGCGGCGGGTTCCGGCAAGACGGCAACCCTGGTGGCGCGGGTCATAGAGCTGTTGCGCCGTGGCGCCGATCCGTCGCGCATCCGCGTGCTTATGTTCAATCGCTCGGCCCGTGAGGATTTCGAGCGCCGCCTGGCGCTGGCCATCCGCGAGGCCGGTCGGCGGGACCGGGTCTCGGTGCAGACCTTCCACAGCGCCGGCTACCGACTGCTGCAGCGCCTGGAGGCCGAAGGGGTGGTGC
>PULM01000129.1 GCA_003552345.1 Ectothiorhodospiraceae bacterium
CACGAGCGTCGCCAGGCCCTGGGCGGTTACATGCCGGTGCGCTACGAGCGGGCCCCAGCACTCGAGGTGCCGCAGCTCTCCGCCTTCGACGCCCTGCTCAAGGACAGTGGCGAGCGGGAGCTGTCCACCACCATGGCCTTCGTGCGCGCACTGACCGTGCTTACCCGCGACAAGCAGGTCGGCCAGCGGGTGGTGCCCATCATCCCCGACGAGGCGCGCACCTTCGGCATGGAGGGGCTGTTCCGTCAGCTCGGCATCTACTCCAACGTGGGCCAGCTCTACGAGCCCGAGGACGCCGATCAGCTGATGTCCTACCGCGAGGCGCAGACCGGGCAGATCCTCGAGGAGGGGCTGGATGAGGCCGGGGCCATGTCCTCGTGGATGGCGGCGGCCACCGCCTACGCCAACCACGGCGTCAACATGATCCCCTTCTACATCTTCTATTCGATGTTCGGCTTTCAGCGGGTCGGGGACCTGTGCTGGGCCGCCGGGGATATCCAGGCCCGTGGCTTCCTGATCGGAGGCACCGCCGGTCGGACGACCCTCAACGGTGAGGGGCTGCAGCACCAGGACGGTCACAGCCACGTCCTCGCCTCGACCATCCCCAACTGCGTCTCCTACGACCCGGCCTTCGACTACGAGCTGGCGGTGATCGTCCAGGACGGGCTGCGGCGGATGTACGCCGAGCAGGAGAACTGCTTCTACTACCTGACCGTCTACAACGAGAACCACACCCACCCGGCGATGCCCGAGGGGGCCGAGGAGGGCATCCGCCGCGGCATGTACCTCTTCCGCGCCGGCCCCAAGAAGAAGGGGCCACGGGTCCAGCTGATGGGTTCGGGGAGCATCTTCCGCGAGGTGATCGCCGCCGCGGAGCTGCTCGCTGGCGATTTCGGCGTCCATGCCGATATCTGGAGCTGCCCCTCGTTCACCGAGCTGGCCCGCGACGGCATGGCCTGCGCCCGGGCCAACCGCCTCCATCCGGAAGCCGAGCGTCGGCAGTCGTACCTGCAGGCCTGCCTGGAGGGCTACAGCGGCCCGGCCGTCGCCGCCACCGACTACATGCGCGCCTACCCCGATCAGATCCGTCCCTACATCGGGCGCAAGTTCTGGTCCCTGGGGACTGACGGCTTCGGTCGTTCGGATACCCGCGAGAAGCTGCGGCGCTTCTTCGAGGTGGATCGCTACCACATCGCCGCGGCGGCGCTCTACGCCCTGGTCGATGAGGGGGAGATCGAGGCCGGGAAGGTCAGCGAGGCCATCGGCAAGTACCAGCTGGCGGCGGATGCCCCGAACCCGTGGGAGGTGTGACCGTGGCGGAACAGGAACTCAAGGTACCGGATATCGGTGGCTTCGAGGCCGTGGAGGTGATCGAGGTCCTGGTCGCGCCCGGGGACCGGGTCGAGCCGGAGCAGTCGCTGATCACCCTCGAGTCGGACAAGGCGAGCATGGAGGTGCCGGCCGAGGCCGGGGGCGAGATCCGGGCGGTGCACGTCGCCGTCGGCGATATGGTCTCCGAGGGGAGTGTGATCGCCACCGTCGATACGGCCGCTGATACCGCAGCCGGGTCGGCTGAGGCGGCGGCGCCGGCCGAGGCCCCGGCCGCTGAGGGCGCCGCGGCCGAAGAAACCGTCGGGGCGTCGGCAAGCGAGAAGCCGGCCGGCGGATCGGCGCCGGCGGCCCCCGCGCCCGCCCCGGCGGGCAGCAGCACGGGCCCCGCCGCGGCCAGCGGCGGGCAGCCGCCGATCGATCGCGACGGCCACCGCGCGGCTCACGCCAGCCCCTCGGTCCGTCGCTACGCCCGTGAACTCGGTGTCGACCTCGGGCGCGTCAGCGGCAGCGGGCGCAAAGGGCGCATCCGGCGCGAGGACGTCGAGGCCTACGTCAAGCGCGTGATGCAGGGCCAGGAGGCCCCGCCGGCGGGTGCCGCTGCCGGCGCCCCGGCCGCGGAAGGGGCCGGGATCCCGCCGATCCCCGAGCAGGACTTCAGCCGCTTCGGCGAGGTGGAGCGGGTGCCACTGACCCGCATCCAGCGACTCTCCGGGCCGCATCTGCACCGCAGCTGGCTGAATGTCCCCCACGTCACGCAGTTCGACGAGGCCGACATCACCGAGATGGAGGCCTTCCGCCAATCGTTGAAGAAGGAGGCCGAGGCCCGGGGCGTGAAGCTCACCCCGCTGGCCTTCTTGGTCAAGGCGGCTGCCGCCGCCCTTGCCGAGTACCCGCGTTTCAACGCCAGCCTCTCGGCGGACGGGCAGGAGCTGATCATCAAGCACTACTGCCATATCGGCGTGGCCGTCGACACCCCCGAGGGTCTGGTGGTCCCGGTGTTGCGTGACGCGGATCAGAAAGGCGTGCTGCAGATCGCCGAGGACCTCGGCGCCCTCTCGGCCAAGGCCCGCGACGGCAAGCTCTCTCCGGCGGACATGCAGGGAGGCTGCTTCTCGATCTCGAGCCTCGGCGGTATCGGCGGCACGGCTTTCACGCCCATCGTCAATGCCCCGGAGGTGGCGATCCTCGGCGTCTCCCGGTCGCAGACCCGACCGGTGTGGGATGGGCAGGCCTTTGCGCCGCGGCTGATGCTCCCGCTGTCGCTCTCCTACGACCACCGCGTCGTCGACGGCGCCATGGCCGCCCGCTTCACCACCTACCTGAGCCAGGTCCTTGGCGACCTGCGCCGGCTGGTGCTGTAAGGCGCGCCCAGCGGGCGGGGGCGGCCGCCGGCCGCCCCCGCGCAAACCAGCGCCGGCGCGCTGCGCCGGCGGACTCGGCAAGGATTGGAGCACGGCATGGCTGAGCAACAGGTCAAGGTACCGGATATCGGCGGCTTTGAGGCCGTCGAGGTGATCGAGGTGCTGGTCACCCCGGGGGATCGCATCGAGCCCGAGCAGTCGCTGATCACCCTGGAATCCGACAAGGCAAGCATGGAGGTGCCCGCATCCGCGGCCGGCGTGGTGCGCCAGGTGCACGTGGCGGTGGGTGACACCGTCTCCGAGGGGTCCCCGATCCTGACCCTTGAGACGGAAGAGGCCGCCGGCAGTGATCCGGCGGCCAGCGAGGCCGCGGCCGCTGGGGCCGCCACCGGGACACCCGCTGAGCAGACACCGGCGGACCCGGGCCCCGCCGCGACCGAGGCCCCGCAGGAGGTGGACTGCGATCTGGTCGTCCTCGGCGCGGGGCCGGGGGGCTACAGTGCCGCCTTCCGGGCCGCCGACCTGGGGCTGAAGGTGATGCTCGTCGATCGCTACCCGGTCCTCGGCGGCGTCTGCCTGAACGTCGGCTGCATCCCCTCCAAGGCGCTGCTGCACGCGGCCAAGGTGGTGGACGAGGCGGATCAGTTCGCCGCCCACGGGATCGCCTTCGGCAAGCCGAAGATCGATCTGGAGCGGCTCAACGACTGGAAGCGCGGCATCATCAAGCAGCTGACCCAGGGGCTGGCCGGCATCGCCAAGCAGCGCAAGGTCGAGGTGGTCACCGGTGAGGCGAGCTTCGCCGATGCGCATCACCTTCAGGTGGCTGGCGAGGGAGGAACGCGGACCATCAGCTTCCGGCACTGCATCATTGCCGCCGGTTCGCGGCCGGCGATCCCGCCGTCGCTGGCCGTGGACGACCCGCGGGTGATGGACTCCACCGGTGCCCTCAAACTCGAGGAGATCCCCGAGCGGCTGCTGGTGGTCGGCGGCGGGATCATCGGCCTGGAGATGGCCTCGGTCTACTCCGGGCTGGGCAGCAAGGTGACGGTGGTCGAGCTCTCCGACCGGCTCATGCCCGGGGCCGACCCGGATCTGGTCAAGGTCCTGCGCAAGCGTCTGGCCAAGCGCTGCGAGGCGATCCACCTCAACACGGAGGTGACCGGGGTCAAGGCGAACAAGAAGTCGCTGACGGTCACCATGAGCGGCCCGGATGCCCCGGAAAGTGACCGCTTCGACCGCCTCCTGGTGGCGGTGGGCCGGCGTCCGAACAGCGACGGTATCGGCCTCGAGGCCGCCGGGTTGGCCCCGGGCGAGGACGGGTGCCTGAGCGTGGACGAGCACATGCGCACCGCAGTGCCGCACATCCACGCCATCGGCGATATCGTTGGCCAGCCCATGCTGGCCCACAAGGCGGTGCACGAGGGCAAGATCGCCGCCGAGGTGATCGCCGGGGAGAAGAGCGCCTGGGACGCCCGGGCCATCCCGTCGGTGGCCTACACCGATCCGGAGGTCGCCTGGGTGGGGGTGACCGAGGAGCAGGCGAAGGCCGAGGGGATCGCCTACGAGAAGGGGACCTTCCCGTGGGCGGCCAACGGTCGCGCGCTGTCGCTCGATGCCAGCGACGGTGTCTCCAAGATCCTCTTCGATGCGGACAGCGGGCGGGTGATCGGCGGCGGCATCGTGGGCCCCGGCGCCGGCGATCTGATCGGCGAGATCGGCCTGGCCCTGGAGATGGGGGCGGATGCCCACGACATCGGTCTGACCGTCCATCCCCACCCGACGCTCTCCGAGACGGTGGCCATGGCGGCGGAGATGGCCAGCGGTAGCATCACCGATCTGCTGCCGCCGAAAAAGCGCAAGTAGCCGCCGCTCGTCGCCGCGGATTGCGGGGATGGCCCCTGCCGGGTGCTGCGTCGAACGAGCGCGCCCCTGCGGGGTCCCCTGCGCTGCTCACCGGCGCGGGGCCGCTCGCTTAACTCGCGGCGCGGTCGCGCCGCTCGGACAAAACCTCGCTGACCAGCGCGAACCGGCAAAGGTTCGCGCTGGCCCCCCGCGACGGCTGCGCTGCTCGGCGCGCTCAATGACGCCGCACCCGGCAGGGGCCATCCCCGCAATCCGCGCGGCTCGGCGCCACTCAGGCGTGGCGGCAGGCTTCGCTCAGGACGGCGATCGGTTAGAATGCGGCGGTTAGTCGGTGAGCGACGGAGGAACCCATGGAACTGCTCTGCCCGGCCGGTAACCTGACCGCCCTGCGCGCCGCCGTGGACAACGGCGCCGACACGGTCTACATCGGCTTCCGGGATGCCACCAACGCACGCCACTTCCCGGGGCTTAACTTTACCCCGGAGCAGGCCGCGCGGGGCGTCGAGTACGCGCATCAGCGGGGCGTGCGCGTGCTCGTCGCCGTCAACTCCTACGTCCAGGCCGGTGGCTGGGCGCAGTGGCAGCGCTCCATCGACGAAGCCGCCCGCATCGGCGCCGACGCCGTCATCGTCGCCGATCTGGGCCTGCTTGAGTACACCGCTGAACAGTGGCCGGATCTGGGCCTGCACCTCTCCGTCCAGGCCTCGGCCACCACCCCCGAGGCCCTCGACTTCTACAAGCGCTGCTACGGGGTCAGTCGCGCCGTGCTGCCGCGTGTGCTCTCCATCCAGCAGGTCGAGGCGCTCGCCGGCGATACCGACGTCGAGCTTGAGGTCTTCGGCTTCGGCTCGCTGTGCGTCATGGCCGAAGGGCGCTGCCTGCTCTCCTCCTACGCCACCGGCGAGTCGCCCAATACCGTGGGGGCGTGCTCGCCGGCCTGGGCCGTGCAGTGGCAGGAGACGCCCGAGGGGCGTGAGGCGCGGCTCGGTGGGCTGCTCATCGACCGCTTCGCACCCGACGAGCCGGCGGGCTACCCGACCATCTGCAAGGGGCGCTACGACGTCGAGGGGGCCCTGGAGCACGCCTTCGAGTCGCCCACCAGCCTGGAGACCGCCGAGCTGTTGCCGCGGCTCAAGCGCGCCGGCATCCACGCGGTCAAGATCGAGGGACGCCAGCGCAGCCCGGCCTACGTGGGCAAGGTGACCCGCATCTGGCGACAGCTCATCGACCGCATCCCCGAAGCCGAGGGCGACTACACCCCGGACCCGGCGCAGGTGGCGGCCCTGCGCGAGTTCTCCGAGGGGGCCACCACCACCCTCGGCCCCTACGAGCGCAACTGGCAGTGACCGGCGAGAGGGCAAGCCGATGAAGATCGCGATCGGGCCGATTCTCTACCACTGGCCGGCGGCCGATATCCGCCGGTTCTACGACGGGCTGCGCGGCCGGGTCGATACCTTCTACCTGGGCGAGACGGTCTGCGGCCGCCGCCGTGAGCTGCGCCCCGAGGAGTGGATTGGCCTCGGCCGCGAGCTGGCCGAAGAGGGCCACGAGGTGGTGCTCTCCACCCTGAGCCTCGTCGAGGCGCGCTCGGAGGCGTCGGTGGTCCGGCGCCTGTGTGACAACGGCGAGCTGCGGGTCGAGGCCAACGACTTTACCGCGGTCAGTGAGCTCCAGCGCCGCGGACTGCCCTTCGTCGCCGGGCCGATCCTCAATCTCTACAGCGGCCGTGCCCTGCGCGCCATGCAGCGCGCCGGCGCAGTGCGCTGGGTCCCGCCCATGGAGCTGCCCGGTGCCTCGCTGCGTGGCGTGTTGGGCGAGTTCGCCGAACTCGGCGGAGCGGGTATGGAGACCGAGGTCTTCGCCTACGGACGGCAGCCGCTGGCCTTCTCGGCCCGGTGTTTCTCGGCCCGGCACTACGACCGCCCCAAGGACGACTGCGGCTTCGTCTGCGGTCATCACCCCGAGGGGCTGCCGGTTACCACCCGCGCCGGGGAGCCGTTTCTGGTCATTAATGGGATCCAGACCCAGTCCTGGGGCTGCGTCAACCTGCTTCCGGCGATTGCGGACATGCAGCAGATGGGCGTCACCGCCGTCCGCCTGTCGCCGCGACCCGGCGCCATGGACGAGGTGGTGGCCGCGTTCCGCTCCGCCATCGCCGGCGAGCCGGTGACGCTGCACGAGCCGGAGCCGGCGCAGCAGTGCGACGGCTATTGGTGGGGGGGCGCTGGACACACCCGAAAGGCCCCCGAAGCGGGGATGGCGGAGTAAGACCGATGAAAAGACCGCAACTCGATCAGGCCCTGCCGCTGCTGCTGGCGCCGCTGCGCTTTGTCCCCGGCCCGGTGAACGCCGCCGTGGTCCCGGCGCTGCTGCAGCAGGTCCTGGCGGATGCGCTGGCCGATGGCGAGCTGGAGATCCTCGTCGACCGGACCCTCGCCCTGGAGGTCACCGACGCCCGGCTTGCCTACGGCTTCACCCTGCGCGATGGACGGCTGGCCACCGCGGATCCCGCCGGGGCGGACGTGACCATCCGTGGTGACGCCGCCGCCTTCCTGGCGTTGGCCGGTGGCGCCGCCGACCCGGACATGCTCTTCTTTCGCCGCCGGCTCAGCGTTGAGGGCGATGTCGCCCTGGGGCTGTCGGTCAAGAACCTGCTCGAGAGCTACGAGCCCCGCCATCGGCTACCCGGGCCGCTGTGCCGTGCCCTGGAGGCGGCCGCCGCCCAGGTCAAGGTGTAGCAACCGCCTGCCTGGCCCCATCGCCCCCCGACTGCCTACAGTGGAGGGCAGGTCCCGGTGAGCCCGGGGCGCCGGCAAACAGGGGGGGGGGGCAGGCCATGGCTGAGGGCAATGACGGTGTGCAGGACGACAACGATCCGCGGCAGGGGCTCACCGACCTGATCGGCAGGGGCTGGCCCGCGCCCCAGGCAGAGCAGCTGGCGCGCTTCCTGACCCGTTATTACGCCCGCGTCGCGGCCGAGGACCTGGAGGATCGCGCCCCCACGGATCTGTTCGGCGCCGCCGTCGCCCACTGGCGTCTGGCCGGGCGCCGGCCCCCGGGGCAGCCGGCGATCCACGTCTACAACCCGGACCCCGAGCAGCACGGCTGGGAGAGCCGCCACACGGTGGTCGATCTGGTGGTCGACGACCGTGCCTTCCTGATCGATTCGGTGACCATGGCCCTGCAGGAGCAGGGGCTTGCCATCCATCGTCTGTTCCATCCGGTGCTGGCCGTCGAGCGGATGGAGTCGGGCGCGGGGGTGGCGCCGGTGGACGCGGCGGACGCGCCCCTGACGGCCTTCATGCACTTCGAGGTGGACCGGCGCACCGCCGCCGAGGAACTGGCCGAGCTGCAGCGCCGGCTCCAGGAAGTGCTCGATCGGGTGGCCACCGTGGTCGACGACTGGCGCCCCATGCGCAGCCAGCTGCTGGCCGCCGCCGATGAGCTCCAGTCGTCGCCGCCCCCCGGCATCGCGGCCGCGGAGCGGGCCGAGGTGGACGCCTTCCTGCGCTGGGCGGCCGAGCACCACTTCACCTTCATCGGCTACCGGGCCTACCGCCTTTGCGAGGAGCAGGACGGTCTGTGCCTGATGGCGGAGCCCGACGGCGCCTTGGGCATCCTGCGCCATGCCCCGGCGGAGGTCTCGCTGCGTTTCGCCGCCCTGGCGCCGGAGGGGCAGGCGCGTGCCCTGGAGCCCGAGCCGCTGATCCTGACCCAGACCAACGCGCGCTCGCCGGTGCACCGGCCCGGGCCGATGGATTATATCGGCGTCAAGCGCTTCGACGCCCAGGGGCGGGTGATCGGCGAGCACCGTTTCCTGGGGCTCTACACCTCCGCCGCCTACTACCGCAGTGCCCAGGAGATCCCGCTGTTGCGCCGCAAGGTGGCCACGATCCTGCGGCGTGCCGGTTACCCGTCCGAGAGCCACGCCGGCAAGGCACTGCTCAACATCCTCGAGACCTACCCGCGGGACGAGCTCTTCCAGATCGAGGTGGATGAGCTCGAGCGCATCGCCCGGGCCGTGCTCCATCTGCGCGAACGCCCCCGGGTGCGTCTGCTGGTGCGCTACGACCCCTGGCAACGTTTTGCCTCCTGCCTGGTCTACGTCCCCCGGGAGCGCTACGACACGGCCAATCGGCGACGCATCCAGGCATGCCTCGAGCGCGCCCTGGGGGCGCCGCATAGCGATTTCAGCGTCCAGTTGGGGGAGTCGCTGCTGGCGCGGATCCGCTTCATCCTGCCCCTGCCCGGGCGCGGCATTCCCGACGTCGATCTGCACGCCCTGGAGCGGCGCCTGGCGGAGGCGGTCCGCTCCTGGACGGATGCGCTGCAGGAGGCCCTGCAGGAGCGATTCGGCGAGGAGCAGGGCAGCCGCCTGGCACGGCGCTATGCCGACGCCTTCGCGCTGGCCTACCAGGAGGTGGTCCCGGCCCGGGTGGCGGCACAGGACGTGGAGCGCGTTGAACGGGTGCACCGGGGGGAGGGGCCACAGATGGTCCTCTACCAGCCGGTGGAGGCCGGTGCCGGGACGCTGCGCCTCAAGCTCTTCCACGGGGCCCGCCCGGCCAGCCTCTCCGACGCACTGCCGGTGCTCGAGCACATGGGTCTGCGGGTGGTCGACGAGCAGCCTTTCGAGGTCGCCGCCAGCGGCGTCCCGGTCTGCTGGATCCACGACTTCGGCCTCTATTGGGAGGACGAGGGTGATTTCGATGCCCAGTCGGTGGCTGGTCGATTCCGCGACGCTTTTGCCGCGATCTGGTCGCAGGCGGCCGAGAGCGACGGCTTCAATCGCCTGGTCCTGGCCGCCGGCCTCGAGTGGCCCGAGGTGGCGGTGCTGCGCGCCTACGCCCGCTATCTGCGCCAGATCGGCAGCACCTTCTCGCAGGCGTACATGGCCGAGACCCTGGCCGCCCATCCGCGCATCGCGGCATTGCTGCTGGCGCTGTTTCATGCGCGCTTCGATCCGCAGCGCGCCGATGCCGAGCGCGCCGCCGGCGAGGCCGCGGCCATCCGCGAGGCGCTGCACGAGGTGGCGAGTCCCGACCAGGACCGGATCCTGCGCCAGTTGCTGGCAGCGCTGGAGGCCACCGCCCGGACCAATCACTTCGCCGCCGCCGCGGGCACCCCTCTGGCGCTGAAACTGCGCCCGGCCAGTATCCCGGATCTGCCGCGGCCGGTGCCCTGGGCGGAGATCTTCGTCTACGCCCCCGCCTTTGAAGGGGTGCACCTGCGCGGCGGCGAGGTGGCCCGCGGCGGGCTGCGCTGGTCGACGCGGCGCGAGGATTTCCGCAGTGAAGTGCTGGGGCTGATGAAGGCGCAGATGGTCAAGAACGCCGCCATCGTACCGGTGGGGGCCAAGGGCGGCTTCGTGGTCAAGGATCTGCCCGGTGCGCCGGCGGCCCAGCGCGAGGCGGTGCGCTGGGCCTACCGGGCCTACATCGATGCGCTGCTCCAGGTCACCGACAACCTGCGCGAGGGCGTTGCCGTAGCGCCATCGGGCGTGCTTCGCCACGACGGCGACGACCCCTACCTGGTGGTCGCCGCGGACAAGGGGACGGCCACATTCTCCGATCTGGCCAACGGCGTTGCCGCCACCCACGGCTTCTGGCTCGACGACGCCTTCGCCTCGGGCGGCTCGGCCGGCTACGACCACAAGGCCATAGGCATCACCGCCCGCGGGGCGTGGGAGTCGGTGCGTCGGCATTTCCGCGAGCTGGGCCGCGATATCCAGCGGGAGCCGCTGACCGTGGTCGGCATCGGCGATATGTCCGGCGACGTTTTCGGCAACGGCATGCTCTGCTCCGAGCAGATCCGTCTGGTGGCCGCTTTCGATCACCGCCACATCTTCATCGACCCGCAGCCGGATGCGGGTCGCTCCTACGCCGAGCGTCGGCGGCTGTTTGCCCTCGAGGGGTCCAGCTGGGCGGACTACGACCGGCAGCAGCTCTCGGCCGGGGGCGGGATCTATCCGCGCAGCGCGAAGATGGTGACCCTCTCCGCCGAGGCGTGTCGGGCGCTGGGCATCGAGAATGCCGAGCTGACCCCGGATCAGCTGATCCAGGCGGTGCTGCGCGCCCCCGTGGACCTGCTCTGGAACGGCGGCATCTGCACCTACGTCAAGGCCCAGGGGCAGAGCCATGCCGAGGTCGGCGACAAGGCCACCGACGCCGTGCGCATCGACGCCCGGCAGTTGCGCTGCCGGGTTGTGGGAGAGGGCGGCAACCTGGGCTTCACGCAGGCGGCGCGGATCGAGTACGCCGCCGCCGGCGGGCGCATCAACACCGATGCCATCGACAACGTCGGTGGTGTGGCCTGCTCCGACTACGAGGTCAACATCAAGATCCTGCTCAATGGAGCACGCGATGACGGCGAGCTGACCGGCCGGCACCGGGATGCGCTGCTGGCGGAGATGACCGACGAGGTTGCGGAGCTGGTCCTGGAGGCCTGCCGCGCCCAGGCCGGCGCCCTGAGCCTGGCCGAGGCCGAGGCCCCGGCGCGGCTCGAGGAGCACGCCGAACTGATGCGCCGGCTCGAGCGCGACGGCATCCTCGACCGGGCCCTGGAGGGGCTGCCGGACGACGAGGCGCTGGCCGAGCGGGCGGTCCGCGGCGCCGGGCTGCTGCGCCCGGAACTGGCCGTGCTCCTGGCCTACGCCAAGATCGTCGTCCAGCGCGAGCTGCGCGCCACCACGCTGCCCGCCGAGTCGTTCCTGGAGCCGCTGCTGTTCGAATACTTCCCCGCGGTACTCGGCGAGCGCTACCCCGAGCGCATCCGCGGCCATCGCCTGCGCCGTGAGCTGGTGGCCACCGCCGCCGCCAACCGCGTGGTCAACCGCACGGGCGAGACCTTCTGCGCGCGGCTCGCCGCGCGCTCCGGCTGCGAGGTGGCGGAGGTGGTGCGGGCGTGGTTCGTCGCCGAGGCGATGTTCGGCCTCGATGCCGCCTGGGATGGGATCGAGGCGCGGGTGGCTGAGGTGGACCACGCCGTTGTCACCGGGCTGCTGCAGGAGGTGCGCGAACTGCAGGAGCACGCCACACTCTGGTTGCTGCGCAATCTGGGTGCCGGGCTGGGCGACGGCGAGGGGGGTGGCGTGGCCGCGATCGCGCGGGTGCAGCCGTGCCTGCAACGCCTGGGCGAGCACCTGCAGGAGCTCCTCCCCCCGGCCCGGGCCGGCGATCTGGCGGCGGCCACCCAGCGGCTGGAGCGGGCCGGCCTGCCCAGCGTGCTGGCCCGGCGGTTGGCGGCGCTACCCGAGCTTTATCCCGCACTGGACTGGGTGAAGGTGGCCGAGGCCACCGGAGCCGACGTGCTGGCCATCGCGGCGAGCCACTTCACCCTGGTCGAACGCCTGGGGCTCGATGGTCTGCGCCGCCGCCTGGAGCGCCTGGAGGCCGCGGACGGCTGGCAGGTGCGATTCCGCGAGGGGCTGGTGACCGATTACGATCTGCAGCTGCGCGGGCTGACGGCCCAGCTGGTGGCCTCCCGTGGTGCCGACCCAGCCGCCGTCGACGACTTCCTCGGGCAGCGGCGTGCGGCGGTGGAGCGCCTGCGCGGCGTGCTCGCCGAGATCGAGCAGGGCCCGGCGCCGGGCCCTGCGGTCCTGGCGGTGGCGGTCCAGGAGCTCAAGGCCCTGGTCCAGGTCGGCGACGCCCGGCGCCTCTGCTAATCCTGAACCCTGCGAGGTCCCATGAGCGAACCGGTGCAACTCTCCCTGACCACCCGCGGTGAAGGCCCGCCCCTGCTGCTGCTCCACGGGCTTTACGGCAGCAGCGGCAACCTCAATCGCTTCACACGTCGGTTTGCCCGGGGCTACCGGGTGCTGGCCCCGGATCTGCGCAACCACGGTCGATCCCCGCACCGGCCGGGCATGGACTACCCAACCCTGGCCGCCGATGTGGAGGTACTGCTCGACCGGGAAGGGATCGGCCAGGTGGCGGTGCTCGGCCATTCGATGGGCGGCAAGGTGGCCATGACCCTCGCCCTGAGCCGGCCGGAGCGGGTGGCTGCACTGATCGCTGCCGATATCGCACCGGTGACCTACCAGCACGGCCACCGCACCCTGATCGCCGCGCTGCAGGAGGTCGATGTGGCCGGGGCGGGCAGCCGGCGCGAGGTGGATGCGGCCCTGTCGGCATCCATCGCCTCGCCGGCGGTCCGCCAGTTCCTGTTGACCAACCTGCTGCCGGCCGATGGTGGAGGCTACCGCTGGCGGATCCCGCTGCAGCTGCTGGCCGAGGCGGTCCCGGACATCCAGGGGTTCCCGGAGCTGCCCGGGATCTACCCCGGCCCCGCGCTCTTTCTCTACGGCACCGCCTCGGATTACTTCGATCCGGCCCTGCACCAGGAGGCCGTGGCGGCGTCCTTTCCGGCAGCCGAGTACGCCGCCCTGGAGGGGGCCGGGCACTGGCTCCACGCCGAGCAGCCCCAGGCCTTCGGGGACGCCGTGGAGCGTTTCCTGGCGCGGGTGTATCCGCCCGGGTAGGTCCCGCCACCCTGGAAGCAAGCATGAAGCGCGCCCTATACTGGTGCGGTCCAATACCCAAGGGAATTTATATGTCCGACGACTTCAAAGAAGCCGCGCTCGAATACCACCGGCAGCCGACCCCCGGCAAGATCGAGGTCATCCCCAGCAAGCCGCTGGCCAACCAGCGTGACCTGGCCCTGGCGTACTCGCCCGGCGTCGCCTCGGCCTGCGAGGCCATCGTCAACGACCCACGCGAGGCGGCCACCGTGACCACCCGGGGCAACCTGGTGGCGGTGATCACCAACGGCTCGGCCGTCCTTGGCCTGGGCAACATCGGCCCGCTGGCGTCGAAACCGGTGATGGAGGGCAAGGGCGTCCTGTTCAAGAAGTTCGCCGGGATCGATGTCTTCGACATCGAGGTCGATGAGCCGGACGCCGAACGCTTCGTCGACATCGTCGCTGCCCTGGAGCCAACCTTCGGGGGCATCAACCTGGAGGACATCAAGGCGCCGGAGTGTTTCGAGATCGAGGAAGCCCTCAAGCGCCGAATGAACATCCCGGTCTTCCACGACGATCAGCACGGGACCGCCATCATCACCGCTGCGGCCATCCGCAATGGCCTGCGCGTGGTGGGCAAGCGCCTGGAGGACGTCACCCTGGTCTGCTCCGGCGCCGGGGCGGCGGCCATCGCCTGCCTCGATCTGCTGGTCGCCATGGGCCTGCCCAAGGAGCAGATCACTGTCACCGACCGCAAGGGTGTGGTCTACAAGGGTCGCAAGGAGTACATGGACCCGCGCAAGGAGGGCTACGCCCGGGAGACGGCGTCGCGGAGCCTGCGCGAGGCGATCGAGGGGGCCGACATCTTCCTCGGCCTGTCGGCGCCGGGCGTGCTCAACGCCGAGATGGTCAACCTGATGGCCGATCAGCCGATCATCATGGCCCTGGCCAACCCGGTCCCCGAGATCTCCCCCGAGGAGGCGCGCGAGGCCCGTCCCGATGCGGTGATCGCCACTGGCCGTTCGGATTACCCCAACCAGGTGAACAACGTCCTCTGTTTCCCGTTCATCTTCCGCGGGGCGCTAGATGTGGGGGCCAGTGCGATCAACGAGGAGATGAAGATCGCCGCGGTGGAGGCCATCGCCGATCTGGCCACCGAGGAGTCCTCCGAGGAGGTGGTGGCGGCCTACGGCGGGCGGCCGTGGAGCTTCGGGCCCGACTACCTGATCCCCAAGCCGTTCGATCCGCGGCTTATCAGCCGCGTGGCCCCGGCGGTGGCCCATGCCGCCATGGAAAGCGGCGTGGCGAGTCGGCCGATTGCCGACATGGAGGCGTACCGGCTGCAGCTGCAGCAGTATGTCTTCCAGTCCGGGCTGGTCATGAAACCGATCTTCGAGCGCGCCCGCGAGCAGCCCAAGCGGGTGGTCTACACCGACGGCGAGGAGGAGCGCATCCTGCGCGCCGTGCAACTGGTCGTCGATGAGCAGCTGGCCCGGCCCATCGTGGTCGGTCGCCGCCGCGTGGTGGAGAAGCGGCTGCGACAGCTCGGCCTGCGCGTGCAGATCGACGAGGACTTCGAGCTGGTCGACCCGGAGGGCGATCCGCGCTACCGCGACTATTGGCAGGCGTACTATCAGATCATGGCGCGGCGCGGGGTGACGCCGGCCCGGGCGCGGACGGTGGTGCGCACGCGCAATACCGTCATCGGCGCGCTGATGGTCCACCTGGGCGATGCCGACGCCCTGGTCGGTGGCATCGAGGGGCGTTACCAGCGCCAGATGCAGCACGTGCAGGATGTCATCGGCCGCCGTCGCGGGGTACGGAACCTGGCGGCGATGAACGTGCTGATCATGCCCAAGGGGACCTTCTTCCTGGCCGACACCTACGTCAACCAGGACCCCAACGCCCATGAGATCGCCGAGATGACCCTGCTGGCCGCCGACGAGGTGCGCCGTTTCGGCACGACGCCGAAGGTGGCCCTGCTCTCGCACTCGAACTTCGGGACCTCGTCACAGCCCTCGGCGGAGAAGATGCGCCACGCCCTGGAGCTGATCCAGGATCGGGATCCGGCGCTTGAGGTCGAGGGCGAGATGCACGGCGATGCGGCGATCTCCGAGGAGGTCCGGCGGCGCATCTTCCCCGATGCACAGCTCGAGGGCGAGGCGAACCTGCTGATCATGCCCGGGCTGGACGCCGCCAACATCTCGTTCAACCTGCTCAAGGCCACCACCGACAGTGTCTCCGTAGGGCCGATCCTGCTCGGCACCGCCAAGCCGGCCCACCTGCTGACGCCGTCTTCGACGGTTCGGGCCATCGTCAACCTCACCGCCCTGTCGGTGGTCGAGGCGCAGATGACCGGGGCAGCGGATACCCGGGAGTAGACGCGGTCCGCGGCGCGGGCTTGCCGGTGGCAGGCCCGCGCAAGGCGGGCATCAAAAAAAGGCCCCGGGCCGATCATCGGCCCGGGGCCTTTTCCTTTCCCGGCTGCGGCCCTTGGGGCTAGTCGCTGCGAGGGCGCCCCCCGTCGCTATCCCCATCGGCCGCGTAATCGGTCGGCGCGTGCGGGTCGTCCCCGGTGAGCTCCGGCGGCGCTGCCCCACGGCCGGCCCCTGCCGGACCCGGCAGACCGGGGAGGGCGTCGCTGCCGGCCTCGGAGAGGTCCATGGCCAGCCGGTAGGTGGCCCGGGCCCCGTCGTAGTCCCCCATGTGCTCCTGCAGGGAGCCGAGGGTACGCAGGTACTCCGGGCGCGCGGTTTGGTCCACGGCGGCCTGCAGGTAGTCCCGGGCCCGCTCCCACTGCTCAGCCTGCAGGGCGAGGATGCCCGCGGCATAGAGGGCCTTGGGTTCGTCCCGGTGGGCCTGGATCCATGCCTCGACCCTTTCCAGGCGCGCGGCATAGGCCTCGGTGCTGTCCGCCGGCAGCCGGGCGTAACGCTGGAGCAGCTCCGGATTCCACTCCTTGCCCAGCTGCTTCTGGATCAGCTCCTCGGCGCTCTGCACCTCACCGACGGCAATCAGGCCGTCCACGTAGGCGCAAAGCACTTCGGGATCCTTGCGCAGGCCGCGGCTCAGGTCCTGCCACGCCTCCTGCAGGGCCTGGGGGTCCTCGCCGGATGCCTGGGCCAGGCGCTCGCGGGCCACCCAGCGATTGAGCTCGAGGAGCTCGTTCTTCGGCAGTATGCTCTGGCGGTCGATGCGTGAGAGCAGGGGCTCCAGGCGCTCCCAGTCGCCCAGGGCCCGACAGCAGCCGACCATCAGCTCCAGGGCCCGGCGGTGCTTCGGTTCCTTGTCGAGCACCGCCGCCACGCTGGCCTGAGCCTCTTCCCACTGGCCGGACTCGGCCTGCAGCTGGGCCTGCAGCAACCGGACCGCCAGATTGGCGTCGGGGCCACTCTTCTCGGCGGTGGTCAGGTAACCGTCGCGCACCTCCCGGGCACCCCGGCGCTGGGCGGCTATCGCCGCGGTCAGGTAGTTGACCAGCGGGGCCTCGCTGCGCCGGGCGCTGTGCACCAGCTGCTTCTCCGCGGCGTCGTAATCGCCCTCGGCGAAGCGCAGCAGGCCCGAGGTGAGTTCGGTACGGGCCGACTCCTGCCGGCGCTGACCCTGCCAGCTGCGCAGCCGGCGGGGCATGCTCCACAGTCGTGCCAGCCCTGCCAGGAGCAGGTAGAGCAGCAGGACCAGGAGCCCGAGGACCACGGCGGAGAAGAGCAGGCTCATCTCCAGCCGCCACGGCCCGACGGAGAGCATCACGTAGCCCTCCTGCTGGTTGAAATACAGCGCCGTGAGTACGGCACCGGCCAGGATCAGTAGATAGATGAACAGGCGGCGCATGTCAGAACGGCTTCACTGGCTCAAGGAGGGGTTCGATATCCGGCAGGTCGTGCCGGATCGGCTTTTCGGCCAGGTCGAGCAGCTCCTGCCTGGCCTCGGCGACGCGCTCGTCATCGGCGTCGAAGCGACGCTCCAGCCAGCTCGCGGCCCGCTCGAGCCCGTCGCGGTAGCTCTCCTCGTCGCCGCTGTGCAGCGCCAGCAGGACGCTCTCCAGCTGCAGGCGCAGCCCCTCGCGCAGGAAGTATTGCTGCTCCGGGGTCAGCAGCTCTTCAACCTCCTCCTCATGCTGCACCCGGACCAGCTCGCCGAGGCCCTCGCGCAGGCGCGTCCAGGCGCGGCTCAGGGCTCGCTGCCAGCCCTCCTCGGCCTCGTCGATCTCCGGCAGGTCCGGGGCTACGCCTTCCCCAGGCTCGCCGGTGAGCGCGAGCTCGTCGATCTCGTCCATGCGCGCAGTGATGCGCTCGCGGATGCCACCGATATCCGGACCGGAGTAATCCAGCAGGGTATCGATGGCCTCACGGATGGCCTGACGCTCCGGGATGCTCTCGCCACCGAGTTCGGCGAGCAGGCCATCGGCGCTGCGCAGGGCGGCCAGCGCGGAGTCCACGTCGTGGTGGTGGCGCGCGCGGTGGATGGCGAGCTGGGCTAGGTAGCCGGCCTCGGCCTTCAGCCAGCCCTCTTCCTCCTGCTCGCTGCGCGCGCCGAGGCGCTCCATGTCCTCGCCCATGCCCTCCTGGGCGGCAGCCAGCTCGTCGAGCCGCTCCTCCAGGCGGGTTTCGATCTCGTCCATGCGCTCACTCAGGCGGCTGTCGAGATCCTCCAGGGCGGCCTCGTCGGCCCCTTCGCCTTCGCCCAGCTCATCGAGGCGGGCGGTCAGCTCGTCGACGCGGGATTCGAGTGAGCTCAGGCTCTCGGCGGTGTCGTCGCTGGCCTGTTTGGCGGCGGCAACGTCCGCGCTGAGGGTGTCGAAGTCCTCCAGGTACTCCTCCAGGCGCGCGGCGGCCTCCGCCTGCTCGCGGGCCTTCTCGAGGGTCTCGTCGAGCTCCGCATCGCGCTCCTCCTGGGCGGCGACGCGTTCGTCGAGTTCCTGTTGGGCGGCCAGCAGCTCCTCGTAGAGTTGGTAGCCGTAGACGCCGGCGGCTCCGGCGCCGCCGCCGAGCAGGACCATGACGAACCAGATGCTGAAGCGACTGCGCGGCTCGGGGGTGGAGCTCAGTCGGCTGCCGCCGCCACCGTCGCCGCCGCTGCCGCCGGAGCCTGAGGCGTCGGTACCGGAGCCCTTGGCCGATTGGCTGTCCTTGTCCGCCTTGCCCTCCTTGCTTGAGGACTCGGCCCCACCCGCTTCCTTCTTGTCATCGGGCTTCTTGTCGTTGCCCGCTTCGGCGGTGCTCCCGGTGCGCCCTTGAGCGGAACTGCCGGCCTCGCCCGGGCTCTCCTGGCGCTCAGCGGAGCGATCGCCACCGCCGGCGTTTTCCTGGCTGCTCCCACTGGCGCCGGTGCTGGTGCCCGGCGGCTGCGCGGGCTGTCCGGGGCGGGCGTCCCCGCGACGCGGGGTATCGGCACTGCGCGGGTCGGAGGGACTCTGCGCGCCGCGGTTTGGATCCTCCGGGCGATTCCGGTCCTCCGGACGGTTCGGGTTGCTCATCTTCGCCTACTCCTGATCTCTGCCACGGCTCTGGCGGCGCGTGCGGTGGCCGCCGTGAGCTCTTCTTCCGCCGCGGTTGCCGCGATCTCGACATGTCCGGCGTGGGGGCTTGCCATGGCGCCGACCCGCTCTCCGATGACGACGACACCGGATCGGGCAAGCCACCGCCGACCGCGATCCCCGACCAGCCCCAGGAAGTTGTCCAGGACCTCGCCGCTGGTGGCGATGACGACCTGGATCTGATCAGCCTCGGCGGCCGCAAGGAGCGGGGCGGGGTCGGCGGATGGCCGGATGCGTCGATAGACTTCCAGAAAACCGACCTCGGCGCCACGCGCGCGGAGCGTCTCGGCCAGGTGCGGCCGGCCCCCGACTCCGCGGACTATCATGACACGGCCCGAGTTGATTCTGCCAAGCTCCGTTTCTGCCAGCAGATCCTCGCTGGTGGCGCCGTGGCGGGGATAGAGCACCTCGTCGACGCCGTTGCGACGAAGTGCCTCGGCCGTGCCCCGGCCGACGGTGGCGCAGCGCGCGTGGCCGGCCGGGCCGCCGGCGGCGCGGATGCGGGGCAGCCCGTGTTCGACGGCGTTCTGGCTGACGAAGACCAGCCAGTCGGCAGAGGCGGCCTGGTGCGCCGCCTGGAGGCGGGTGTCGTCGTCCGGCTCGGCGGCAATCTCCAGGGTCGGGAACCGCCACACCCCCGCGCCGGCCCCTTCCAGCGCGCGGACCAGACCATCGGCCTGGTGGGACGGCCGGGTGACAACGACGCCGGTACCGTCGAGGGGCCGGCTCATTGCTGCTCGGCGACGGCCTTGAGGATACGATCGGCACCGCGGGCGAGCAGGTCGTCACCGAGCTGGCGGCCCAGCTGCTCGGCCTCGGTGGCCGGGCCGCGGATCTCACCGCGGATGACCTCGCTGCCGTCGATGGCGCCCACCAGGCCACGCAGATGGACCTCGTCCCCGTCGAGCTCGGCGTAACCACCGATCGGGACCTGGCAGCTGCCCTCAAGCCGGGCGTTCATGCCGCGCTCGGCACTGATGCGGATGCGGGTGGGTTCGTGGTTGAGGCCCGCGACGAGCTTCATGACCCGCTCATCGCCCTCCCGGCACTCGATGCCGAGCGCGCCCTGGCCGACGGCCGGCAGGCTCTGCTCCGGCGTCAGGCGCCCGGCGATGCGGTGCGTCAGCTCCAGGCGGTCGAGCCCGGAGGCGGCCAGGATGATGGCGTCGTAGATCCCGTCGTCGAGCTTACGCAGCCGGGTCTGGACGTTGCCGCGCAGGACCTCGATGTGCAGGTCGGGACGGCGGTCCATGATCTGGCACTGGCGACGCAGGCTGGCCGTGCCGACGCGGGCGCCGTGGGGCAGCTCATCGAGATCCGCGTAATGATTGGAGACGAAGGCGTCGCGCGGGTCGGCCCGGTCCGAGACGGCGGCCAGGGCGAAGCCATCGGGCAGTCGCCAGGGGATGTCCTTCATCGAGTGCACGGCCAGATCGGCGTCGCCGCGCAGCATGCCGTCCTCGAGCTCCTTCATGAACAGGCCCTTGCCGCCGATGCGCGCCAGCGGCTGGTCGAGGATCTCGTCGCCACGGGTGGACATGGGCACCAGCTCCACCTCCAGGCCCGGGTGCAGGCGCTGGAGCTCGGCGGCGATGTGCTCGGCCTGCCACATGGCAAGCTGGGAACGACGGGTGGCGATTCGCAGGGATTCAGCGGCCATTACGGTCCATCCTGACTGGTTAGACTCAGGGAAAAACAGGCTAGAGTGTCGTCGCAATGCCGTCCCGTTTTCAACCTGTTGTCGCCGATCAGGACGCCTCAGGGGGCGCGCGCGATGGCCGCTCGGCACTACAATGGCCACCGCGCCGGCGCCCCCGTCGGGCGGGACGACCGGCTCGAGACCCTTTCCGCCCACTGAAAAGCGATCGTGAGCACCCGCTATGAGCCAGAATGACGCAGCCCCCGGCCAGCAGCTGTGGACCGGACGATTCACCGAGGCGACCGACGCCTTCGTCGAGCGGTTCTCGGCCTCGGTGCAGTTCGATGCCCGCCTCGCCCTGCAGGATATCCAGGGCTCCGAGGCGCATGCCCGCATGCTCGCCGAGCGCGGCGTGCTGACCGAGGCCGAGCGCGACGCCATCCTTCAGGGCCTGGCCGAGATCCGCCAGGAGGTGATCGAGGAGCGCTTCCCTTGGTCGCCGCAGCTCGAGGATGTCCACATGAACATCGAGCACCGGCTGACCCAGCGCATCGGTGAGGCCGGCAAGAAGCTCCACACCGGCCGTTCGCGCAACGACCAGATCGCCACCGACGTGCGTCTGTTCCTGCGCGAGGCCATCGACACCATCCGCGCCGAGCTTGCGCGCTTTCAGCACGGCCTGGTTGAGCTGGCCGAGCGCGAGGCCGACACCATCATGCCCGGCTTCACGCACCTGCAGGTGGCGCAGCCGGTCACCTTCGGCCACCACATGCTGGCCTGGTACGAGATGCTTGAGCGCGATCGCGACCGGCTGGCCGACTGCCGTCGCCGGCTCAACCAGTGCCCCCTGGGCGCCGCCGCACTGGCCGGGACCTCGTTCCCCATCGACCGCGAGGCGACTGCCCGCGAGCTGGGCTTCGACGCACCGACGCGCAACTCCCTGGACTCGGTCAGTGACCGCGACTTCGCCATCGAGTTCTGTGCCGACGCCAGCCTGATCCTGGTGCACCTCTCGCGCATGGCCGAGGAGCTGGTGCTGTGGACCTCGCAGCAGTTCGGTTTCGTCGAGCTGCCGGATCGCTTCTGCACCGGCTCATCGATTATGCCGCAGAAGAAGACCCCCGATGTGGCGGAGCTGGTGCGCGGCAAGGCCGCCCGAGCCCAGGGCAGCCTGGTGCAGCTGCTGACCCTGATGAAGGGCCAGCCGCTGGCCTACAATCGCGACAACCAGGAGGACAAGGAGCCGCTGTTCGATGCCGTGGACACGGCTCGCGATGCGCTGACCGCCTTCGCCGACATGGTCCCGGCGCTGAGCGTCAACCGCGAGCGCTGCCGCGAGGCGGCGCGGGCGGGGTTCGCCACCGCCACCGATCTGGCTGACTATCTGGTCCGTCAGGGGCTGGCCTTCCGTGATGCCCACGAGGTGGTCGGCCGTGCCGTGCGCTACGCCACGGAGGCTGACCGAGACCTGGCCGAGCTCAGCCTCGAGGAGCTGCGGCAGTTCTCTGCGGCCATCGGCGACGACGTCTTTGCGGTCCTGACCCTCGACGGCTCGGTGGCGGCGCGTTCCCACATCGGCGGCACGGCGCCGGAGCAGGTCCGTGCCCAGGCCCGCGCGGCCCGGGAGCGGCTGGCTTGAGTCATCGCCCGCGCAAGCGGTTCGGGCAGAACTTCCTGCGCGATCCGTCGGTCATCCAGCGCATGGTGACGGCGATCGCCCCGCGGCAGGGGCAGACGCTGCTGGAGATCGGCCCCGGCGAGGGGGCACTGACCGAGCCGTTGCTCGAGCGCCTGGGCAGCCTGACGGCGGTGGAACTCGACCGCGACCTGGCGCCCCGGTTGCGCGAGCGTTTCGGCCCCGCGCTGACGGTGATCGAGGGCGACGCCCTGGAGCTGGATCCGGCCGGGCTGGCTCCGGCCCAGGGGCGGCTGCGCGTGGTGGGGAATCTGCCCTACAACGTCTCAACACCGATCCTGTTTCACCTGCTCGCCGCCGCGGACACCATCGAGGATCTGCACCTGCTCCTCCAGCGGGAGGTGGTGGACCGGATGGTGGCGCCGCCGGGGAGCCGGACCCGGGGGCGGCTGTCGGTGATGGTGCAGTACCGCTGCCGGGTGGAGCGCTGCTTCAACGTGCCGGCCGGGGCGTTCTTCCCGGCGCCGAAGGTGATGTCGTCCTTCGTCCGTCTCGTCCCCCATCGTCTGCTGCCGGCGCCGGCCCAGGACGAGGCGTGGCTGCAGGAGGTGGTGACGGCGGCCTTCGCCGGGCGGCGCAAGACGCTGCGCAATAGCCTCAAGGGGCGGGTCGCGGAGGCGGCGTTCGAGGCAGCCGGGGTCGATCCCGGGGCGCGGGCGGAGACGCTTTCGGTGGAGGCCTTCGTGCGCCTGGCCGATGCCGCGCGAGTCGCGCCCGAGTCGCGCCCGAGACCGCCGCAGGGCGGTGAGAGGGAATCGTACTGACTGACGGTGCTTGCTCTGAGGAGGGCGGGGGCCCCGGGGTGAACCGGGGGCGGACGAGCGCGCCTCGCCTGCGGCGAGGTCCCCTGCGCTTCTCGTGCGGGCAGGGCCGCTCGCTTAACTCGCGGCGCTGCGCGCCGCTCGGACAAAACCTCGCTGATCAGCGCGAACCAGGAAGGTTCGCGCTGACCCCCTGCCCGCCCTGCGATGCTCGGTGCGCTCACTGCCCCCGGTTCACCCCGGCGCCCCCGCCCCCTCGGAGCGATCTCGTGTAGGCCCGCTTGCCCCGCCCTGCGGCGGCGGGGGGTCAGTGTGGCCGGTGCTGGCGGCGCTGCGCCAGCTCGACGGCCAGCTCGATGGCCGCCTGCAGGCTGCCGCCGTCCGCCCGCCCCGTCCCGGCCAGCTCCAGGGCCGTGCCGTGATCCACCGACGTGCGCACGATGGGCAGCCCCAGGGTGACGTTCACCGCCCGGCCAAAGCCGGCGTGTTTGAGCACCGGCAGACCCTGGTCGTGGTACATGGCCAGCACCGCATCGGCCCCCTCCAGCGAGCGCGGCGTGAAGGCCGTATCCGCCGGCAAAGGCCCCACCAG
>PULM01000136.1 GCA_003552345.1 Ectothiorhodospiraceae bacterium
CCATGCGCCCGGCGTCCTCCGCCGTCGCACAGAACTGGGCAAAGAGAAAGCCGCAGTAGAGCACCGCCACGCCGAGAAAGCCGACCAGCGCTGCCTGCCGGATGCGTTCGCACTGCTGGTAGCCGCGCTCGTAATCCCAGTAGCCGAGGGCCGTGCGCTGGAACTCGAACTCAGCAGCGCGCAGCTTGTTGCCGAGCTTCTCGTAAAGGAAAAAGGCGAGGCCGATGAGCACAGCCGCAATGCCGACCCAGGGCGTCACGGCGAGGTGCTCGCTCCAGAGCTGTTCCACCAGGTAGGCGGTGACCAGGTGCGCCACCAGGAGGATCGCCAGGAGGCTGCCCCAAAGCAGCGGGATCCGGCGGTGGGTGTAGATCCGTAGGGCTTCGATAATCTCTTCGTTGCGTCTCATAAGCCAGTCCTTTCCGTTGTCCGCTCCGGTGCGGGGGGCGAGGGCGCCCGGGGCTTCGTGCGGAGCAATCCGCTAGCAGCGCGGCATTAACCTACTTGCCGGTGTCTGCGGCTGCAAGCAGTTGGCGCGTTTTTCTGCATCCGATGGATCAGTTTTGCTGACCCGCCGGGTCAGCCGTGGCTGACATTGCCGAGCCGCTCCTGAAGGGTATTGAACAGCTGGCGGGCCGGCTCACTGGGGCGCCCGGCGCTGCGGTGGAGGGCCAGTTCGATGCTCGGCAGATCCGGCAGGCCGCTATCCGGCCCCAGGGGGCGCAGGTCCGGGTCGAGCATCGAGGGCGTCAGTACGGTGACGGCAAGCCCGGAGCGCACCGCCGCACGCAGTCCGGCCAGGCTGGTGCTGGTATAGGCAATGCGCCAGGGGTGGTCGGCCGCCTCGAGGGCCTCAATGGCCTGCTCGCGGAACGTGCACACCCCCTGCCGGGAGAGGGCCAGCGGCAGTGGCTCGCGTTCTTCGGCGGTGTGGTCCGCAGCGGTGGCCCAGACCAGGCGTTCACGACGCAGGACTTCGCCGCCCGGGCTCTTCGGCTGGCGGGTCACCACGGCCAGGTCCAGCTGACCGGACTGGACCTGCTCGATCAGGTCGACGCTCAGACCGCCGCTGACCTCCAGCTCGATGCCGGGGTAGCGGGTCTCGAAGTCGCTCAGGCTCTCCGGCAGGAACATGATGTAGTCATCGGGGATCCCCAGCCGGACTCGTCCCCCCATCCGCTCCTCCTGGAGCTCCTGCCAGGCGAGGGCATTTTGCTGCAATAGCCGGCGTGCATGGGCGAGCAGCCGCTCGCCCTTGGCCGTGGTCGCCAGCTTGCGCTGATCGCGGCGCAACAGGCGGTGCCCGGTCATGGCCTCCAGGCGCGTAATGTGCGCACTAACAGTGGATTGGGCGAGGTGGAGCTGCTCGCCGGCGGCTGTGAAGCCACCCTGCTCAACGACCGCGACGAAGGTCTGGAGCAGCGTCAGATCGAGGATGCGTGTCTTCATGGGCTATCGCGAATCGTGATCGAGTGATTACGAAGATTCGTTTGGAAGATCGAGGCCTGGTCCCTATATTACGCGGCCCGTTCAAACCCATCAAAAAGTTAGAGGAGGCCATGCGTTGCTGAACCGTACGCTGCTTTCGGGTCTTGTGGCTGGCGTTTTCTCGGTAAGCCTTTGGGGCAGCCTGCCGCTGTTGCGCCAACTTACCGATTTGTCGGCCATGATGACGACAGTGGTGGCTCTGGCCGCAGCCGCCGCAGTCGCCTGGTTTTCGGCGATTCTGGTGCGTGAGCCGCACAGCCGAATGCCTGACCCGGATCTGAGCTATTGGCTCGGCGGCGTACTCTCGCTGGTCGTGGCGCTTTACCTCTATTTCGCGGCGCTGGCCTGGGGTGAGCCGGCGCGGGTGACCCTGGTCACCTATCTGTGGCCGGTGGTCTTCGTGCTGGTGGCCAATTGGCTTGCCGGGCGCGGTGTGCAGCCCCGCGTGCTGATCGGCATGGGAGTGGCGTTTGTCGGTGTGGCGCCGCTGATCCTGGGCGATGCGCCGGAAGGCGCCGAAACCCCGCTGGTGGCCTACATCTTCGGGGTGATCAGCGGCTGTGCCTGGGCCGCGTTCTCCGTGTACCTGACCCAGGCGGGCACCGTCCCGTTCCGCGGGTATGCGCGCATGTTCGCCCAAGCAGCGCTGATCGCGGTGGTGCTCCAGCTGCTCTTCGGCGAGGGGATTGGTGTGCCCACGGGCACGGACTGGCTGGCGGCCGCCCTGATCGGAATCGGGCCCTACGGCATCGCCTTCATGACCTGGGGGTTTGCCCTGCGCAAGGGCCCCACCGGTCTGCTCGGTGTGCTGACCTATCTGGTGCCGGTGATCTCGGCGATCCTGCTGGTGGCCACCGGGTTCACCGAGCCGGAGCCGGCCCTGTTGGTGGCGGGTCTGGCCGTGGTGGGCGGCGCCCTGTTGGCCCAGAGCGCCGAGGCTCAGTCCGAGCCGGGGGTCGCCGAGTGCGATCCCGACGCGGTGGACGAGGCCTCGGCCCGGCGGGCGATGGAGCGTGCCAGCCCCGAGAACACCAGGGAGTGAGCCGGGGCCAGCGCGTACCAGTAGAGCAGGCCCCAGACCCCGGCCGGATGCCAGTGGTTGGCTACGGTGATCTCGGTACCGCCCTCGGCTTGCGGCGTGAGTTCGATCTCCAGTACGCCGGAGCCGGGGGCGCGCATCCCGAACCACAGGGTGAGCCGGCGTTCCGGTTCCAGGCCGATCACCCGCCACGAGTCGATCATATCGCCCACGCGTAACTCGGCCGGGTCGCGTCGTCCATAGTTTCGGCCCGGACCGCCTACCAACCAGTCGAGGGTCTCGCGGATCTTCCACAGCGCATTGGCGTAGTAGTAGCGGTTCTCGCCACCAATGGCGGTGACGATTGGCCAGACCGCTTCGGGGGAGGCCGTGGTGACAGTCGACCCCTGCGCCTTCTTGGCGTAGTAACTGTAGTCGAGCCGGTAGTTGCGGAACATGAAGGCGCCTTCGGTCCAGCGCGCGGCGACATCTCGCTCCCGCTCGGCGCGGAAGACATCGCGTACCGCGCTGCGGAAGTCATGCAACTCCTGTGGGACGAGGCGGCGGATCTCGCTGTCATCAGCCCGGTAGTCCTCGCGCAACCCATCGATCAGGGCCCGGGCGATCGGGGTGGGGACGGCGGTGACCAGGCGCAGCCAGTAGGAGGAGAGCTTCGGGGTCAGCAGTGGCACCGGGATGACCGTGGGCGGGCGGTGTCCGGCCTCCTCGGCCAGGATGCGCATCATCTGTGCGTAGGTCAGGTGTTCCGGGCCGGCCACATCGAGGATGGCGTCGGCGGTCTCGTCGCACTGCGGTGCCCGGCGCAGGTACTCGAGGAGGTCCTGCAGGGCTATTGGCGGTGACTGGGCGAAGACCCAACGCGGCGTGACCATCAGCGGGAGGTGGAGCACCAGATCGCGCATGACCTCAAACGCCGCCGAGCCGGGGCCGACGATGATGCCAGCCCGCAGTTCGGTCACCGGCACCGAGCCCTCGCGCAGGGTGTCGCCGGTCTGGCGGCGGGAGAGGATGTGGGCCGAACTGGCCGACTCTGGCACTAGGCCGCCCAGATAGACGATGCGGCGTACGCCGGCCTCTGCAGCGGCGGCCGCGAAGTTGCGGGCCGCCTCGACGTCCAGGGTCCCGAAGCTCTTGCCGGCCCCCATGGAGTGCACCAGGTAATAGGCCACGTCCGCATCGCGCAGGGCCGGTACCAGGGTCTCCGGTTTCAGGGCGTCGGCGGCCACCAGCTCGGCCCCTTCCCAGCCGCGGGCCTCGAGCACCTCGCGGTTACGGGCAACCGCTCGCACGCAGCAGCCGGCGCGCAAAAGCTCGGGGACAAGGTGCGAGCCGATGTAGCCGCTGGCACCGAGGACCACGTAACGCGGCGATGACTGCGCCGCGGTGTCGGGCTGGGGGTGGTCGCTTTCCATGGTCGTGATCGTCCCCTGTGTCTGTGCTCCTCTCTCGTAGGATGACGGATCGGGGCCAGAAGTTCATCGGGTAGGCGCTGCCTGTGACACCATGACCCGGGTTTTGTCCGTTAAGAGGAGGTTGGCCATGCTCAGTCTGGCCGGGAGACCCGGGGCAGCCGTCCGGCGCGGGATTGCGGCGCCCGCACTGCTGCTGGTGGTGGTGACGGTGACCGGCTGCACCGGGGTGCCCTCGGGCGTGGAGCCGGTGGAGGGCTTCGAGGCCGAGCGTTACACCGGGCAGTGGTACTCGATCAAACGCCTCGATCATCGCTTCGAGCGGGGACTGACCGATGTCAGCGCCGAGTATTGGATCCGTGACGATGGGCGCGTTGGCGTGCGCAATCGTGGCTTCGACCCCGAGGACGGAGAGTGGCGCGAGATTGAGGGCACGGCCCGCTTCCAGGGCGACCCGGAGCGCGCCAGTCTGACGGTGACCTTCACCTGGCCCATCCGTGGCGGTTATCACGTCATCGCCCTGGATAAGGAGGCGTATGAGTGGGCGATGGTCTCCGGGCCGACGCGCGGATACCTGTGGATCCTCTCCCGGGAGCCGGAACTGGATGAGGAGGTCCTCACTCGGTTGGTGGAGCGGGCCGATGACCTGGGCTTCGAGGCGGATGCGCTTGAGCGCGTCGAGCACGGCGTCGCGCCGGCCGAGTGAGGTTTACAGGGTCTGTGCGGCGGCTCCCGGCCGTGGCGGCGGCGCGAACCGAGCGATCAGCGCGTCCAGGTCGGCGAGTCGGAACGGCTTGAGCAGGTAGCCGTCCAGGGTGCCATCGGTGGTCTCCAGGCTCTCGTTGACCGCGTCGGCACTCAATGCCACCACCGGAAGATGGCGCAGGTTCGGGTCGGCACGCAGGGGGCGCAGGACCTCGCGGCCGTGCATATCCGGCAGGTGCATATCGAGCAGGACGAGATCGGGCGGCTGCTGGCGGATCTGTGCCAGTCCCTCGGCGCCGGTCCAGGCCTCGTCCAGCTCCACGTCCGGTTTACGGTGGATGAGGCCGCGGACGACCATCATGTTCAGCTCGTTGTCCTCGATGTAGCAGATCCGCATGGGTGCGGCGGGTGCCGCCTCATTCAGGCGCACCGGTGGCTCCGGGGTGGCTGCCGATGGGTTTTCAAGGTGGCGGGGCAGGGTCAGCCGCATCTTGGTCCCGTGGCCCGGGGTGCTGACGAGCAGGTTCAGGTCGCCGCCCATCATCCGGGCCAGTCGCTGCGATAGCGACAGCCCGATGCCGCTGCCCTGGATGGTCCCGGCCTCGCGCCCGAGCCGCTCGAACGGCTCGAAAAGGCACTCGCGGCGGGCGTGCGGGATGCCGTGGCCGGTGTCGGCCACATCGATGTGCACTTCTTGCCCGGCGGCGGAGCAGGAGACCGTCACGGCGCCCTGTGGCCGGTTGTACTTGACGGCGTTGGAGAGCAGGTTGAGCAAGATCTGCCGGCTGCGGACCGGGTCCGCCCGCACCCACGGGGCCGGTCCGGCCTCGTGGGCGCACTCTACGACAATCCCCTGGCGCCGCGCCTGATCATCGATCATTGCCGCGCTATTGCGGATCAGCCCATCGGCATCCAGCGGCTCGGCGCGCACGGCCAGTTGTCCGGCCTCGATCTGGGCGAAGTCGATGACGTCGCCGATGAGATCGCGCAGGTGCCAGCCGGCCGAGAGGATCTGTTGGAGGTGGTGGTCATGGTCCGCGGGGGCGGCAGATCGGTTGTTGCGCAGCAACTGAGCGAAGCCGGTGATGGCGTTCAGCGGGGTGCGCAGCTCATGGCTCATGGCGGCGAGGAACTCCGATTTGGCCTGGTTGGCCTGTTCAGCGCGCCCCCGCGCCTGATGGAGTTCCTCGTTGAGTCGGGCCATCTCCGCCTCGGCCTGCTTGCGCGGGGTGATGTTGCGGAAGTAGACCGCCAGTCCCTCCTCGGAGGGGAATGCCCGGGCTTCGAACCAGGTCTGTACCGGTGCAAAGTACGCCTCGAAGACCGTCGGTTCACCGCGGGTCATGGCGCGGCGGTAGTGCTCCTCAAAGGCCGTGCCCACCGCCTCGGGGAAGACTTCCCAGGCCACACGGCCGAGGAGCTGCTCGCGCCGGCAGTTGAGCTGACGCTCCGCCTCTCGGTTGAGGAAGGTGAAACGCCAGGCCGGATCGACCAGGAAGAAGGCATCGGTGATGCTCTCCAGGGTGGTCTCCAGGCGTTGGGACAGGCGCCGCGCCTGGCGTTCGGCGGTCTTGATGTCGGTCAGGTCCTGCAGCGCCCCGCGCAGCCCCAGGATGTTGCCGTAATCATCCATCAGCGGCTTGCCCAGCTTGCGGACGTGCAGCCGCCGGCCGCTGGTGGTGTGGATGTCGACATCGACCTGGAACGGGCGGGCGTGGTGGAGGGCGGCGTGGGTCGCCTGGGCAACCGTGGCCCGGTGCTCCGGCGGGTAGAGACTGAGGCCGGTGCGCAGGTTCAGGGGGCGGTCCGGGGGTAGTTCGAGGAGGCGCCGCGTCTCGGTGGAGAGGTGGATCGTTTGGGAGGAGCGGTCGAGCATCCAGCCGCCGATGGCAGTCGTGGCCTGGGCGACCTCGAGGAGGGTCTGCTGATCGGTCACCATCGCCTCGCGCCTTCCGTAGCTGCGGCAGAATGCCCCTAACCAATACCTTCTTATGGTGCTGATGGCAAGCGCTGCGTGTTCGGTGGCGCCTTGTCGCGGCCTGTCAGCTTTCCCTGACGGGCGGGCGCGGCTACCATAGCCGGCGTTCCGATCTGGGCCAGTGCGAGAGCCAATCATGAGTGAGACGGTCAAGTATGTGCTCGACGAGGCGCGGATTCCGCGCACTTGGTACAACATCAGTGCGGACCTGCCCACGCCCCTGGCGCCGGTGCTCCATCCGGCCACCCGGCAGCCGGTCTCTGCGGACGACCTGGCGCCGCTGTTCCCCCGTGGCGTGATCGAGCAGGAGCTGAGCACCGAGCGCGAGATCGAGATCCCCGAACCGGTCCGCGATGTCTATCGACAGTGGCGACCGGCCCCGCTGTACCGCGCCCGCCGCCTGGAGGAGGCACTCCAGACCCCGGCCCGGATCTATTACAAGTACGAGGGGGTGAGTCCGGCGGGCAGCCATAAGCCGAATACGGCCATTCCTCAGGCGTTCTACAACCATGCTGAAGGCGTGCGCCGCATCACCACCGAGACCGGGGCCGGTCAGTGGGGCTCCTCGCTCTCCCTGGCCGGGGCCATGTTCGGCCTCGACATCGAGGTCTTCATGGTCGGCGTCAGCTATCGGCAGAAGCCTTACCGGCGTGCGTTCATGGAGAGCTTCGGGGCGCGGTGCATCGCCAGCCCGAGCCAGGAGACGGCGTTCGGCCGCTCGGTGCTGGCCGAGGACCCGGATAGCACCGGCAGCCTGGGCATCGCCATTGGTGAGGCGGTGGAATTGGCCGCGCAGCGGGACGACACCAAATACGCGCTGGGCAGCGTGCTCAACCACGTGCTGCTGCACCAGACGGTTACCGGGCTCGAGGCTATGGAGCAGTTGGCCATGGCCGATGACTACCCGGACACCGTCATCGCCTGTACCGGGGGAGGCAGCAACTTCGCGGGCATCGTCTTCCCCTTCCTGGGTGCGGCCATGCGTGGTGGCCCGAGCGTCGAGGCCATCGCCGTAGAGCCCCTGGCCTGCCCGACGCTGACCCGGGGGCGGTTCGCCTACGATTACGGTGATTCCGCGCAGTTGACGCCGCTGACCAAGATGCACACCCTTGGGTCCGGTTTCATGCCGCCGGGCTTCCACGCCGGTGGGCTGCGCTACCACGGTATGGCTCCGCAGATCAGTCACCTGATGGATCTCGGCTACCTCAGCGCGCGGGCCTATGACCAGCTGGATTGCTTCGCCGCCGGGCTGCAGTTCGCCCGGGCCGAGGGGATCATCCCGGCGCCGGAGGCGAACCATGCGGTCCGGGCGGTCATTGACGAGGCGCAGGCCTGTCGCGAACGTGGCGAGTCGAAGGCGATCCTGTTCAATCTCTGCGGCCACGGCAATTTCGACATGCAGGCCTACACCGATTATCTCGCGGGCAACCTCAGCGACCTCGGCGGTAGCCAGCTCGAGGCGGCCATGGCGCTGTCCGGATTGCCGTCGGTGGAGCGCTGACGGCGGCCTGCCCATCCCACTTTCAGAGGAAGGAGCGCAGCATGACCAACGAGATCCTCGAGGAGCGCAAGCGGTTGCTCAAGGAGCTCAGCAAGACGACCTGGCTCTCTGCCGGGATCAGCTTCCCGCTGGCGGCGATCGTCGGCGTGATCGCCTACTTCATTGGTATCCAGCGCGACCTGCTGCCCGGTGCGGAGCAGACGCTGGCGGTGATGATCCTCGCCATCGCGCTGCCGGCCGCGGTCTTCGTACTGGTCGGCCTGCGCAAGATGTTCTGGGTCAAGGCGATCAGTGCCGAGACCGAGCGGCTTCAGTCGCGGCAGTTTCTGACCCGCTACGTCGAGGCGGTGGGGCCGGTGGGGCTGAACAGTCTGTCGGTGATCGCCAAGGCCCACGTGGACCGGGCCCTGGAGCGCGAGAAAAACGGCGAGAAGGCGACGGCCCGGGAGTACGCCGAGGCCCTGCGCTACGCCCTGCTAATCGACCCCGCCTGACCCAAAGGTCCTGCCTCGGGCCCGGCGCCGCCGCGGCTCGGGGCGCTCCAGGCCGTCGATCCGATAGCCCTCCACCAGTCGGTAGACGTGCTCGGGCACCATGGCCCGGGCGCGCCGGGGTGCCTTGTGGTGGAGGTGGATGAGGGTCTCGGCGGCCTTCATCTCCAGGCGCGCCCTTGCCAGCTCCAGCCCGCGCGGGCCGACGTACGGCATGAGTCGGCCAACGATCGGTCGCAGCCAGTTGGGCATGCCCCGGGTCGGCATACCGCCCGCCGCGCGTTCGGTGTTGTCGATGAACCCCTGGACCGGTCCGGCGCGCTTGCCGGCGGAGCGTGGCGGGCGCAGCCGAACCTCATCGCCGAGCAGCTCGAGCATCGCCTCCCCGCGCGGATTGCGGACCAGGATCCATTGCTCCCCCCGGCCGGCCATGTACCCCACGGTGATGTCCGCCAGGGCGTTGGTGTAATCGACGCAGGTCCGGCAGGTCAGCGGCCAGAAATCGGCGGGCAGCTGCGCGATGGGCAGTTGCAGGAAGGGGATCTCGCGCTTGCCGTCGCCGCGAAAACGCAGCTCGACGTGATAGTCGGCCCGGAACTCCAGGTAGGTGACCTGCTCGGGGGTCGGCGTCAGCAATTCCAGGAAGCGGTGGAAGTGCGCCGTGGTCGTGTTGTCGGAGCACGGGGTGCCAATGATCTCCAGCCGCTCAAGCCCCAGCTCCTGCTCAAGGGCCCGTAGCGGGTAGGTCTGACACGGCAGGGCGACCACGCCCAGCCGCCGATAGCCTTTCGCCATGGCCGGCTCCAGCAGGGCAAGCAGCGGGGCGTAACCCATGCGCATGCCGCGGCAATCGGCCAGCTGCGCCGGATCGGTGACCAGTGCTGGTTGGGGGTGCCACGGATCGTCGGCGGCGCCGGTGACGGTCAGGACCGCGTCGACGCGGTCGCTCTCCAGCAGCCGCTCGGCCAGGCGGGTGGTGATCCCGGTCCACTGCGCCCCGGAGCGCGGCTCGCGCAGGGCGGCCTGATACATCTGCCGGAAGGGCCCAAAGTGGAGCTCATCCGGGCGCTGCGGGTCACGGGCGCGGCCGTGGATGCGCTGCTCCATCGCCGCGTAATCGGGGCGGATGAACTGGCAGGCGCGGCCGCAGCGCTTGGGATCGGAACTGCGCGAGACGCCGCAATCGGTACACAGATCCCGCGGTGCTGGGTCGGGCAGAGGGGGGGGCTGTGCAGTGGCTGGATGCATGGCGGGCCTCGCTCGCTCGACGGCAGGGGGCTCAAGCTAGAGCGGCGCGCGGGGCGGGTCAAGGGTGCGCGGCAGGGGTCAATCGGCGTCGTTGTGGGAGGTCATCAGGCCGTGGCGGCGCAGTTTGGAATAGAGGCTCTGGCGGCTGAGGCCAAGCAACTCCGCGGCCGAGGCCCGGTTATCGTGGGTGATGTTGAGTGCGGTCTCGATGCACATGCGCTCGATCAGGTCGGTCGCCTCGCGGACCAGATCGCGCAGCGGGACCTGACCGACCAGTGCCGTGGTCTGCTCGATGGAGCGCAGGCGGTTGTGCTCCCGCGGTTGTTGACGCAGTGCGGCGCAGGGTCGCATATCCCGCCCCAGAGCCACCCGCCACGGGCCGTCCAGCGGGATTACGCGGTAGCGGACCGGGATCGGGGTGCCGCGCTCGTCGATGTGTTGCACCGATGCCCCCTGGTGCCCCGCGCGCGGATCGCTGAGCAGCCGGTCGATGACCGACTGCTCGGTGGCGCCCACCACCTCTCGCCAGGGCCGGCCTGTCCAATCCGCCGCGCTGACGGCGCCGGGCTCATCGCTGCCGACTGCGACATCGTGGATGGTCCCTTGGCTGTCCACGATCAGGGCGATGTCGGCAGCGGCCTCGAGCAGCCGAGCGACCGTCTCCGCCGACAGATCGCTCAGCGTCTGTTGCGGCGCGCTCATCGATTTCAACTTCGGCCGTCCTCTGGGGCTTTTCGTGCAGGTTTTCAGGGGAATCAAGATCTTTAAATCAGACCAAAATCATCGAGAATTGGTGCGCTCTCAATATTGACGGCATACGGCGTGGGTAGTTCAAGACCGAGACGGCGGGTTGCGACGATCTGCCCGTTCGGGGTCGCGAATGCTAAGGCCCTGTATTAAAAGCTTGTATCAATCGTGGCCCACGTCTAGCCAGCTTGACACACCCCGGGGGGCGCTTTAGATTCGCCGAAAGTCACTCCGGAAAGTGGAGATGCAGCGCAATGCAGCATCAGGGTTCCGTGAAAACACCCCCCGCCGGTCTGTATACCGAGGAGGAGCGTCGCCGCCGGGACGCATCCCCCTGGACCCTGGTTCAGGGGATCCTGGCACCGACCCAGTTCATCGTCTTTCTGGTCAGCCTGGGGCTAGTCCTTTGGTATCTCGCCACGGGTGACCTGCTCGAGTGGGCGGCCTGGTCGATCATCATCAAGACGCTGATCCTCTATACGATCATGGTAACCGGGGCGATCTGGGAGAAGGAGGTCTTCGGGCACTACCTCTTTGCTCCGGCCTTCTTCTGGGAAGACGTGGTCAGCATGGGGGTTATTGTTCTACACACCGCCTATCTCGTGGTGTGGTTCGGTGACATCCTCACCCCGGTCCAGCAGATGCTCATTGCGCTGGCCGCCTATGCGGCCTATGTCGTGAATGCGATGCAGTTCCTGCTCAAGCTGCGCGCTGCGCGCCTGCAGGAAGAGCGGATGCGGGCCGCGGCGCCGGAGGGCGCGGAATGACGGAGACGGGCAACCACCCGGGAGGTAGGGCCTGCGCGGGGCTGACCCAGGAGCAGGGGCAGCGCCAGGTTTTCTGCGGGCTGACCAGCATCGTCTGGTTGCACCGCAAGATGCGCGACGCCTTCTTCCTGGTGGTCGGATCGCGCACCTGCGCCCATCTGCTGCAGTCGGCCGCCGGGGTGATGATCTTCGCCGAACCCCGCTTCGCCACTGCCGTGCTGGGGGATCGCGATCTGGCTGGCATGGCCGATTGCAACGAGGAGTTGGATCGGGTGGTCAATGAGCTCCTCGCCCGTCGCCCGGAGATTCGCAACCTGTTTCTGGTTGGCTCCTGTCCCTCGGAGGTGATCAAGCTCGATCTGGACAAGGCCGCCGAGCGGCTGACAGCGGCGCATCAGGGGCGGGTCCGGGTGCTGCCCTACTCGGGCAGCGGGCTGGAGACGACCTTCACCCAGGGGGAAGATCAGTTCCTCACCACGCTGGTCGAGCAACTGCCGGCGAGCACCGATGCCGAGCCCTCGCTGATCGTCCTTGGCACGCTGGCCGATGTGGTCGAAGACCAGTTCCGTCGCCTGTTCGATCAGCTGGGGATCGGGCCAGTCCATTTTCTGCCGCCACGCACCGGGGATGAACTGCCGCCGGTCGGGCCGGGGACCCGTGTCCTGCAGGCGCAGCCGTTCACCGGAGAGGCGACTCGTGCGCTCATTCGCCGCGGCGCAGAGCGCATCGATGCCCCGTACCCTCTGGGGGTTGAGGGCACGCGGCAGTGGCTGCAGGCGGCCGCCGGTGTCTTCGGGGTTCCCGACGAGCGGCTGGAGTCGGTCATCGAAGCCCCGATCGCCCGTGCGCGGGCCGCGCTGGAACGCCAGCGGGAGGTGCTCAGCGGCAAGCGCATCACCTTCCTGCCGGACTCCCAACTGGAGCTTCCGCTGGCGCGGTTTCTCAGTGCCGAGTGCGGTATGCAGCCGGTCGAGGTGGCGACGCCGTATTTTGACCGCGAGTTCCACGGCCGCGAGCGCGATGCCCTGGGGGACGGGATCCGGCTGATCGAAGGGCAGGATGTCGATGCGCAGCTGGATCGGCTGCGAGCGGATCGCCCCGACCTGACGGTCTGCGGACTGGGGTTGGCGAACCCGCTGGAGGCGGAAGGCCTGCGGACGAAATGGTCCATCGAGTTGGTCTTCTCGCCCATTCAGGGCTTCGAACAAGCCGGCGATCTGGCCGAACTCTTTGCTCGGCCGCTGGTCCGCCACGAGACGCTGAAGGTGTAGAGGATGCAGCTGACGCTCTGGAGTTACGAAGGTCCTCCCCACGTCGGCGCGATGCGCATCGCGGCGTCGATGAAAGGGGTGCACTGCGTCCTCCACGCCCCGCAGGGCGACACCTACGCCGATCTGCTCTTCACCATGATCGAGCGCCGTCCCGGGCGCCCGCCGGTCACCTACACCACCTTCAACGCCCGCCATCTAGGGCGCGATACCGCCGAGCTGGTGCGCGAGACGGTGAACGCCACCTACCAGCGCCATCAGCCCGAGGCCCTGCTGGTGGGCGACACCTGCACTGCAGAACTGCTGCAGGACCAGTCCGGAGACCTCGCGCAGGGCATGGATCTGCCGGTTCCGGTGATCGGGTTGGAGCTCTCGGCCTATTCCCGCAAGGAGGGCTACGGCGCCAGTGAGGCGTTCTATCAGCTTGTCCGGGGTTTGCTCGAGAGCGATCACGGGGCCGACGCGCAGCCTGAAGACGCGCCCCGTCCGCCCCGGGCTAACCTGCTCGGGCCGACGTCGCTCGGCTTCCGTTGCCGGGATGATGTCCAGGAGGTGACCCGGCTGCTTGAGTCGATTGGCGTCGAGGTGAACGTGGTCGCCCCGCTCGGGGCCAGCCCGGCCGATCTGCGCCGGATCCCGCAAGCCGATTTCAACGTCAGTCTCTACCCCGAAGTGGCCCGCGCGACCTGTGATTGGCTGCAGCGCCGCTTCGGGCAGCCGACGGTGACCACTGTACCGCTGGGGCTTGGGGCGACCCGCGACTTCCTCACCGAGGTCGGCGAGGTGACCGGCCTTGATGTCAGCCGTGCCGTGGCCGAGGCCGATGCGCGCATGGCCTGGTACAGCCGCTCGGTGGATTCCAACTACCTGACCGGGAAGCGGGTGTTCATCTTCGGCGATGGTACCCATGCGGTGGCCGCCGCGCGAATCGCCCGCGACGAGCTCGGTTTCGAGGTCGTCGGCCTGGGGACCTACGCCCGCGAGGAGGCCCGTGAGGTGCGGCGGGCAGCCAAGGCGTACGGGGTGGAGCCGCTGATCACCGACGACTACCTGGAAGTCGAGCGCGCCGCCGCCGAGGCGAGCCCCGAGCTGGTGCTCGGGACGCAGATGGAGCGGCACATTGCCAAGCGCCTGGGGCTGCCCTGCGCGGTCATCTCCGCGCCGGTGCATGTCCAGGACTTCCCGGCGCGCTATGCACCGAACATGGGCCTGGAGGGGGCCAACGTCATCTTTGACACCTGGGTCCACCCGCTGATGATGGGCCTGGAAGAGCATCTGCTCGGGATGTTCAAGGAAGACTTCGAATTCACGGCGGACGCCCCGTCCCACCTGGAGGCCGGCGCCGCGCCAGCCCCGGGCGGGGCGGCTGGGGAGGCGGCGCCGGCTGAAGCGGCCACCGCCGTGGCCGAGGCCGGTGAAGGCACTACGGTGTGCTGGACGCCGGAGGCCGAAGCGGAACTGAAAAAGATCCCGTTCTTCGTGCGGGGCAAGGCCCGGCGCAATACCGAGCGCTTCGCCGCCGACCGAGGCATTGCGACAATAACAGTGGAGACGATCTACGATGCCAAAGCCCACTTCAGTCGCTGACCCGACGCCGGTGCGCGTCGCCATCATCACGCTGGACAGTCACATGGCGGGCGCCGTGGAGCGCGCGCGGCCGGCCCTGCAGCGCGACATCCCCGGCCTGGAGCTCAGCTACCACGCCGCATCGGACTGGAATAACAACCCGGCGGCGCTGGAGCGCGCGCGGGAGCGGATTGCCTCGGCAGACATCATCGTCGCCACCATGCTTTTCATGGAAGAGCACATCGAGCCGGTGCGCCAGGATCTGGAAGCGCGCCGGGACAACTGCGATGCGCTGGTCGGGATCATGTCGGCCGGCGAGGTGATGAAGCTCACCCGCATGGGCAAGTTCACCATGGACGGCAGCACCCGCGGCCCCATGTCGCTGCTCAAAAAGCTGCGCGGCAAGAAGGGCAAGGCGGAGCCGCAGGACGAGGACGACGACAGCAGCTCCGGCGAGAAGCAGGCGGCCATGCTGCGGCGCATTCCCCGGATTCTGCGCTTCATCCCCGGCACGGCCCAGGATGTGCGGGCCTATTTCCTGACCTGGCAGTACTTCCTGGCCAGCTCCGACGAGAACGTCGAGAACATGGTCCGCTTCCTGGTCAACCGCTATGCGGCGGGGCCGCGCAGCGGACTGCGCGGCAAGCTGGAGGTGCAGGATCCCATCGAGTACCCCGACGTCGGGGTCTATCACCCGCGGATGGAGCGGCGCATCGGCGACGATCCCAGCGGCCTGCCAGAGCCCGAGGAGGGGGCATCGCGCGGGACCGTCGGCCTGCTGCTTATGCGCTCCTATGTGCTCTCCGGCGACTCGGCCCACTACGACGGCGTCATCGAGGCGCTGGAGCGTCGCGGCTACCGGGTCATCCCGGCCTTTGCCAGTGGGCTGGACAACCGCCCCGCCGTGGAGCGGTTTTTCATGGCGGATGGCCGCGCGTGCGTCGATGCGGTGATCTCGCTGACGAGCTTTTCGTTGGTGGGCGGACCGGCCTACAACAACTCCGGCGCCGCCGAGCGGCTTCTGCGCAAGCTCGATGTCCCGTATCTGAACGCCCAGGCGCTGGAGTTCCAGTCCCTGGAGCAGTGGGAGGGCTCCGATCGCGGCCTCACCCCGGTGGAGACCACCATGATGGTGGCCATCCCCGAACTCGACGGGGCCACCGGGCCGGTGGTCTTCGGCGGCCGAGCCGCGTTGCCTGGTTCCGATGGCGTCTGCCGTATGGAGGCCCACCCGGAACGGGCGGCGATGCTCGCCTCGCGCGTCGATCGGCTGATCCGGCTGCGGCGCAGCGCGCGCAGCGAGCGCAAGCTGAGCATCGTCATCTTCAGCTTCCCGCCCGAGGCCGGCGCCCTCGGTTCGGCGGCCTACCTCTCGGTGTTCGCTTCGCTCTACAACACGCTGGTGGAACTCGATGATGCGGGCTACCGGGTGGAACTGCCCGAGTCGGTGGACGACCTGCGCGATCGCATCATCAAGGGCAACGCAAACACCTACGGGGCCCATGCCAATGTGCACCATCGGGTGATGGTGGATGATTACGTCGCCCGTGAGCCGTACCTCAAGGAGATCGAGGATCAGTGGGGGCCGGCGCCGGGCAAGGCGCAAAGCGATGGCCAGTCCATTCACGTCCTCGGGGCGCAGTTCGGTAACGTCTTCGTGGGCGTGCAGCCGGGCTTCGGCTACGAGGGCGACCCGATGCGGCTGCTCTTCGAGAAGGGGCTGACGCCGACCCACGCCATGTCGGCCTTCTACCGCTACATCCGTGAGGACTTTGGTGCCGACGCGGTGCTGCACTTCGGCACCCACGGTGCCCTGGAGTTCATGCCGGGCAAGCAGTGTGGGATGAGCGCCGCGTGCTGGCCGGATCGGCTCATCGGCGATCTGCCCAACTACTACCTCTACGCGGCGAACAACCCCTCCGAGGGCTCCATCGCCAAGCGCCGCTCGGCGGCCACACTGATCAGCTACCTGACCCCGCCGGTGGGCAAGGCCGGCCTGTACAAGGGCCTGCTCGAACTCAAGGCCTCGGTGGAGCGTTACCGCTCGGCCCCGCCCGACAACGTGGACGAGCGCACCGAGCTGGCTCGCCTGATCCAGGCCCAGGCCGCCGAGGTCGATCTCGCCGAACTCGAGCCCGAGTGGAGCGAGGAGGAGGCTGAGCAGCGCATTGCCCGGCTCAGTGAGGACATCCTCGAGATGGAGTACACCCTCATCCCCGAGGGGCTCCACGTGGTCGGGCAGCCGCCGTCCCGGGAGGGGCGTATCGATCAGCTGGTGACCATGGCCGAGACCAGCCACGGTGTGGCTGTGGAGCGGGCCTGTGTCGAGGCGCTGGTCGACGGCCACTCGCCGAGCGAGGCGCTGGCCCGGGCGGAGCATTCCGACCCGGCGGTCACCGAGGAGGTCCTTGAAGGCCTGGCGGACACCGCGCAGAAGCTGGCCACGAACGAGGAGCTGCAGGGCATCGTGCACGCCCTGGACGCCCGTTTCGTGCCGCCGGTCTCCGGTGGCGATCTGCTGCGCAGCCCGCAGATCCTGCCCACCGGGCGGAACATGCACGGCTTCGATCCCTACCGCCTGCCGAGCGCCTTCGCCGTCCAGGATGGTGCCCGCCAGGCCGATCGACTGCTGGAGAAACACCGCGAGGAGGGGCAGGAGCTGCCCGACTCCATTGCCATGGTCCTGTGGGGAACCGACAACCTGAAGAGCGAGGGCGCGCCCATCGGGCAGGCCCTCTATCTGATCGGTGCCCGCCCGCGCTTCGACAGCTACGGCAAGCTGGCCGGGGCGGAGTTGATCCCCCTCGAGGAGCTCGGCCGCAAGCGCATCGACGTGGTGATCACGCTCTCCGGCATCTTCCGCGATCTGCTGCCGCTGCAGACCCGGGTTCTCGCCGAGGCGGCCCACCTGGCGGCATCCGCCGAAGACGAGCCGCTGGAGATGAACCCGATCCGCCGCAACGCCCTGGCGTATCAGGAGAAGCACGGCTGCGACTTCGAGACCGCCGCACTGCGGGTCTTCTCCAATGCCGACGGGGCCTACGGCTCCAACGTCGGCTCGATGATCGATCAGGGGGCTTGGGACGACGAAGACGAGCTGGCGGATACCTACACCCGGCGCAAGTGCTACGCGGACGGGCGCAGCGGTGAGCCGGTGCGCCAGGAGGAGCTGCTGGGCAGCATGCTCTCCGGGGTCGAGCTGACCTACCAGAACCTGGAGTCGGTGGAGCTCGGCGTCACCACGGTGGATCACTACTTCGACACCCTGGGCGGGATCAGCCGTGCGGTGGCCCGCTCGCGCGGTGGCGAGCACGTCCCCGTGTACATCGGCGATCAGACCCGGGGAGAGGGCAAGGTGCGGACGCTCTCCGATCAGGTGGCGCTGGAGACGCGCACCCGCATGCTCAACCCCAAATGGTACGAGGGGCTGCTCGAGCACGGTTACGAGGGGGTCCATCAGATCGAGGTCCACCTGACCAACACCATGGGCTGGTCGGCGACCACCGGCCAGGTGCAGCCGTGGGTCTATCAGCAGTTCACGCAGACGTTCATGCTCGACGACGAGATGCGCGAGCGGATGGCGCAGCTCAATCCGGCGGCGTCGGCGAAGCTGGCCAACCGGCTGCTCGAGGCCCACGAGCGCAACTACTGGAACCCCGATGAGGAGACGCTCGAGGCCCTGCGCCGCGCCGGCGATGAGCTGGAGGACTACTACGAGGGTGTCAACGAGGAGGAGCAGGCCGCATGAGCAATGGCTCGGTGCCGGTGTCCGGGATCGGAGGCCGAGGCGATGGCGAGGGGAGCTCGCAGGTCCACATGGAATCCACCGGCGGCATGGACCGGGCCAAGGTCTTCGCTGTCTACGGCAAGGGTGGCATCGGCAAGAGCACGACGTCGTCCAACCTGGCCGTGGCCTTCAGTCAGCTGGGCAAGCGGGTGCTACAGATCGGTTGTGACCCCAAGCACGACTCGACTTTCACCCTGACCAAGCGCCTGGTGCCGACGGTCATCGACAGCCTCGAAGAGGTGGACTTCCACATGGAGGAGCTCCGCCCCGAGGACTACGTCTATGAGGGCTACAACGGGGTCCTCTGTGTCGAGGCGGGGGGACCGCCCGCCGGCACCGGTTGCGGGGGCTATGTCGTCGGGCAGACCGTGAAGCTGCTCAAGCAGCATCACCTGCTCGAAGAGACCGATGTGGTTATCTTCGATGTCCTCGGCGACGTGGTCTGTGGTGGCTTTGCCGCCCCGCTGCAGCACGCCGACCAGGCACTGATCGTCACCGCCAACGATTTCGACTCCATCTTCGCCATGACCCGGATCGCCGGGGCCATCCAGGCCAAGGCGAAGAACTATCGCGTGCGCCTGGGCGGGGTCATCGCCAACCGCAGCGAGCGGACCGATCAGATCGACCGGATCAACGAGCGGATCGGTCTGCGGACCCTGGCCCATGTGCCCAACTACGATGTGGTAAGGCGCAGTCGGTTGCACAAATCGACGCTCTTCGAGCTGGATGAACAGTCCGATGAGCTCGAGCGCGTGCGCGATGAGTACCTCAGCCTCGCGGCGGCCCTGTGGCAGGGGGTGGATCCGCTGGATCCCTCGCCGCTGAAGGACCGCGAGGTCTTTGACCTGCTGGGGTTCGACTGATGCCCACGGAGTCCTATCAACAGCGCCGCAGTCGCGTCACCACCTACTTTGATCGTACGGCCACCAAGGCGTGGGAGCGGCTCACCTCGGATGCCCCGGTCAGCGGCGTCCGCGCCACGGTGCGCGCCGGCCGTGCCGAGATGCGTCAGACCCTGCTCGATTGGTTGCCGGCCGACCTCTCCGGTGAGCGCATCCTGGATGCCGGCTGTGGCCCCGGGGAGCTGAGCGTCGAGGCGGCTTGCCGGGGCGCCCATGTGGTCGGGGTGGACGTCGCGCAGAACCTCATCGACATCGCCCACGAGCGCATGCCGGCGGACCTGGCCGATGGCCGCCTTGAGTATCATGTCGGCGACATGCTTGATCCGGCCTGGGGCGAGTTTGACCGGATCGTCTCCATGGATGTGCTCATCCACTATCCGTGCGCAGATGCGGTGGCAGCACTGGCCGGGTTGGCCGAGCGGACCCGGCGGCAGATGGTGTTCACCTTCGCGCCGCGGACACCGCTGCTGGCGACCATGCACGCCGTTGGCAAGCTCTTCCCGCAGGGGGACCGCTCACCGGCCATCGAGCCGGTGGCCGAGCGGCGTCTGCGCCGCGCCATAGCCGATGATCGGCGGCTCGGCAGCGCCTGGCAGGTGGGCCGTACGCGCAAGATCGGGCGTGGCTTCTACATTTCACAGGCACTAGAGCTGCAGCGACCATGACGGATACCGCGTCTCCCTTAAAGGCGCGCCTGCGCCGCCTGGCCGTTCCCTTCGCCGACGTCGGGACCCGGGAACTGCCCATGACGCAGATCCTGCGTCTGTCCCTGTTCCAGGTCACCGTGGGCATGATCTACGTCATGTTCACCGGCACGCTCAACCGCGTGATGATCTACGAGCTGGGCATTGCCGCGTCCCTGCTCGGCGCGGTGATCGCGCTGCCGATCCTGTTCGCGCCGCTGCGCCTGCTCATCGGGCACCGTTCGGACCACCGGCGCTCGGCGCTGGGCTGGCGGCGGGTGCCTTACCTGTGGATCGGTACGCTGCTGATGTTCGGTGGCCTGGCGGTGATGCCGTTCGGTCTGTTGGTGCAGGCCGAGTACGGCGCCGACGCCCCGTTCCTGGCCTCTCTGGGGGCAGCGCTGGCGTTCTTCCTCGCCGGTCTCGGCGTGCATATCACGCAGACAACGGGGCTGGCGCTGACCAACGATCTCGCGCCCGAGGGCAAACTGCCGCAGGTGGTGGGCGTCATGTACGTCATGCTGCTCGTCGGCATGGTGATCTCCACGGGCGTCTTCTATGTGCTGCTCTCCGATTTCAGCCACGAGCGTCTCGTTCAGGTACTGCAGGGCGCGGCCCTGGTGATCTGGGCGCTGAACGTGTTCGCCCTGTGGCGCCAGGAACCCAGGGATCCGGAGCGCAGCCGCGTCGATCGACCGCGTCCACCGCTTCGCGAGTCGTGGCACAGTTTCCTGGAGAGGGGACCGGTGGTTCGTCTCCTGGTGGTCATCGGGATCGGTGCCGCCGGCTTCGGGATGCAGGACATCATCATCGAGCCCTACGGGGCCGCGGTCCTGGGTCTCGAGGTGGCTGGGACCACACTGCTGACCGGCCTGTGGGCGATTGGCATGCTCATCGGCTTCGGGTTCGCCAAGATGGCCCTGGAGCGCGGGATCAACGCCTACGGTGTGGCCACCATCGGTGCCCTGGTTGGCGTGCTGGCGTTTTCGCTGGTGATCGTCTCGGCGCCCCTGGACTCGCCGACGGTCTTTCGCATCGGCCAGGTCGTGATCGGGGTCGGAGGGGCTCTGTTCTATGTCGGGACGCTCGCCGCAACCATGTCGATGGCGACGCGCGAACAAAGCGGGATCGCCATCGGTGCATGGGGGGCAGTGCAGGCGACCGTGCTCGGCGCTGCACTGGCCGCCGGCGCCGGGATCTCGGATCTGGTCCCGGCAGTGGCGCAGGCCGGGCAGTTGCCGGAGCTGTTCCTGCACCCGGCGGCAGGGTACAGCGTGGTCTACTCGGTAGAGATCGTGCTCCTGCTCGCCATGGTCGTCGCGGCATGGCCGCTGGCGCGGTTTGCAAGAGAGGGGGGGAGGAGCGTATCGCCGTCGACAGCAACGTCCAACGAGTCGGGTTACTAGCGACCGCGGTCGCACCATGGGCCCTTGGCGCGCCAAGCGTGGCAGGGGTAGGCAAACGTCATCGTCGTCTCGTACAGGCCACGCCGTTGAATCGGTAAGGCCCATTCGAGTGGAGGTTCGTTATGGAAGGAACTGGCGCTCTTACTGACTACATGAACGTAGCTCAGATGACGCTGTACGCGTTCTGGCTCTTTCTGGCCGGCTTGATCTTCTACCTCCGGCTGGAAGACAAGCGGGAGGGGTATCCGCTGCAGGCGGAGGCCAACGAGAACTGCAACCGGACCCCGGAGAAGAAGCTCGGCTTCCCGGCTCCGCCGAGTCCGAAGACCTTCAAGCTGGCCGACGGCCGCACCATCCAGGTGCCGCGTGCCGAGAAGACCGACTACGAGCTCAACACGCAGCTGCGTGCCCGCCCCACCGCACCCTGGGACGGCGCCCCGCTGGAGCCCACCGGCAACCCGATGGTCGATGGCCTCGGTCCTGCTGCCTGGGCCAAGCGTGAGGACGAGCCGGAGGTCACCCACGCTGGCAACCAGAAGATCTGCCCGCTGCGCGTGGCCACCGAGTTCGAGGTGGGCATGAGCCGCGAGGTCTCCCGTTTCTGGCCGGAGATCGACCCCGATCCGCGTGGCTACGAGGTGCTGGGCTGCGACGGCAAGGTCGCCGGCAAGATCGTCGACATCTGGGTCGATCGGGGCGAGCTGCGCCCGATGTACCTGGAGATGGATCTCTCCGGCGTTGGCTCCAGCGGCGATCGGGTCCTTCTGCCGATCAACTTCGCGCGTGTGGGCTACGACAAGAAGGTCCGTGTCAATGCCATCACCGGGCAGCAGTTCACGGACGTGCCGCGTCTGCGTGAGGCGGATCGCATCTCGCCGCAGGAAGAGGACTTCATCACCGGCTACTTCGGCGGTGGCGTCCTGTACGCGGTGCCTGGCCGCACGGAGCCGTTCCTTTGAGGACGCACGAGTTCGAACCCATCCCGGGGCTCCCTGAGGAGCTCCCGGATGGGGAAGAGATCCTGTGGCAGGGAAAGCCCGCTTGGTGGTCGCTCGCCAAGCGGGCGCTTCACGTCCGCAAGGTGGCCGCCTATTTCCTCATCGTCGGCACGTGGTTCGCCGCGGATGCGCTGATCCAAGGTGAGGGCGTCGTGGCCGCGGGCGGTTACGCCCTCAATCAGCTGCTCATCGGCGCCGTGGCAGTAGGCCTGCTGATGGCATTGGCACGGTGGATGGCCACTACGGCCCTCTATACCATCACCAACCGACGGGTGGTGATGCGCATCGGGGCCGCGCTGCCGACGACCGTCAATCTGCCCTTCGATCGGATCGAGGCGGCGCATCTGGCCGAGCACCGGGATGGAAGCAGTGACGTCTCGCTGCGTCTGGACGAGGGCGAGAAGATCCGTTTTCTGCTATTTTGGCCCCACGTTCGGCCCTGGCGGCTGAGCCCCCCCGAGCCGACCCTCCGGGTCATCCCGGATGGCGACGAGGCGGCGCGGATCCTGGCCGAGGCGCTGGAGGCCCACCGGGCACGGGAAGAGGGTAAGCAGACCGCCTCCGGGGTCGATCAGGGAGCCGCCGCGCACTCGTAAAGGCGCGGCGGCGTTGACCCACGCCGGAGAGACGATCTGATCATGGCTTCTTCCGACAACGACGAGCATCTCAAGGCCGGACCGATCTCCAAGGTCATCATGCCGGTGACCGCC
>PULM01000010.1 GCA_003552345.1 Ectothiorhodospiraceae bacterium
AGGGCGCGCACCGCCCCCTTGTCCCGCCCCAGCCCCATGGCCGTAGCCGTGGTCCCGGTGTAGGGGATGGCGAGCATCTCCAGCAGTGCCGGGATGCTGGCCTCGAGTTCCAGGCGGTTGCGGTAACCGTTGTCGCAGAAGTTCACCGCCAGGTCCGGCGGATGGTCACGCAGATCATCGATCAGCCGCTCGTGGTCATCGAAAACGCGCAGGCTCAATCCGGGCAGGGCCGCCAGCACTCGCTTGGCCTCCTCCGCCGCCGCCAGCTCCTCGATGCCGATCCGTCCGTAGGGGCCGTAGGCGTAGGGCAGGCTGGGGTCACCGAAAAGGACACCGAGGCGCAACCGGATGGGCGGGGGCATGTGCGGGTCTCTTCGCAGGAGGCTCAAGGGGGCGGTATCCAGGCTATCCTTAGCGTAGCAGGCGGGCGCATCCTGCGATCTGGGTGTTATCCTTACCCCCAATCAGGAGCCTGGCGCCGATCTGGAGGCGCGCCACCACCCCCTTCTCTGGAGTCAACCTGGATGACGCGACCCCCCCGCCTCCACCGCTGGCTGCTCGCCCTCGCGGGCGCGCTATTACTCGGCCCCGCCACGGGCTTACCCGCCCACGCCTCGGAAGAACTGGCCGATACCATCGAGCGCATCACCCCGTCGGTGGTGGGGGTCGGCACCCACTCGCCAACCCGCAGCCCGCGGGTCGACTTCCGTGGCACGGGGTTTGTCATCGCCGATGGCAGGGCGGTGCTGACCAACCACCACGTGCTTCCGGAGGCCCTGGATGAGGAGCGGCGGGAACGGCTGATCGTGCTCGTCGGCGAGGCCGGCTCGCCCGAGGTCCGCGCCGCGGAGCCGGTGGCCCGCTCACGCACCCACGATCTTGCCATCCTGCGCATCGACGGCGATCCGCTGCCGGCGCTGAGCCTGGGCAACCCGGACGATCTGCGCCCCGGCAACCAAGTGGCCTACACCGGGTTCCCCATCGGCATGGTCATCGGCTTCTACCCCGTGACGCACACCGCGATCATCTCGGCCCGCACCCCGCTGGCCCTCCCCGCACAACGGGATGACCAGCTCGATCCCGGCCAGGTCGCCCGCCTGCGCCGCGAACAACCGCCGATGGTCTTCCAGCTCGATGGCACCGCCTATCCAGGCAACAGCGGCAGCCCGGTCTACGAGATCGGCAGCGGGCAGGTCTATGCCGTCCTCAACAGGGTGTTCGTCCAGGGCGGGCGTGAGGCGGCCGTGCGCGAGCCGAGCGGCATCAGCTACGCCATCCCCACGGATCTGGCCAAGCCGCTGGTCGAAGAGTACGAGCGGAAGTTCCGCTAAGCGGGCCCGGTGTCGTTGCTGCGCTGGAGGAAAGGGTCTGCGGAAGGCGTCACTGACGCCGCTCCCGCGAGCGGTGTCTCCCTGGACCGGGAGGCCAACGAGCGCCTGGAGCAATGGTCCCGGGCCGTGCGTCGCGTGCGCATCTCCCGCTCGCTGCTCGGTCTGGCCTGGACCGCCGGCCCGGTCACCGGTCTGGGACTGACCGGCGGCTACTGGGTGGCCTACGGTCATCCACCCCACACGCAGCTGCTGATCTACTTCACCACGTTCACCATCCTCTCCGGGCTGATCGGCCTGCTCGCCAAGATCGTCTACGACAGCACCTGGGGGCCGGCTCAGGAACGCGCCCAAGCGGATGTCTCCAGCACCATCGACCACCTCGGCGACCTGGTCCTGGCCAGCCGTGACCTGCACGTGGCCAGTCTCAGCGGCCAGGCCCGGCGCAGCGAGGCGGCCCGGCAGCTGCTGCGCCGGGTGGATCTCTCACCGGCCGGGATCGGACTCGCCTGCCAGGATCTGACCGGCGACCGTCAGCTCGGCGAACTGCTTGCGCGCATTGAGAGCTACCGGCGCTCCGGACTCTACAGCCGCATCCGCGACCTCAACGCGCAGAACGAGGAGCTCTTCGAGACCGCCTACCAGCAGATCCGCCCCGAGGCCCCCATGGCCGCCGACGCCCTGCGCGATCGCTTCCACGGTGAGGTGCCCCAGCTGCGCGCCGGCATCCCGCGCAACGAGGCCTTCATCGAACGCGTCCTGGCCGGCTTTGAAGAGGACAACCCGCTGCTCATCACCATGGGTGACGTGGAGGACATGCTCGGGCTCGCCTTTGAACTGATCAACGGCCGCGAGATCCCCATCCTCACCTTCACCTACCGGGGGCGCTGGCAGCTTGCCCGCGCCCTGGAGACCCTGGAGACCGCCCGCAGCCGCTATCGCCTGGCCCAGGCCGCCAGCGACAACCGCATCCGCGCTCTGGCTGCGTGGTTGATCGAGGTCGACGCCCTGCCGTATGAGCTAGTGCCCGAAGAGCTACCCGCCCACAAGCTGCTCGAGCGCGTTATGGCGGCCATGGACGACCTTCAGATGCGCATCGACCGCTTACAGGCGCTCGAGCAACGCCGCGCCTTGGACCGCGCCAGCCGCCAGCGGCTGGCGCGCACCGCCGACGCCCTGGGCACGGCCCTCTCCCTGTACCGTTCAGCCCGGGAGACCCTGGTGGCACTGGGCAACGCGCACGCTGAGTTGCTCAAGGCCACCGAGCGCTGGAACAGCCTGGCCGAGGCGGCGCCCGGCGACCCCCAGCGGCTGCGCACCCACCGTGGCGGGCGCGGGCTGCGCATCACCGAGCGCACCATCGCCCTGGACGAAGATGCCAAGCAGGCTGTGTGCCAACAGATCATGCGCCACTTGCGCGACGAGGGGCTCGAATGGCTGCGCCCCGATGCGCAGCTGCGCCGCGCCCGAGAGCAGTTGCGTGAGCTGACCCCGCAGCGAGCTCGCCACCTGGCCGTCGAGACCGCCCTCGCCCTGGAGCCGCACATCCAGCTCTCGCGGCCGGAGGTACAGAGGGGGCTGGGCGCCTCGAACGCCTCCTACCTCGGTGGCCTGGAGCCGGGCATGAGCGCCCGCGAGAAGCGGGATTTGGGTGAGGCCATGGCCGCCAGCGTCGAAGAGGACCTGAGCCGCTCCGCCGAGCAACTGGCACTCGCCCTGGTCCGCCACTACCACGTGGAGCTGACCGAGGAGGCCCGCCAGTTCCTCGTGGAGACCTACGGGGCCCGGGAGCGGGTGCTGGCGACCATCTCCCGGGGTTACCAGCTCAGCGAGCACGCCAGCCAGGTCAGCCTGCTCAGCCGCCGCCCCACCCCCGTGCCACTGCCGCGACGGGACTGGTACCGCAGCCTGGTCCGCGCCCGGCGTACCCTGCGCCACTAGCCGCGGCAACACGGCGCACCGGGTGCGCGCCTGCGTCCCGGCCCACCCCTCCACCGGCATCGGATTCTTGGCCCAGACTGGGGGGAGTGCTTCGTATCCGGCTATGGGGCGCGGGTCGCCCCGACAGGCAGCATGGAGTGGTGTCGATGGGATGGATCGAGCAACGTTTTGGCCGTCGAGTCCGCCATGGGACCCTGGAGCTGCACTATGACGATGGCCGCCGGAGCACATTCGGCGACGGCGGCCAACCCCGCGGCGTCATGCGTATCCACCGCCGGCGCACCCTGCGCCGCATCGCGCTCGACCCGGAGTTCATGCTCGGCCAGACCTACATGGACGGCGACTGGAGCCCCGGCGAGGGCGGACTGCTGGGCGTTCTTGAGGTGCTGCTCCAGAACTTCCCCCCGCCCCGATCCAACGGTGCCAAAGGGTGGCTGCTGTGGGCGGCGCGCCCGCTGCAACAGTGGAACCGCGCCGCCGCGGCGCGACGGAACATCGCCTCCCACTACGACCTGGACGACTGGCTGTTCCAGAACTTCCTGGACGCCGACATGCACTACTCCTGTGCTTACTTCGCGGACCCATCCATGGACCTGGAGACCGCGCAGCGCGCCAAGGCCGCCCACATCCGCCGCAAGCTGTGCCTGCGCCCCGGCGATCGCGTGCTGGATATCGGGTGCGGCTGGGGCTCCATGGCCATCCATCTGGCGCAAAGCGAGCAGGTCGAGGTGGTGGGTCTGACCCTGTCGCAGGAGCAGCAGCGACTGGCGCAGGAGCGGGTGCAGCAAGCCGGGGTCGCCGACCGTGTCGAGATCCGCCTGCAGGACTATCGGGATGTCACCGGGCCGTTCGAGCGCGTGGTCAGCGTTGGCATGTTCGAGCACGTGGGCGTGCCCTTCTACGATACCTATTTCGACACCGTCCGTCGGCTGTTGACCGACGATGGGGTGGCGCTCGTCCACACCATCGGCCGCTTCAACCCACCGGGGTTCACCAACCCGTGGATACGACGCTACATCTTCCCGGGCGGTTACATCCCGGCCACCTCTGAGGTCATGAGTTCGGTGGAGCGCGTGGGCATTCGCACCACGGATATCGAGGTCCTCCGACTCCACTACGCCTACACGCTGGCCCACTGGCAGGCGCGCTTTCAACGCATCCGCGACCGCGTCGCCACCGCCAAGAGCGAATCGTTCTGCCGCATGTGGGAGTTCTACCTGGCCGTCAGTGAGGCCGTTTTCCGCTGGCGCGGTATGATGGTCCTGCAACTCCAGCTGGCGCGGCAGCAAGACGCAGTGCCTTTGACACGGGATTACCTTTACAGTGGGGAGCGCGAAGAGCGCCGATGGTCCGAAGGGCCATCGCGCATGGCAAGCTGAGCCGTTCCCGTCGATCGGCCGGGCACGGGGCCGGCGGCGGCGGAGCATCCGCCCCAGGAGGCACGCACCATGCCCGCATCCATCGCCAACATCCTGTCTGATCAGGAGTTTTTCAAGGGACTGGAGCGTGCCCACGTGGAGTTCCTGGCCGAGTGTGCCAGCCCGCGCACGCTCGAACAGGACGAGGTCCTGTTCCGCCACGGCGACGCCGCACGGGCGTTCTACCTGATCCGCGCCGGCGGCATCGTGCTGGAGGTCCCGGCCATCAGCGGCCCGACGCTGGAGGTACAGCGCCTGGGGACCGATCAGATCCTGGGCTGGTCCTGGCTGATCCCCCCGTATCGCTGGAACTTCAACGCCCGGGCCGAGGACGCGACCGAATTGCTGGAGTTCGACGGCGCGGCGATTATCGAACGCTGCGAGTCGGATCCGGCTTTCGGCTATCAGATCCTGAAACGGTTCTCAGCGCTGATGTCGAAACGATTGGATGTGGCAAGAGAGCGCATGATGGATCAATGGAACCCACCGGGTTTCGCCTGAACATTCGTTTCATCAGGCAACCGATGGGCCGCATAAATTGGTGGTTACCTGCGGAAATCAACAACGGCGGCCCGGACTTGCAGTTTGCGGAGGTTATCGCTCCTCGGTATTGTGACGACGGGCCGGGGGTATGAGTCGCCCTGAAGGGGCATTGATATGGAGGTGTCCAGAATGAGCGAGGACATGAACGACAAATCGACCAAGAAAACCTCGGAAACGAGCAGCAAGAGCAGCACCACCAAATCCACAGGCAGCACGACCAAGGCCGGCACCGCCAAATCCGAGGCGGCCAAGTCCGGCACCGTGGAGACCGCCGCTGAGCAGAGCGGTGCCAGCAAGAGCACGAGCAGCACCGCCAGCAAGGCGAGCAGCTCCGCCGCAACGGGTTCCGCGGCCTCCAGCGCCAGCAAGAGCAGCGAGAGCAGCGAGGTCTTCCTCGGCAACTCCGGGCTGCCGCGCCACTTTGCCGCTGGCCTCTCCTACGTCGGTGGTCCCGTCACGGGTGCGATCTTCCTGCTCCTCGATCGGGCCGATCCGTTCGTGCGTTTCCACGCCGCTCAGTCGCTGGCGATCTCCGCGGTGATCGCTGTGGTCTGGATCTGCGTGGCGATCCTCAACGCCGCCTTTGCCGGGATGCCCCTGGTGTTCTGGGTGGGTCTGATCGGCCTGCTGTTCATGGCCTTCAACGCCTTCCAGAGCAAGGACTGGGAAGTGCCGGTGCTCGGTGAGTACTCGCAGAAGCTCTCCGACAAGGCGTCTCCCGGCGACGAGGACAAGTAAACCGCTCCTCTGTCCCAA
>PULM01000075.1 GCA_003552345.1 Ectothiorhodospiraceae bacterium
ATCGCCTTCAACTGCCTGCCGCACATCGACGACTTCCAGGACAACGGGTACACCAAGGAGGAGATGAAGATGGTCTGGGAGACCATCAAGATCTTTGAGGACTCCTCCGTGCGGGTGAACCCGACCACGGTGCGCGTACCGGTGGTTTACGGTCACTCCGAGGCGGTGCACATCGAGACCCGCGAGCGCATCACCGCCGAGCGTGCCCGTCAGGTGCTGAGCGCGGCCCCGGGCATCGAGGTCCTGGACGAGCGTGCCGGTGGTGGCTATCCGACGGCACTGACCGAGGCCGCCGGTCGCGATCCGGTCTACGTCGGGCGCATCCGCGAGGACATCAGCCACGAGCGGGGTCTCGATCTGTGGGTGGTGGCCGATAACGTGCGCAAGGGCGCGGCGCTGAACAGCGTGCAGATCGCGGAGCTGCTGATTGGCGAGTACATCTGACGGCGGACGGGGGGGCGAGCCGGTGCGCAAGGCGATCCACGGTCTCGCCGGACTGGCGGGGCTTTCGCTGGTCTCGGCGGCGGCCGCCGTGGAGGTCAGCCTCGGCACCATCGAGGGTCGTTCCGAGGCCGGTGAGCCGGTCTCGGCCCGGATCCCCGTGCGCGATGTCAGCCCCGAGGACATCGCGCAGCTGGAGGTGGGGCTGGCCCCGGGCCGGGTCTTCGATCGGGTCGGGGTCGAGCGCACCCCGGAACTCTCGCTGCTCGACTTCGAGCTGATCGACTCCGGCGAGGATGCCCCCTACATCGCCGTCACCAGCCAGGAGCCCATCGATGAGCCCCTGCTGGACTTCCTGATCCAGGTCAGCTGGTCCGAAGGCGACCTGGTCCGCGAGTACACCCTGCTTCTGGAGCGGCCGACCACCGCCGACGACGACGCGCCGCGCCAGGGGCAGCCCATGGTTCGCGAAGGCGAGCCGTTCGAGGAGATTACCCGCGACGGCGAGCGCGAGCGCCGCTCCACGGCCTACGGCCCGGTCGAGGAGGGGGACACGCTCTGGCGAATTGCCTCCGAGCACCGCCCCGACGACTCGGTGACCGTGGCGCAGACCATGCTCGCCATCCAGCGGCTCAACCCCCGCGCCTTCTCCGACGACAACGTCAACGATCTGCTCAGCGGCTGGTGGTTGAAGCTGCCCAGCCGCGAGCAGATCGAGGAACTGACCGCCGGCGAGGCCCAAGCGATCTATGAGGACCACCTGGCCAGTTGGGTGCCGCCGGCCGAGCGGCGTGCAGCGGTGGAAGAGCTGGACGAGGCGGTTCCCGTCCCCGACCTGGCCGATCCTGAGGCCCCCGCCGAGGAGGAGGCGCCGACGGCCGAGGAGGCCCGCCTGCGCATCCTCGCCCTGGGCGACGAGGAGGGCGCCGAGGAGGTGCTCTCGCTGCTCGATACCGAGCTGGAGGCCTCCGAGGCCAATGTGAGCCGGCTGCAGGGGGCGCTGGCCGCCCTGCGCGAGGAGCGGGCCAGCCTGCAGGCGGAGCGCGACAGCCTGCGCGCTCAGGTCGAGGACCTGAGCGAGCGGGTGGCGGCGCTTGAGCGGCTGGTGGACCTGGATATGGAGGGGCTGCTGCCGCCGCCGGACGCCGAGCCGACCCCCATCGTGCCGCTGCCCGAGGTGGATGAGCCCCTGGACCCCTTGCGCGAGCCCGAGCCGGAAACCGCCGCGGTGGAGCCGGAGGCGGAGGCGCCGGAGCGCGAGGAGGAGCCCGAGGAGGACGAGGTCGGCTGGGCGCAGTGGCTCTCGGGTGACGGCGATGTCACCGCTGCCGACCTCTGGCGCGACGAGGAGGCACGACGGCAGATGCTGATCGCCACCGGAACCACCCTGCTGGGGCTGGCGGTCGTCGCCGGGCTGCTGCTGCGCCGGCGGCGCCGGTCGGCGGAGGCTGACAGCCGCGAGGGGCTGCGCCTGGACCGCGGCGACCTCGATTTCGATTTCGACGACGGCGCCCGCCGGGACGCCCTCGAGCTGGCCGACGAGTACCTGGCGGACGACGACCTGCGCCGGGCTCGCGATGTGCTTGAGCGCGGCATCCACCGCGAGCCGGCGCGCACCGACCTGCGCCTGCGCCTGCTCGATGTGCACTCGCGCCTGGGTAACCGGGAGGCGTTCCTGAGCCAGGCGCAGGATCTTTACGACCGCACCCGCAGCGACGCCGATCCGGCCTGGCAGGCGGCGGTGGCCCTGGGCGTCGCCTTCGTGCCGGATGCCCCGCTGTTCGCCGACGCGGCGGCAGCGCGCCAGGGGCAGGCCGAGGAGCCTGCAGCGGACGCCTCCGAGCCGGCCGGCGACGATAGCGGCGCGCCGGAGGACGTGGCGGATAGCGAGGCGGCGGAGCTGGACACCAAGCCCGATCTCGAGGACCTGGATCTGGGGCTGGATGACGAGGGTGTCGAGCAAGAGCCCGAGGCCGGGCAGGCGGCGGAGGACGATTTCGATCGTCGCCTGGATGCAGCCTTCGACGAGCAGGCGCCGGCCGCGGAACCGGAGGCCGGGGCGACGCCCACCACCGAGCCCGCCGAGGAGCCGGAGCCGTCCATGACCCGCGGCGCCGAGGCCAGCTCCGGCGCCCAGGACGTGGCCGATGAGCTCTTCGGCGGTGACGACGCCGCCGGTGACGAGCTCGATGAGATGGATCTGGACAGCCTCTTCAGCGAGGAAGAGGACGAGGTGGGCGATGAGGCCCTCGGCCTGCCGGCTGAGGAGGGTCCCGGGGAGCCGGATGCCGAATCCGAGCCGCCTCTGGGCGTCGGTGAGGGCGATGAGGCGGACACCAAGATCGACCTGGCCCGGGCCTACATCGACCTGGGGGATGAGCCGGGCGCCCGCAGCCTGCTGGAGGAGGTGCTCGAGGAGGGCAGCGAATCCCAGCGTGAGAGTGCCCGGCAGATCCTGGCCGAGCTCGGCGGCGAGTAGGCGCTGCGGCGTTGGCGGAGGCGGGTCTGCAGCAGCGCATCGCCCTGGTGCTGGAGTATGACGGCACCGGCTTCAGCGGCTGGCAGCGGCAGGATCATGCGCCCTCCGTCCAGGAGGAGCTGGAGCGGGCGCTGTCACGGATCGCCGATCATCCGGTGGCGGTCGTCTGCGCCGGACGCACCGATGCCGGGGTTCATGCCGCTGCTCAAGTGGTCCATGTCGACACGACGGCGTCGCGGCCGCTGCACGCCTGGGTCCTGGGGACCAATTCGCAGCTGCCGGAGACGGTCAGCGTCCGCACGGCCCACGCCGTCGAGGCCGATTTCCACGCCCGCTATGGCGCCCGGCGGCGTGGCTATCGGTACGTCTTCCTCTGCCGTCGCGCTCGCCCGGCGCTGTTGCGCCACCGGGTGGCGTGGACCCACCACCCGCTCGATGCGGGGCGCATGCACCGGGCCGCTCAGGCCCTGGTCGGTGAGCACGACTTCTCCGCCTTCCGCGCTGTGGCCTGCCAGGCGCCCCATGCCGTCCGCGAGGGCTTCCGCATCGATGTCCATCGACACGGTGATCTGCTGTTTATCGACATCGAGGCCAACGCCTTCGTGCACCACATGGTGCGCAACATTGCCGGTACCCTGATGGCCGTCGGTGCCGGCGAGCAGGCGGAGTCGTGGCCCGCCGAACTGCTGGCCGCCGGCGATCGGACTCGCAGCGGGGTGACGGCACCGGCGGCCGGGCTCTACCTGACTCGTGTGGTCTACCCGTCGCACCACGGCCTGCCCGACGGTGGGCATTGGCCGTTTTTGGCGTAAAGCCCGCCCACGCGGTAACATTTGCGCTTTCCTTGCAGCCGCCGAAGGGGGTCGTCGAGCGTGCGCACGCGCGTCAAGATCTGCGGAATCACCCGCCCGGAAGATGCCGCAACCGCCGTCGAGCTGGGCGCCGATGCCATCGGCCTGGTCTTCTGCGACGCCAGTCCGCGTGCGGTGGACATGAAAGAGGCCCGCGCCATCGTGGCCGCCGTCCCGGCCTTCGTCTCGGTGGTCGGGCTGTTCGTCGACCCCAAGCCGGGGCAGGTCGAGGTGGCGGTCGAGGGGCTGCACCTGGATACCCTGCAGTTCCACGGCAACGAGGCGCCGGAGCTCTGCCGCTACTACGAGCGGCGCTACGTCAAGGCGGTGCCCATGGGCGGCGGGGTCGATCCGCAGGCGTACGTGGCAGCTTACCCGGATGCCAGCGGGTTCCTGTTCGACAGTCACCGGGTCGGTGAGCGCGGGGGGCGGGGCGAATCCTTCGACCATGCCACCATCCCCGGCGGCGTACGGGGGCTGACGGTGGCCGGCGGCCTGAACGCCGAGAACGTGGCGGAGGTGGTGCGCACCGTGCGCCCCTTCGCAGTGGATGTCAGCAGCGGCGTCGAGTCGGAGCCGGGGATCAAGGACCGGGAGCGCATCGCCCGGTTTCTCGCGGAGGTGGAACGTGGCGACGAAAGCTGAGCAGTACGGCGGCGACCCCGCCGTTGGGCAGGACGGCCATTTCGGGCGATTCGGCGGGCGTTTCGTCTCCGAGACCCTGGTCGGTCCCCTGGAGGAACTGGCCGAGGCGTACGCTGAGGCGCGCCGTGACCCGGCCTTTCAGGCCGAGCTCGACCGCGAGCTGCGCGACTTCGTGGGCCGGCCGACACCGCTGTATCTGGCCGAGCGGCTGACCGCCGGCGCTGGCGGGGCGCGCATCTACTTCAAGCGGGAGGACCTGGCGCATACCGGTGCGCACAAGGTCAACAACACCGTCGGGCAGGCGGTGTTGGCCGCGCGCATGGGCAAGACCCGGATCATTGCCGAGACCGGCGCCGGGCAGCATGGCGTGGCCACGGCAACGGTCGCCGCCCGCATGGGCCTGGAGTGCGTCGTCTACATGGGCGCCGACGATGTCCGGCGCCAGGCGGCCAACGTCTACCGGATGCGCCTGCTCGGCGCCGAGGGCCGCGCCGTGGACGCCGGTACGCGCACCCTCAAGGACGCCATGAATGAGGCGATGCGCGACTGGGTGGCTAACATCGACAACACCTTCTATATCATCGGTACCGTCGCCGGCCCCCACCCCTATCCGACCCTGGTGCGGGACCTGCAGCGGGTCATTGGGGTCGAGACCCGGGCGCAGATCCTCGAGCGCGAGGGGCGGCTGCCTGACGCCGTGGTCGCATGTGTCGGCGGTGGCTCCAATGCCCTGGGCATCTTCCATCCGTTCCTCGATGACGCCGGGGTCCGTCTGGTCGGCGTCGAGGCCGGCGGTGAGGGGCTGGCCTCCGGGCGTCACGCGGCACCGCTGAACGCCGGCCGGCCCGGTGTGCTGCACGGCGCGCGCAGCTATCTGATGGAGTCCGACGAGGGACAGATCATCGGTACCCACTCCATCTCGGCCGGCCTCGATTACCCCGGGGTCGGGCCTGAGCACGCCTGGCTCAAGGACACCGGGCGGGCCGAGTACGTCACCGTCACCGACGCCGGCGCCTTGGCCGCCTTCCACCGGCTCAGCCGCACCGAAGGCATCCTGCCGGCCCTGGAGACCTCCCACGCCGTGGCCCATGCGGAGTGTCTGGCCGCGGAGCTCGGGCCGGACGCCACCGTGGTGGTCAACCTCTCCGGGCGGGGGGACAAGGACATCGCCACTGTCGCGGCGCAGGAGGGCATCGAGCTGTGAGCCGCATAACTGAACGTTTCCGCGCCTGCCGTTCCGCCGGACGCACTGCCCTGATCCCGTACATCACCGGGGGCGATCCGTCGCCGGAGGAGACCGTCCGCCTGATGCACGCCCTGGTGGCCGGTGGCGCCGATATCATCGAGGTCGGTGTCCCGTTCTCGGACCCGATGGCCGATGGGCCGGTCATTCAGGCCGCCTGCGCCCGCGCCCTGGCCGCCGGGACCACGCCGGCACGGCTGTTCGAGGTCGTGCGCCGTTTCCGCGAGGACGACCCCGATACCCCGGTGGTGTTCATGGGGTATGCCAACATCCTCGAGGCCGCCGGTTACGCTGCCTTTGTCCGGGATGCCGCCGCGGCCGGCGTCGATGGGCTGCTGACCGTGGATCTGCCCCCCGAGGAGGCCGGCGAGCTGGCCGATGAGGCGCAGGCCCAGGGCCTGGATCTGATCTACCTGGCGGCGCCCAATACCAGCACGGCGCGCCTGGAGCGGGTCTGTGCGGTGGCCGGCGGCTTCCTCTACGCGGTGGCCCTCAAGGGGGTGACCGGCTCAGCGGACCTGGACGCCGGACGGGTCGAGCAGCAGGTGGCGGGCATTCGCCGGGTAACCGACTTGCCGGTGGCCGTCGGGTTCGGCGTGCGTGACCCGCAGAGCGCTGCGGCGCTGGCGCCCTGCGCCGATGGTGTGATCGTCGGCAGTGCCCTGGTGCGTATGATCGGCGAACACGGCGCGGCGCCGGATCTGCCCGAGCGCCTGCGCGATGCCGTCCGCGCCCTGCGCCGGGCGATGGACGAGACGACGACGGGGGGTGATTCGTGAGCTGGTTTCAGAAACTCATGCCGCGGCGTATCCGGACCGAGGCCGGGCCGCGCAGCCGCAGCGTCCCGGAGGGGCTGTGGACGAAATGCGAGTCGTGCCAGGGGATCCTCTACCGGCCGGATCTGGAGCGCAATCTGGAGGTCTGCCCAAAGTGCGATGCGCACATGCGCATCTCGGCGCGGCGGCGCCTGCGCCTATTCCTGGATGAATCCTGCGAGGCGGTGGAGATCGGTGCCGAGCTGGCGCCATCCGACTTCCTGCGCTTTCGCGACAGCAAGCGCTACCGGGACCGGCTGAACCAGGCGCAGAAGGCCACCGGTGAGAACGACGCCCTGGTGGCCATGCGCGGTGCGGTGCATCAGCGGCCTGTGGTCGTCTGCGCCTTCGAGTTTGGCTTCATGGGCGGCTCTATGGGCACCATCGTCGGCGAGCGTTTCTGCCGTGCCGCTGAGGAGGCCCGGGCCCACGACATTCCGCTGGTCTGCTTCTCGGCCTCCGGAGGGGCCCGCATGCAGGAGGCCCTGTTCTCGCTGATGCAGATGGCCAAGACGTCGGCGGCCATTGCGCGGCTCAACGAGGCTCGGGTCCCGTACATCTCCGTGCTCACTGACCCGACCATGGGCGGTGTCTCGGCCAGTCTGGCCACGCTGGGCGATGTCATCATCGCGGAGCCCGGAGCGCTGATCGGCTTTGCCGGCCCCCGGGTGATCGAGCAGACCGTGCGGGAGACGCTGCCCGAGGGCTTCCAGCGGGCCGAGTTCCTGCTCGATCACGGTGCGATCGATATGATCGTCGACCGGCGCGACATGCGTGATGAGATCGCCTCGCTGATGGGTAAGCTCGGCGGCGATATCTCGGTGGCACCCGTCCCGGCGGTGGAGAACGGTGCGGAGGCTGCCGAGGCCCCCGGCGAGCAGCCCGGGGCGGCAGCCGAGCAGGATGGCGCCAGCGAGGCGGTGGATGAGACGACCGGCGGCGAGCAGGACGGGGGCGACACCCGCAACGCATGAACGACCCCCGTATGGTGCAGCCGGCGGCTCCGGCGGACCTCGATGGCTGGCTGGCTCGCCTGGAGGCGGCCCACCCGACGGCTATCGACCTGGGCCTGGAACGGGTGGCGGCGGTGGGCCAGCGCCTCGGTGTCCTCGAGCCCGCCGCGCGGGTGATCACCGTTGGCGGGACCAACGGCAAGGGCAGCGTGGCGCGGACCCTGGAAGGGCTGCTCGAGGGGCTGGGCGTGCCCACGGCGCTCTACACCTCGCCCCATTTCCGACGCTTCAATGAACGCATGCGTCTGCACGGGACCGAGGTCGGCGATGCGCCATTGGTCGAGGCGCTGGGCCGGGTCGAGGAGGCCCGGGCCGCGGCGGGGGTCAGCCTGACCTACTTCGAGCACACCACCCTGGCGGCTTTCGATCTGTTCGCGCGCAGCGATGCCTCCGTATGGATCCTCGAGGTCGGTCTGGGTGGGCGGCTGGATGCCGTGAACACCGTGGACGCCGACGTGGCGGTGGTGACCCGGATTGCCCGCGACCACGCCGAGTTCCTCGGGGACGATCTGGCGAGCATCGCCGTGGAGAAGGCCGGTATCTTCCGCGCCGGGCGACCGGCGGTGATCGGCCAGTCCGATGCCCCGGCAGCCCTGTTTCGCTCGGCGCGCTCGGTCGGGGCCGAGGTGGTGGCGGCGGGGCGCGATTTCACCTTCGCCGAGACCGCCGGCGATGCGTGGTCGTGGCGCTGCGGTCCTCACCACTGGCAGGACTTGCCGGCTCCGGCGGTCCCCGGCGCGGCGGCGCGGGGCAACGTGGCCACGGCCCTGGCTGCCCTGGTCCAGCTGCCTGAGGGGGCCGGTGCCGACCCGGCAGCCGTCGCCCGCCTGCTCGGCGGCATCCGCGTCCCGGGGCGGCTGGAGCGGATCACCGCCGGGTCGCTGGAGTGGCTGTTGGATGTCGCGCATAATGCCGATGGGGCGCAGGAGCTGGCCCGGGTGCTTGCCGACGCGCCGGCGCGCGGGCGGACGCGGGCCGTTTTTGCCGTGGCGGCGCGCAAGGATGCCGGAGCTTTGATCGCCGAACTGCGCGGGTGGGTGGACGCCTGGTACCTGCCGCAGCTGGACGAGCCGGATATGCGCCGTGCCGACGAGCTGGCCGGACCGCTTGCCGAGGCCGACGAGACGGTGGTCTGCTGTGGTGACGACATGGCGGCCACCCTGGCCACGCTCGAGGGGCAAGCCCGCCCTGGCGACCGGGTGGTGGTCTTGGGCTCCTTTCGCACGGTGGCCGCCGTACAAGCTCACAAAGGCTGGGGGTAGGCGATGGATCCAAGCACGAAACGACAGCTGGTTGGCGCCGCGGTCCTGGTCGCCCTGGCCGTGATCTTCCTGCCGATGATCTTCTCGGGCTCGGACGAGGCCGACGATGTGGACGTCCCCGTCGAGGTGCCGCCGCGGCCTGACGAACAGCCGGAGCCCGAGGAGCTGGCCGAACAGCCGCCCGAGGACGTGGACGAGGAGCCGGAGGACTTCGCCACCGAGGAGCCGGCCGCTTATGAGGAGCCCGAGGCCGAGGACGAGACGGCGGCGAGCGTGGACGAGTCCGATCAAGAAGCTGCCGAAGAGGAGCGGGTTGCGGCGGAAGAGGAGGCCGCTGAGCAGGCAGCCGCCGAGGAAGAGGCCGCTGCCGAAGACGAGGCCGCCGATGACGCCGTGGACGAGGTCAACGGGATCGCCATCGCCAGTCGGGAGCAGGGGGCGTACTCGGTCCAGGTGGGCAGCTTCCAGGAGGCGGCCAACGCCGAGCGCGAGCGCGACCGCATCCGCGACCTGGGGCTGCCGGCGTACGTCGAGGCGGCGGACGGTGATACCTCCTTCCACCGGGTGCGCGTCGGGCCGGTCATGGAGCGCGACGAGGCGCAGGCGCTGCTCGAACGTGCCGCCGAGGAGGCCGGGGTCGAGGGCTACGTGGTCACGCGATGAACTGGTTCGATCTGGCCATCCTCGGTGTCATCGCGCTGTCGGCGGGGATCAGCCTGATCCGGGGGTTTGTCCGCGAGGTGCTCTCGGTGCTCGTCTGGGTGGCCGCGTTCTGGATCGCGGTGCGCTACTCCGGGGCGGTGGCGCTGCTGCTCGAGGAGTGGATCGCCTCGCCCACGATCCGGCTGGGGGCCGGCTTCGTGGTGCTGTTCGTAGGGACACTGATCCTTGGGGCGCTGCTCAACAACGCGCTCTCGGCGCTGGTCTCGCGCACCGGTCTCGGCGGGACCGACCGGCTGCTGGGCGTGCTCTTCGGCGCGGCCCGTGGCGCCGTGGTGGTGGCGCTGGTGGTGCTGCTGCTTGGCTTCTCGCCGATGACCCAGGAGCGGGCCTGGGAGGAGTCCGTGGTGCTGCCGGGGATCAAGCCGTGGATTTGTCGGGCCGGCCTGGATGCCTGGCTGGAGGACTTTGATTGGCAGCCCCCTGTCGAGGGCGAGGCAATGGAGGGCTTCGATGGCTTGCCGGATTACTGGGCCGAATACTGCGCCGGCCGGCGGCCGTGAATCCGCCCGCCGTGCCGGCGCCCAGCAAGAGGTAGGAGCAATCCATGTGTGGCGTAATCGGAATGGTGGCCAGGGGGGCGGTGAACCAGGACCTCTACGAGGGGCTGACCGTGCTCCAGCACCGGGGCCAGGACGCTGCCGGGATCATCACCTATGACCAGGGCCAGCTGAGCCTGCGCAAGAGCAATGGGCTGGTGCGGGATGTCTTCCGCACCCGGCACATGATGCGTCTGACCGGCAACATCGGCATCGGCCATGTCCGCTACCCCACGGCCGGCTGCGAGAGCTCGGCGGAGGCGCAGCCGTTCTACGTCAACTCCCCCTACGGCATCTCCCTGGCCCACAACGGCAACCTGACCAATACCGAGGAACTCAAGGAGGCGCTCTTTCGCACCGACCGGCGCCATATCAACACCAACTCCGACTCCGAGGTCCTGCTCAACATCCTGGCCCATGAGCTGAGCGTCAGCCCCCACGACGGCCTGGAGCGGGGGGAGCTGTTCAGTGCGGTGGAGCAGGTGCACCGGCGCTGCAACGGGGCCTACTCGGCGGTGGCCATGATCAACGGCTACGGCATCCTCGCCTTCCGCGATCCTTACGGCATCCGCCCGCTGTGCTTCGGCGAGCGCGACACCGAGCAGGGTCCGGAGTACCTGATCGCCTCCGAGAGCGTGGCCCTGGACATGCTCGGCTTCCGGTTGGTGCGTGAGGTCGAGCCCGGCGAGGCGATCTTCATCGACATGGAGGGCCGGGTGCACGCCCGGCAGTGCGCCGAGGAGCCGGTCCACGCGCCGTGCCTGTTCGAATACGTCTACCTCTCCCGGCCTGACTCCATCGTCGATGGCGTGGCCGTGCACAAGGCGCGGCTGCGCATGGGCGAGCGGCTGGCGGCGAAGATCCGCCGCGAGTGGCCCGATCACGATATCGACGTGATCATCCCCATCCCCGACACCAGCCGTACGGTGGCGATGCAGCTGGCCTATCAGCTGGGCGTGGAGTCCCGTGAGGGCTTTATCAAGAACCGCTATGTCGGGCGCACCTTCATCATGCCCGGCCAGGCGGCGCGCAAGAAATCGGTGCGCCAGAAACTCAACCCGATCCCGCTGGAGTTCGAGGGCAAGAACGTCCTGCTGGTGGACGACTCGGTGGTCCGCGGCACTACCTCGCAGCAGCTGGTGCAGCTGGCCCGGGAGTCGGGCGCGCGCCGGGTCTATCTCGCCTCGGCGGCGCCGCCGGTGCGCTATCCCAACGTCTACGGCATCGACATGCCCGCCCCGGAAGAGCTCATCGCGCACAATCGGAACGAGGCCGAGATCACCGCGGCCATCGGCGTCGACCGCATGATCTATCAGGAGCTCTCGGATCTGGAGGCCGCTGTCGCCGACGGCAATCCGCGCATTCGCCAGTTCGACAGCTCCTGCTTCAACGGGGAGTACGTCACCGGGGGCGTCAGTCAGGAGTACCTGCGCGGCCTCTCCCAGGCCCGTGCCGATGCCGCCAGGGAGAAGGCGCGCAGCGACCAGGATTTGGAGATCGTGGATGTGCACAACCAGGCCTGACGACGAGCCGCTGTCCGGGTTTGATTCCCGGGCGGTCCGGGCCGGGCAGGTGCGCTCCGATGCCCAGGAGCAGTCCGAGCCCATCTACCCGACGTCCAGCTTCACCTTCGAGAGCACCGCGCAGGCCGCGGCGCGCTTCTCCGGTGAAGAGCCGGGCAACGTCTACTCGCGTTTCACCAACCCGACGGTGCGCACCTTCTGCGATCGCCTGGCCGCCCTGGAGGGCGGCCAGGCCTGTGTGGGCACCGCCTCGGGGATGTCCGCGGTGCTGGCCACCTGCCTCGGGCTGCTGCAAGCGGGGGATCACGTGCTCGCCTCGCGGACGCTGTTCGGGACGACGCTCTCGCTGTTCACCAAGTACCTGCCGCGCTGGGGGATCGAGGTCAGCTGGGTGCCGCTCAGCGACGAGCGGGCGTGGGCCGAGGCGATGCAGCCCAACACCCGGCTGCTCTTCGCCGAGACGCCTTCCAACCCGCTCAACGAGGTGGCGGACATCCGCCGCCTGGCCGAGATCGCGCACGCCCATGACGCGCTGTTGGCCATCGACAACTGCTTCTGCACCCCCGCGCTGCAGCGGCCGCTGGAACTGGGCGCGGATCTGGTGATCCACTCGGCGACCAAGTACCTCGATGGCCAGGGGCGCTGCGTTGGCGGTGCCGTGGTCGGTGATGCCCAGCGGGTGGGGGAGGAGATCCACGGTTTCATCCGCACCGCCGGGCCGTGCATGAGCCCGTTCAACGCCTGGGTGTTCTTAAAGGGGCTGGAGACGCTGTCGCTGCGCATGCGCGCCCACAGTGAGCACGCCCAGCAGGTGGCCGAGTGGCTGCAGAGGCAGCCCGGCGTCGAGCGGGTCTACTACGCGGGCCTGCCCGAGCACCCCCACCACCGCCTGGCGGCGGAGCAGCAGAGCGGCTTTGGCGGTATCGTCGCCTTTGAACTGGCCGGCGGACGGGAGGCGGCCTGGCGCCTGATCGATCACACCCGCATGCTGTCGATCACCGCCAACCTGGGGGATACCAAGTCGACCATCACCCATCCGGCCACCACCACCCACGGCACCATCTCCGACGAGCTCCGGGCGGCGGCCGGCATCAGCGAGGGTCTGGTGCGCATCTCGGTGGGCCTTGAGGACCCGGCGGATATCATCCGCGACCTCGAGCGCGGCCTGGCCGGCGGCTGAGCGCCGGCAGGGGCTTCAGGAGGTCGGCAGCTGCGCCGCGTGGGGACGGATCGTGTTGAGCAGGCCGCTGTGGACCTTGGGGGCACCGGCGACCACGTGCCCGGTGGCCAGCGCCCGGTCGTCGCCGACGATGTCGGTGACGATGCCACCGGCCTCACGCACCAGCAGGGTGCCACCGGCGATGTCCCAGGGCTTCAGGCCCAGCTCGAAGTAGCCGTCCAGGCGGCCGGCGGCCACGTAGGCGAGATCCAGTGCCGCCGAGCCGGCGCGGCGCATGTCCTCGGCGTGTTCGGTCACCGCCGAGAACATCCGCAGGTAGGCGGGCATCAGTGCCTGATTCTTGAACGGGAACCCCGTCCCGATCATGGCGCCATCGACGCCGCGGCGCTGCGGGACGCGGATGCGCCGGCCGTCGAGTTGCGCCCCGTTGCCCCGCGAGGCGGTGAACAGCTCCTGGCGCAGCGGGTCGTAGACCGCCGCGGCCTCGAGCTGGCCCTCCTTCTGTACAGCGATGGAGACCCCGATGTGCGGGTAGCCGCGGAGGAAGTTCGCGGTGCCGTCGAGCGGATCGACGATCCACGTATACTCCGCCTGCTCCGGCGCGCGTCCCTTCTGCAGGCCGCTCTCCTCGGCGAGGATGGCGTGCTGCGGGTAGGCGCGCTGGATCGTCTGCACGATGGCCGCCTCGGCCTGGCGATCGATGTCGCAGACAAAGTCGTAACGGCCCTTGGCCTCGACGCGGACCCGGTCGAGGCGGTCGATATTGCGGACGATAAGATCACCACCAGCCCGCGCGGCACGGACTGCGATGTTGACCATTGGGTGCATCGGGAAAGCTCCTACGCTGGACGCGCTACAGGATAACAGCAAAACTGATGCGATTCAGACCGGGAGGCCACCTTGAGCCTTGAGCGCACTCGAATTGTGTTGGTCGGGACCACGCACCCCGGCAATATCGGCGCCGCCGCGCGGGCCATGCGCACCATGGGGTTGCGGCAGCTGCATCTGGTGGATCCGCAGTGCCGTGCGGACGACCCGGAAGCGGTGGCGCGGGCCGCCGGCGCGGATGACGTGCTGGGGCGGGCGCGGCATCATGCGGATCTGGCCTCGGCGCTGGCCGGTTGTCGGCTGGCCTTCGGCCTGTCGGCGCGCAGCCGCGCGGAGCGTCAGCCGCGCCTGGCCCTGCGCCCGGCCGCGGAGTCGGCCGCCGCCGAGGGAGGTGAGGGCGACCTGGCGTGGGTCTTCGGCCGGGAGCGCACCGGGCTGACCAACGCCGAGCTGGACCACTGCCACTACCTGGTGCAGATCCCCACGGATTCCGATTACAGTTCCCTGAATGTGGCGCAGTCCGTGCAGCTGGCCGCCTGGGAGCTGCGCATGGCGGCCGGTGCGGGGACGCTCCCCCAGCCCGAGGCGGAGGAGCCGCCCGCGGCCGTGGATACCCTGGAGCGCTTCTTCGGGCACCTGGAGGAGATGGCCGGCCGGGTCGGGTACCTCGATCGGCACAACCCGGCGCTGACCATGCGGCGGCTGCGCAACATCTTCCGCCGCGCCCGGTTGACCGAGGATGAGGTGCGCATGCTGCGTGGTCTGTTCAGTCACGTTCTCAACCCGCGCCGCTGGCGCGAGCAAGACGGTTGGAAAGGGTAGAGGATGCTGCGACGCCTGCGTGAGGACATCCGCTGTGTCATGGACCGCGATCCGGCCGCCCGGAACGCCTTCCATGTCGTGACCACCTATCCCGGGTTTCACGCGCTGATCCTGTATCGCATCAGCGCCCGCTTGTGGCGCTGGCGGCTGCGCTGGCTGGCGCGCATGCTGGGGCTGTTCAGCCGCTGGATCACCGGCATCGAGATCCACCCGGCGGCGCGCATCGGCCGGCGTTTCTTCATCGACCACGGCATGGGCGTGGTGATCGGCGAGACCGCGGACATCGGCGATGACGTGACCCTCTATCACGGCGTCACCCTGGGCGGGACCAGCTGGCAGTCCGGCAAGCGCCACCCGACGCTGGGCAACGACGTGGTGGTGGGCGCCGGTGCCAAGCTGCTGGGCCCTATCCGTGTTGGCAGCGGCGCGCGCGTCGGCTCCAACGCCGTGGTGCTCAAGGACGTGCCGGAGGGGGCGACCATGGTCGGCATCCCGGCCCGTCAGGTCGGGGAGCGCAAGCGCAATGCCGAGGGCGACGAGCAGCGTGCCCGGGTGGCCCGACGCATCGGCTTTGATGCCTACGGGACCACCGAGATGCCGGATCCGGTGGCCCAGGCGGTCAACGCGATCCTCGATCACATCCACGTCACCGACCGGCGGATCGAGGAGCTGTGCAGCGCCGTCCAGCAGATGGGCGGGCACCTGCAGGAGACCCGGGTGCCGGATCTGGAGGTGGACGGGAGCTCGGTGGAGAAGGCGTGTGGTGAACACCATCGTGACGCTTCCCGCTAGCGGCGGGGAGCCCCTAGAATGCAATCGGAGACGCCGTCGACGGCGTCCGCCAACAGGAGGCAAGCCATGCCAATCACCCTGACCGAACGTGCCGCGCGGCATGTCGAGAAGATGCTCGCCCGCCCGGAGGCCGCCGACGCCCATGGCCTGCGCCTGGGCATCAAGGCCAGCGGCTGCTCCGGCTTCGCCTACGTGGTCGATTACGCCGAGGAGATCGGCGAGCAGGATATCGTCCTCGAGAGCCACGGGGTGAAGGTGGTGGTGGCGCAGCAGCATAGGCCCTTCCTGGAGGGGACCGAGGTGGACTACGTGCGCGACGGCATCAACTTCCGCTTCGACTTCCGCAACCCCAACGTGCGCGATCTGTGCGGGTGCGGCGAGAGCTTTGCCGTCTGATCGACCCGCTGCTGCGGCGTTGTCGGTGCCCGCGGCGGGGCGGTAGACTGTCGGACTGCCCAAGGCGCCGCAGCACCTCAGCGCTGCGGCTTTTTTGTTGAACGCCAATCCTCATCAGCAGTCAGGAGATCGTACATGGCCGTCGAGCGAACCCTTTCCATCATCAAGCCGGACGCCGTCGCGCAGAACGCCATCGGCGAGATCCTCGCCCGCTTTGAGCGCTCCGGCCTGCGCGTCGTGGCCGCACGCATGGTGCGCCTGAGCACCGAGCAGGCCGAGAGCTTCTACGCCGTGCACAAGGAGCGCCCCTTCTTTAACGACCTGGTCGGCTTCATGACCTCCGGGCCGGTGATGGTGCAGGTCCTCGAGGGCGAGGACGCGATCCGCAAGAACCGGGAGATCATGGGGGCGACGAACCCGAAGGAGGCCGCCGCCGGCACCCTGCGCCACGACTACGCGGAGAACATCGACGCCAACGCGGTCCACGGCTCGGACAGCCCGGAGACGGCGAAGCAGGAGATCGAGTTCTTCTTCCAGGCCGATGAGATCTGCTCCCGCTGATCACGAGGCGGCCCACGCCGAGCGCCGCTCGGGGCCGGTTGAGCTGCTCGGGCTCGACCGGCCGCGGCTGGCCGCCTTCTTCGATGCCCTGGGCGAGAAGCGTTTTCGCGCCCGGCAGATGATGCAGTGGCTGCACCAGCGCCACGTCTACGATTTCGACCAGATGACCGACCTGAGCAAGGGGCTGCGCCAGCGGCTGCGCGAGCACGCCCGGGTCGGTCTCCCCGAGGTGGCCGCCGATCAGCAGGCCAGCGACGGCACCCGCAAGTGGGTGGTGCGCCTGGCCGACGGCAACTGCGTCGAGGCGGTCTACATCCCCGAGCCCAAGCGCGGCACGCTGTGCGTCTCCTCGCAGGCCGGCCGCCCCATGGGCTGCACCTTCTGCGCCACCGGGGACGGCGGGTTCTCGCGCAACCTGTCTGCCGCCGAGATCGTCGGTCAGGTCCATATCGCGCGCCAGCGCCTGCCCGAGGGGGCGATCACTAACATCGTCTTCATGGGCATGGGGGAGCCGCTGCTCAACTTCGACCCGGTCATCTCCGCCGCGCGGGTGTTCACCGACGACTACGGGTTCGTGCTCTCCAAGCGCCGGGTGACCATCTCGACCTCCGGCGTGGTCCACGCCATCGAGCGGATGCAGCGCGTGATCGACGTGAGCCTGGCCGTCTCGCTGCATGCCCCCAACAATGAGCTGCGCGATCAGCTGGTGCCGCTCAATCGCAAGAATCCGCTGGAGCGGCTGTTGCCGGCCTGTCACGCCTACATCGCGGACAAGCCCCACCGGCGGATCACCTGGGAGTACGTCATGCTCGACGGGGTCAACGATCAGGAGGAGCATGCCCGCGAGCTCATCGAGCGGCTGCGTGGGATCCCCTCCAAGGTGAACCTGATCCCGTTCAACCCTTACCCGGGGGCGCGTTACGGCCGCTCGCCGGCTCGGCAGGTGCGGCGCTTCGCCGATCGGCTGCTCGAGAACGGGCTGACGGCGACCATCCGCGATACCCGCGGCGACGACATCGACGGGGCCTGCGGGCAGCTGGTGGGCGAGATCCGCGACGCCCGGCCCAGTAAGGTGGCGGGTCCGGCGTGAAGCGGGCGGGGGCCCCGCTGCTGGCCTTGTTGGTGGCCGGTTGCGCCGCCGGGCCCGAGATGCCGGATGACCAGCGCGCAGCCGACAGCCACGCCGGGGCAGGGCTTCATCTGATCGCCCAGGGGCAGCCGGAGGCCGCCCGCCCGCGCCTGGAACGGGCGCTGCAGATCGATGCCGAACACCCCCAGGCGCTCAGTGGCATGGGGCTCGTCGCCGAGGCCCAGGACGACGCCGAGGGCGCGTACGCGTATCATCAGCGCGCGGCGCAGGCCGCCCCGGAGTCGGGCCCCGTGCTCAACAACTGGGGGCGGAGCCTGTGTCGGGCCGGGGAGGTGGACGAGGCGCTGGCGGTCTTTGAGGATGCCGCCGGGGCGGAGGGCTACGACTCCGCCGAAGTGCCGCTGACCAATGCGGCCCGCTGTGCGCTGGAGGCCGGGCGCGAGGAGACCGCCGGCCGGCGCGCCGATGCCGCCGTCGAGGCGGCGCCGGGTTTTGCCCCGGCGCGTGTGGTGCGCGCGGAGCTGAACTATCGCCGGGGGGCGCCGGAGGCGGCCGCCGAAGATCTTGATCAGGCCCGGGAGAGCGGCGGCGCCGGGGCGCGCGGACTGTACTGGTCGGCGCGGGTAGCGGCGGCCCGGGATCGGCCGGAGGAGGCGGCCGGCTTCGCCGAGGCGTTGGCCGAGCGCTTCCCCGGTTCGGCTTGGAGTGAACGTTTGCAGGCGGATGAGGTCGGGCATGACTGACGAGACGGCGCAGGAGGATGGCGATGGGCGACGGCCCCGGGCGGATGAGGAGCCGGGGTCAGGCGCAAGTGAAGACGCCTTGCCACCCTCGCCGGGGCAGCAGCTGCGGCGTGCCCGCGAGGCGCAGGGGCGCACGGTGCGCGCGGTGGGCGCCAGCCTCAATATCTCGGCGGAGCGGGTGACCGCCCTCGAGGAGGATGATGACGAACGCCTGCCGCCGCCGACCTTTGTCCGTGGGTATCTGCGCACCTACGCGCGTCTGGTGGGCCTGGATCCCGAGGCGGTGGTCGAGGCGTACAACCGGCGCCGGGGCAGTGATCCGGTCAGTGAGGAGCGGGCGGTGGGCCGGGTCGGTGGCGTCGAGCCCCGTCCGGCCGGCCGGCGCCGGCGGCGTCGCTGGCTGCCGCTGCTGCTTCTGCTGCTGCTGATCGCGGTGGCCGTAGTGATGACGGCCCTGGTGCTCAACGGGGCCGAACCCGAACCCACCGGTCCGGGTGAGGAGGTCGGGCAGCCCTCGGGGGCCGCGCCGGAGGGCTCGGGCCTGCCGCACGACGGCGGGCAACGGATGTCGATGGAGTCGGAGTAGCGTTTTGTCGAAGAAGGGGATTCAGAGCGTTCGCGGGTTCTCGGACATCCTGCCCGAGGAGAGCCCGCTGTGGCAGCACGCCGAGTCGGTGATCCGTCGGGTTCTGGAGGCCTACGGCTACCGGGAGATCCGTCTGCCGGTGCTGGAGCGCACCGAGCTGTTCAGTCGCTCCATCGGTGAGGTCACCGATATCGTCGAGAAGGAGATGTACACCTTCGAGGACCGCAACGGGGATAGCGTCACGCTGCGGCCCGAGGGGACGGCCGGCTGTGTCCGCGCCGGCATCCAGTCGGGCCTGCTGCACAACGCCGAGCCGCGGCTCTGGTACGCCGGGCCCATGTTCCGGCACGAGCGCCCGCAGAAGGGGCGGCTGCGGCAGTTCCACCAGGTCGGTGCCGAGGTCTTCGGTGTATCGGCGCCGGAGCTCGACGCCGAGATGATCATCATGACCGCGCGGATGCTGCGCGAACTCGGCCTGGCCGACGTGCGCCTGCAGCTCAATACGCTGGGGACGCCCGAGAGCCGGGCGGCGCACCGCGAGGAACTGGTCGCCTATCTGCGCCGGCATGAGGACCGGCTCGATGAGGACGCGCGGCGACGTCTGGAGACGAACCCGCTGCGCATCTTCGACAGCAAGAACCCGGAGGTGCAGCAGGTCATGGCCGATGCACCCCGGCTGATGGACTGCCTCGACCGTGAGTCGGCGGAGCACTTCGCGGTGGTGCGGAACCTGCTCGAGCGCGCCGGCGTCGAATACGAGGTCAATCCCGCGCTGGTACGGGGCCTGGACTACTACACCCGGACGGTCTTCGAGTGGGTGACGGACCGGCTCGGGGCCCAGGGGACGGTCTGTGCCGGGGGGCGCTTCGACGGGCTGGTCGAGCAGCTCGGTGGCCGGCCGACCCCGGCGGTGGGGTTTGCCCTGGGGCTTGAGCGCCTGGTGGCGTTGCTCGAGGACCAGGGCGCGCCCGGAGACGGCGGTGCCCCCCACGCCTATCTGGTGGTGGCCACCGAAACCGGGGCCGGGCTGGAGGCAGCGGAGGCCCTGCGCGACGCACTGCCGGGGCTGCGCCTGCAGGCCCATACGGGCGGGGGCGGCTTCAAGGCACAGCTCAAGCGGGCCGACCGCAGTGGTGCGCGCGTGGCCCTGATCCTCGGCGACGAGGAGCAGGCGGCCGGGGCGCTGACGATCAAGGACCTGCGCGGCGAGGAGGGCCAGCAGCAGCTGGCCTTTGACGACGCGGTGGCGTATCTGCGAGGGCTGACCGGGGCCTGACCCGGTCGGCTGGCAAGGGGAACTGGAGATGGACCGCACCGACGACGAACAGCTTCAGCAGATCAAGGATTGGTGGCGGCGCAACGGTGGCTCGATCCTCCTCGGCCTGACCGGTGCGCTGCTGATCCTGGCCGGCTGGTGGGGGTATGGCACCTGGCAGGAGCGGGGAGCCCAGCAGGCCGCGGCGGCCTACGCCGAGTTCCTGCAGGCGAGCCAGGCCGGTGATGCGCAGGCCGCCGAGCAGGCCGGCCAGCGCGTGCTCGATGACCACGGGGGCAGCGGCTATGCCGACATGACCGCCCTGCGCATGGCCCGCATCCAGGCGGAGATCGGCGAGTATCGGCGGGCGGCCGAGACCCTGGGCTGGCTGATCGACAACGCCGAGCACAGCGCCATGGCCGAGCTCGCCCGGCTGCGTCAGGCCCGGGTGCTCGGTGAAGAGGATGCCGAGGAGGCCCTGGCGGTGCTGGAAGGGTCCGTTTCCGCTGGCTTCGCCGCCGCGTTCGCCGAGCTGCGCGGCGATCTGCTGCGTGAACTGGGGCGCTACGATGAGGCCGTCGAGGCGTATCAAGAGGCGCTGGATCAGGATGGCCTCGGCGGTCAGGCCCGGGAGCTGGTCCGTCTCAAGCTCCAGTCCGTGGAGGGCGAGGCGTGATCCGTGCGGGGCTGCGCGCCTTCGGCGCGGTGGCGGTGCTGAGTCTGGCGGCGGCCGGGTGCTCGTTGCAGGAGCCGCTGCCCAACCCGCAGGCGGAGGCTGATGAGCCGCTGGCGGTGGATCTGGTCTGGAGCGGGCGGCCGGTGGGCAGCCTCGGATCCGGGGCCTTCGCCCTGGAGCCGGCCTACGCCGATGGCGTGCTCTACGTGGCCGACGCCCGCGGCTGGGTCCGGGCCCTCGATGCCGAGACCCGCGAGGGGCTCTGGCACGACCGCCTGGATCGTCCCCTGTCCGCTGGCCCGGTGGTTGCCGGCGACCTGCTGCTGGTGGGGGATCGCAAGGGGCGGGTCTACGCCTACGAACGCGACAGTGGCGAGCCGGTGTGGATGACCGCTCTCTCGGCGCAGGTGCTGGCCAGTCCGCGCTACACCCGCGGGATGGTCGTGGTGCGCAGCGCCGATGGCCGCGTCTACGGCCTCGACGCCGAGGACGGGGCGCGGCAGTGGATCTTCGATCGCAGTGTCCCGGCCCTGACCCTGCGCCGTAACAGTGCGCCGGCGGTCAGCGGCGGGACCGCCGTGGTCGGGTTGCAGAATGGCCGGCTGGTGGCGCTGAACGTCGCCGACGGCAGCGTGCGCTGGGAGCATACGCTCACCGAGCCGCGGGGCCGGACCGAGCTCGAGCGCATGGCCGATATCGCCGCCGACCCGGTGATCGACCGCGGGGCAGCCTACGCCGTCGCCTATCAGGGGGCGATCGGCGCGGTACGTATCGCCAACGGCTCCCAGGCCTGGAGCCGGGATGTGGCAAGCCACCGGGGTCTGGCCGCCCACGGCGAGGAGATCTACCTGGCCGCCGATGACGGGCGGGTGTGGGCGTTCGACCGGCGCAACGGCGCCACCGCCTGGCGGCAGGAGGCCCTCGAGGGGCTGACCCTGACTCGCCCGGTGGTCCACGAGGGCCATCTGGTGATGGGGGATGACGCCGGGCACGTCAACTGGTTGCGCCTGCGCGATGGCGAGCTGGTAGCCCGCGAGCGCCTCTCCGATGTACCCCTGGAACGGCCGCCGGTGGTCACCGGCGCGGGCGATGTCTACGTCATGGACGCCCGTGGTCGGATGACGGCGTTGCGGCTGCGCTAGACGCAGCGCCGCCGGGTGGCGCTACTGGCACTCGCCCACCGAGGTGGGTCGACAGCGGCGGCCGTCGGTCCACAGGGTGCTGCCCAGGCGGGCGTCGGTAAAGTCGGCACCGCTGAGATCGGCCCCGCGCAGGTCGGCGCGGCCCAGCTCGGCGTCGGTGAAGTCGACATCCACCAGGTTCGCATCGCGCAGATCCACCTGCCGCAGCGCTGCCCCCGAGAGGTCGGCCCCCTCCAGGTCGGCGCCGTTGAGGTCGGCCCCGGTCAGCTGGACCCCCGCCGCCTGCAGCCCGCGCAGGCCGGAGCGCCGCAGCGAGGCACCGCTGAGGTCGGCCTCCTGGAGGCTGGCATCGCGCATGTCGGTGCCGTTGAGGTCGATGTCAGTGGCGGTGGCGCCGTCGAGCCGGGCGCCCTCGAAACGGGTGCGGCCGGCCCGGGCGTTGCGCAGGTCGGCGCCGGAGAGGTCGGCGTCGGTGAAATCCCCGGAGCTCAGCCGGGCCCGCGACAGGTTGGCGTCGCGCAGGTTGACGCCGGCGGCGCTGACGCTGGTCAGATCCGCCCGGCGCAGGTGCGCCCCCTCCAGGTTGGCCCCCTCCAGCCGGCTGCGCCCGAGCACGGCCCCCTCCAGGTCCTCGCCGGCGAGTTCCGCCTCGCTCAGATCGCAATTGAACCAGTTGACCCCGGGGGCGGGCGCCTCATTGCAGGTGGCCAGGGCCGGTGATACGCTCGCGCCCAGCATCGCCACCGCGGCGAACCTGCATACGTGCCGTCTCATTAGCCTTTCGTCTTCTTGTTCGTTTGCGTTCGTGTCGCAGGCCCCTCGGCCTCGACGGCATATCCCACTAAACGATATACGAGGTGAATCAATGCGGCTCATTCTATTAGGCCCTCCGGGCG
>PULM01000074.1 GCA_003552345.1 Ectothiorhodospiraceae bacterium
GCTCCTTGACGTCCTCCTTGGCCTCGTCGCAGCCGGCCACGTCCGAGAAGCTGTGCTTGCTCTGCTCCTCGGTCATCATCTTGGCCTTGCTCTTGCCGAAGGACATCGCCCCGCGGCCGCCGCCACCGCCCTGCATCTGACGCATGAAGTAGATCCACACGGCGATCAGCAGCAGGAACGGCGTCCAGGAGATGAGGATCTGCAGGAGCATGCTGTCGCTCTCGGCCTGCTCGGCATCAATGGTGACGCCGTGCTCGAGCAGCTCACCGATCAGCGCTCGGTTGTCAGTCTCGGGGTTGAAAGTCCGGTACTCGTTGCCATCCGCATGCTGGATGGTGATCTCCTCGCCCCGGATCAAGACCTCGCGGACATTGCCGCGCTCGACCTCGTTGAGGAACTCGGAGTAGGGGACCTTTTCGGTCACATCCGCCGACTGCTCCTGGAAGTTGCTGAATACGGACATCAGCACGACGGCGATGATGACCCAAAGGATCAGATTCTTGGCCATGTCGCTCACGGCGTCACCTCAATCTGCCTGAATGCGGCACCTGTCAGGCACCTTACTATACCGTCGGACCGCGAGCCAGGAGGTACACCTCCCGGCTCCCCGCGCGGGAGGCGTCCGGTTTGCGGGACAGCACGCGGGAGAAGCGCCGGTTCAGGTCGGCACGAAAGGCGTCGAACCCCTCGCCGTGGAAGACCTTGACGAGAAAGTCGCCATCCTTATGCAGGAATTGACCGGCAAACTCGGCGGCGAGTTCCGCCAGCCCCATGGCCGCCGGCTGGTCGACGGCGCTGTGCCCGGTCAGATTCGGCGCCATATCCGAGAGCACCACGTCGACCGGGCGCCCCTCAAGGGCCGTCTCGACGGCGCGCAGCCCCTCGTCCGTGGCGAAATCCGCGTGCAGGAAGGTGACCCCGGGCAGGGGCTCCATCTCCAGTAGATCGATGGCTACCACCAGGCCCGACGCCCCCACCCGGGGGGCCGCCAACTGGGACCAGCCGCCCGGGGCGGCGCCCAGGTCGACCACCACCTGCCCCGGGCGCAGCAACCCGTCGCGCTGATCGATCGCCTCGAGCTTGAGCGCGGCGCGCGATCGCCACCCCTCGGCCCGCGCACGGCGGACAAAGGGGTCGCTCTCGTGGCGGCTGCGCCGGGCCCGGGAGTTGCAGCCGCGCCGGCGCCGTCTACAGGTTGCCATGCTCGCCCTCCTCCGCCAGCCGGCGCCGCGCCAGCGCGCGCGCCCGGATCATGACCCAACCGGCACCGAGGCTGGCGACCACCAGCACGCCGAGCACCTCCTGCCAGGCGGGGATATCCAGCCCCAAGGTCAGAAAATACGCCGAAACCATCAGCAGAACGACCACGCCGAGCTCGACCTTGACCTCACGCAGCGGACCGCCGCTTGCCCGGACCACGCCGCGGCGTGATAGCCTTCTCGCTTTCTCGTCACCAGGCACTGCGAACCTCCATGCAACTCGATCCGGATCAACTCAAGCAACTGCGTCGGCTCGGCCACGCCCTCAAGCCCGTCGTCCTGACCGGGGCCGCCGGCCTGAGCGAGGGGGTCCTGGAGGAGATTGAACGCGCCCTGGACGACCACGAGCTGATCAAGGTCAAGCTCGCGGGCGCCAGCAAGGAGGAGCGCCAGGCGATGACCGAGGAGATTGCCGAGCAGACCGGAGCGGTCGTGGTGCAGACCATCGGGCGCATCGTCCTGCTCTATCGGGAGAACCCGGACAAGAGCCAGGTCCTGGTCTGAACCGGCCGGGACCGGACGCTCAGCGACCCGCATCCGCCTCGGCCATGCGGCCACCCTCCGCGCGCCGCGGCTCGATCCCGCCCAGAACCAGGACCAGGGCGATGGCACTGGCGACGAAGTAGAGGCTCTCGGCGGCGCGCAGCGCCGACAGGTAGCCGACCTCGCCGGCCTGCTCGGTCAGCCCCGCCATGGGCGGGCGAACCCAGAACTCACCCACCGCCAGCACCACGCTCAGCAGCACCAGCAGCCACAACCGCCAGTGCGCGGCCAGCGGACGGATCCGGTGGCGCAGCTGGGCGGGGATCAGCAGCGCGGCGCAGGCCAGCGCAACCCAGGCCACCAGCCCGGTGATCTCGCCGACCAGCGCCGCCGCCTGGGCGGTGTCCTCCATGGTCCGAAAGAGCAGCGGCGAGACGATGTAGCCCACGCTCCACAGCGCGCCGGCCAGCACCGTCAGCGCCACCCGCTCAGCGGCCCCAATCAGCACCGCGGCCACACCCCCGCAACGCGCCCTGCGCGCCGGCCGGCGCTACTCATAGCGGACCTCGACGATCTCGTAGACCCGCTCGCCGCCCGGGGCCTGCACCACGGCCTCATCACCCTCTTCCTTGCCGATCAGCGCCCGGGCGATGGGTGAGTTGACGGAGATCAGGTGCTGCTTGATGTCCGCCTCGTCCTCGCCGACGATCTGGTAGGAGACGGTCTCCTCGCTGTCGGCGTCCTCGAGCACCACGGTGGCGCCGAAGACGATCTTCGGCGCCGCCTGCACCGTGGCCGGGTCAATGATCTGGGCGTTGGAGAGCTTGCCCTCGATCTCCTGGATGCGGCCCTCAATGAAGCTCTGCTGCTCGCGCGCGGCGTGGTACTCGGCGTTTTCCTTCAGGTCGCCGTGCTCGCGCGCCTCAGCGATGGCCTGAATAACCCGCGGGCGGTCCTCGTGCTTGAGCCGATGGAGCTCCTCACGCAGCTTCTCTGCGCCACGAACCGTCAACGGTATCTTGCTCATCCCGTCATCTCCCTGTGCAGGGCGTGAAGGGGGCGGGCCTCCCAGTCCTTCATGTGATCCAGCGCCAGGCACGTAGCCCGGGCGCCCGCGATGGTCGTGGTGTAGCAGACCTTGCGCTGGAGCGCCTCGCGGCGGATCGAGTAGGAATCAGCGATGGCCTGCCGCCCCTCCGTGGTATTCACGATCAGATCGATCTCGTCATTCTTGATGGCGTCCACGACGTGCGGCCGCCCCTCGATGACCTTGTTGATCCGGCGGACCTCCAGGCCCGCCTCCTCGAGGGCGGCCGCGGTGCCATGGGTGGCGATCAAGCGGAAACCGCGCCGGACCAGATCCCGCGCCACCTCCACCGCTGCCTCCTTGTCGACTTCGCGCACACTGACAAAGGCGCAACCGCCGCGCGGCAGGGTCACGCCCGCAGCCAGCTGCGCCTTGGCGTAGGCCTCTCCGAAACAGGCGCCAATACCCATGACCTCGCCGGTAGATTTCATCTCCGGACCCAGGATGGGATCGACACCGGGGAACTTGAGGAACGGGAAGACCGCCTCTTTGACCGAATAGTAGTTGGGAATGACCTCACTCACCACCCCCTGCTCGGCCAGGGTGCGGCCGGCCATGCAGCGTGCCGCCACCTTGGCCAGCGGCACGCCGCACGCCTTGGCGACGTAGGGTACGGTGCGCGATGCGCGCGGGTTCACCTCGAGCAGGAAGATCCGCTGGCCCTGAATGGCGAACTGCACGTTCATCAGGCCCACCACTTGCAGCTCCCGGGCCAGCAGGCGCACCTGCTCGCGGATGCGATCCTGTACGTCCTGCCCCAGGGTGTAGGGCGGGATGGAGCAGGCGGAGTCGCCGGAGTGGACCCCGGCCTGCTCGATATGCTGCATGATGCCGCCGATGACCACCTGCTCGCCGTCGCTGACGGCGTCCACATCGACCTCCACGGCGTCATCAAGGAAGCGGTCGAGCAGCACCGGCGAGTTGTGGGAGACGCGCACCGCCTTGTTCATGTACTGGCGCAGCTCGCTCTCCTGATAGACGATCTCCATCGCCCGCCCGCCGAGGACATAGGAGGGGCGCACCACCAGCGGGTAGCCGATCTCGGCGGCCAGCTGCAGGGCCTCGGTCTCGGTGCGGGCGGTCCGGTTCGGCGGCTGCATCAGGTCGATGCGGCCGATCAGCTCCTGGAAGCGCTCGCGGTCCTCGGCCAGGTCGATGGAATCCGGGCTGGTGCCGATGATCGGCACCCCGGCCGCCTCCAGCTCACGGGCAAGCTTCAGCGGCGTCTGCCCACCGTACTGGACGATCACCCCGTCCGGCCGTTCGGCCTCGACCACCGCCAGCACGTCCTCCAGGGTCAGCGGCTCAAAGTAGAGCCGATCCGAGGTGTCGTAGTCGGTGGAGACGGTCTCCGGGTTGCAGTTGACCATGATGGTCTCGAAGCCGTCGTCCCGCAGCGCCAGGGATGCGTGCACGCAGCAGTAATCGAACTCGATCCCTTGACCAATACGGTTGGGCCCGCCACCGAGGACCATGACCTTCTTGCGCCCGGTCGGCTCCGCCTCGCACTCCTCCTCGTAGGGCGAGTAGAGGTACGCGGTGGCGGTGGGGAACTCGGCGGCACACGAGTCCACCCGCTTGAACACCGGGCGCACGCCCAGCTCCTGGCGACGCGCCCGCACCCGCGCCTCGGTCACGCCCCACAGGCTGGCCAGTCGCGCATCGGAGAAGCCGCGACGCTTGAGGCGCCAAAACGCACCGGCGCCGAAGTCATCCGGCGTCGCGGCGGCGGCCTGCCCCTCGATGGCGACCAGCTCCTCGATCTGCGCCAGGAACCACGGATCGATGGCGGTCATGTCGTGGATCTCATCGAGGGTAAAACCGACGCGGAAGGCGTCCCCCAGGTGCAGGATCCGGTCCGGCGTGGGCTGCCGCAGCGAGTGGCGCACCGCGTCGCGAACATCCTCACGACTGCGATCGAGCCGCTCGTCCAGCCCCGAGAGGTCCTGCTCCAGGCCACGCAGTGCCTTCTGGAAGGATTCCTGGAAGGTCCGCCCGATGGCCATCACCTCACCCACCGACTTCATCTGCGTGGTCAGGTAGGAATCGGCCTGGGGGAACTTCTCAAAGGTAAACCGCGGGATCTTGGTGACCACGTAATCGATGGTCGGCTCGAAGGAGGCCGGCGTGGCGCCCCCGGTGATCTCGTTGCGCAGTTCATCGAGGGTGTAGCCGACGGCCAGCTTGGCCGCCACCTTGGCGATGGGGAAACCGGTCGCCTTGGAGGCCAGCGCCGAGGAGCGGGACACGCGGGGGTTCATCTCGATGATCACCATGCGCCCGTTGTCGGGGTTGATGGCGAACTGGACGTTGGACCCGCCGGTCTCCACCCCGATCTCGCGCAGCACCGCCAGCGATGCATCGCGCATCAGCTGGTATTCCTTGTCGGTGAGCGTCTGCGCCGGGGCCACCGTGATGGAGTCGCCGGTGTGCACCCCCATGGGGTCGAGATTCTCGATCGAGCAGATGATGATCGCGTTGTCGTTGCGATCACGCACGACCTCCATCTCGTACTCCTTCCAGCCGAGGACCGACTCCTCGAGCTGCACCTCGTTGGTGTAGGAGAGATCGAGGCCACGCTCGACGATCTCGTTGAACTCCTCACGGTTGTAGGCGATGCCGCCGCCGGAGCCACCGAGGGTGTAGGACGGGCGGATGATCACCGGGAAGCCGATGCGCGCCTGCGCGGCCTGGGCCTCGGCCATGGAGCGGGCGATCTCAGCCCGTGGCGACTCGAGCCCGATCCGCGACATGGCGGCACGGAACGCCTCGCGCTCCTCGGCCTTGTCGATCGCCTCGCGGGTGGCGCCGATCATCTCGACGCCGAAGCGCTCGAGCACGCCGTGCTTGACCAGGTCCAGGGCGCAGTTGAGCGCGGTCTGCCCGCCCATGGTCGGCAGGACCGCATCGGGCTGCTCGCGCTCGATGATCCGCGAGACCGTCTGCCACTCCACCGGCTCGATGTAGACCGCATCCGCGGTCTCCGGGTCGGTCATGATGGTGGCCGGGTTGGAGTTGACCAGGATGACCCGGTAGCCCTCCTCGCGCAGCGCCTTGCACGCCTGCGCCCCGGAGTAGTCGAACTCGCACGCCTGGCCGATGACGATGGGGCCGGCGCCGATGA
>PULM01000157.1 GCA_003552345.1 Ectothiorhodospiraceae bacterium
GAGATCGACCGTCTGGCCGCCGCCATACAGGTCTGGCCACTGCTGCGCGGCGAGCTTCACACCCGTGCCGTGGAGCTGGAGCGTCCGGTGGTGCGACTGATGCGCGACGAGGATGGCCGGGACAACTGGGCCGACCTCGCCGAGCGCTTTGCGCCCGAGGACGACGAGACCGACGCCGCGGCCACGGACGAAGACGCCCCGCCGACGGACGACCCGGCCACCGATGAGGAGCCGGCCGACCTCCAGGCGCTTGCCGGGGTGGTCATCGGTGGCCTGCGTCTGAGTGAGGGCGCCGTGCACTGGGATGATCGTGGCGAGGACCGGCAGATCCGACTGGACCCGGTGAACCTCGAGATCGACACCCTGCGCCTGGACGAGCCGGTGGGCATCCAGGCCGACGCCCTGGTCGGGGACGCGGAGCGCATCGAGTTCAGCGCAGAGGCACTGCTAAGTCAGGCGGACGCTGGCCCGCAGGTGGCCGCCACCTGGTCCCTCGCCGAGTTCGATCCCAAGGGGCTGCTCAGCGCCCTGGGCGAGGAGCCGCCGGAGACCGACGATCCCGATGTGCTGCGCAGTTTCAGTGGCTCCGGTGCCATCGATGCGACGGCTGAGCGCATAGCGCTCACCGAGCTCGCCGTCGAATTGGACGACAGCCGCGTCGAGGGCGAGGCAGCGGCTGAGCCTGAGCAGCCGAAGATCGAGCTGGCGCTGGAGCTCGATCAGTTGGATCTGGACCGCTATCTGCCGCCGGCATCCGAGGACGAGTCCGACGGTCCGGCGAATGGCAACGGCGATAACGCGGATGGCAACGGGGATGAGGCACCGGGCCTCGGGGACCTGCGCGAGGTGGCCCTGGACTTCCCGCTGGAGCCCCTGCGCCCCCTGGTGGTTGATGGGCGGATTGGTTTCGGTGAGCTGCGTGCCGCCGGTCTGACGGTCAGCGACTTCGAGGCTCAGCTCACTGGCGAGGACGGCAAGCTGGGGGCCGAGTCGCTCCGTGCGCGGCTCTACGAGGGCGAGCTGGCCGGCCACGCCTGGCTGGATGCCAGCGGCGAGAAGCCCGGCTTCGACCTGGCCACCTCGCTGGACGACGTGGCCTTCGCGCCGCTGCTCGAAGACCTGCTCGATCGCGACTGGCTGCACGGCCGTGGTCAGTTCCACTTCGAAGGCAGCGGCGCCGGCGAGCACCTCCACGGTCTGATAGAGGACTTCGAGGGGGCAGGCCGGATCGCTGCGGAGGACGGCAATCTGCTCGGCCTCAACATCCCCCACAAGATCCGTGAGGCCGCCGCGCAACTGCGTCGGGAAGAACCGCCGGAGCCGCCTGGCGACGAGGACCGGACCGACTTTTCGGATCTTACCGCCAGCTTCACCCTGGCCGATGGGGTCGCCCGCAACGACGATCTGCTCCTGGAATCCCCCCTGCTCGATGCCACCGGGGAGGGCTCGGCGGACATCCTCGCCGAGGAGATCGACTATCGCGTCCAGGCCACCCTGCCCGATGGTCTGGACGAGGATCAGGCCCCCCTCCTCCATCGCCTTGCCGGTGCCACCATCCCGCTGGAGATCACCGGTTTCCTGTTCGAGCCGGATATCCGGCTCGACCTGGCGGCCGCCCTGGGTGAGGAGCGACTGGAGCGGCTTGGCGCGGCGCGCGAAGAGTTCGATGAACGCCTGGATGAGGAACGCGAGCAGCTCGAGCGCGAGGCCGAGCAGGAGCGTGAACGACTCGAGCAGGAGGCCGAGGAGCAGCGTCAGCGCCTGGAGCAGGAAGCCGAGGAACAGCGGGACGAGGCCGAACGGCGACTGCGCGAGGAGGTGGAGAGCTTCTTCTAGGGAGGGCATGCGTCATGGCAACGACCCTGTTCGGCCGCAAGGATGTGGAAAACCGGCTGGCGTCGATGACGCCGCAGGAGATCGATGAACTCCCCTTTGGGGTCATTCAGATCGATCGCCAGGGCCAGATCCTTCTCTACAACGCCACCGAGGGGGTGATCACCGGGCGTGATCCCCAGGCGATGATCGGCCGTGACTTTTTCAACGAGGTGGCCCCCTGCGGTCGCACGGAGGCGTTCTACGGCCGCTTCCGGGAAGGGGTCGAGCGCGGCGAACTCAACGAGATTTTCGACTACACCTTCGACTACCGCATGGCGCCGACCAAGGTTCGGGTGCACATCAAACGGGCCCTGAGCGGCGATAGCTACTGGATCTTTGTCAAACGCATCCTCGCCCCGGCTGCCTGAGACGCGCCGATGCGATCGCGCACGGACGCCCGGTGGGCATGGCGCGCAACGGGTCAGCTCGGGGATAATGGGGCGCGTCGATGCCCGCCAGGGTGCACGCCCATTCCAGAGGGAGCCGCATGAGCGAAGAGACCCCCCGACTCAACACCGATCTGGCCCGCCAGGTGCAATCCCTGGGCCTGGAGGCCGTCGAAGGCGACGACGATGAACCGATGGCCACGGTGGAGGCCCTCATGCTCGGTACGCTGTCCTTTGCCCGCAACTACATGAGCGGGGCGGATCTGGCCGACTACCTGCGGTTTGTCGCCGAGCATGTCGAACGCGCCGAGGACGACTTGGAGGAGGATCCGGACGACCCGATGTAGTCGGTCAGCCCCGGCACATCGGCACCGGGAGACTGACCGACCAAGCCGCGGGTCCTACTCGGCGGCCATACGCTCCAGGGCGTCCAGCGCCTGCTGCTCGCCGCCGACGAAGAAACGCACCTCGCCATCGGTGTCGCGGTAGAAGACCGTGGGCACGCTGCGCACGCCGAGTTCCTGGGCCAGGCGCATGTTGGCCTGCACGGCATCATGGCCGTCCATGTCCTTCTCCTCCTCGATCAGCGCCGCCGCATCCGCCTGCGCCCCCGAGCCCAGGAACCCGACCGGCACCCAGCGCCACTCGACACTGGGCGTGGCGTCGTTGTCCACCGCATTCTTCAGGTTGGTGCACGCCGGACAGTGCGGGTCCTTGAAGGCGTAGACCCGGAAATCGCTATCGCCCTGCGCGATGTAGTGGCTGTCGGCGAGCTGGTCAAAGACATCCGCCTGAGCCGACTCTCCCGGGGCCCCATCGGAGCAGCCCACCATCAACATCGCACCACCCAGCAGCCCGATCACCCCGTGACGCATCGCTCGACTCATCGATCCACTCCTTCATCCACCTTGCCTGACCCGGCCGCGACGGACCCAAAGGGCGCGTCCGGCGTGCCGAATCTACTCCTCCACGCCCGGGAGCACCGCATTGAGCAGCTCCCCGGCGCGCTCATGACCAGCCTCGGCCGCGCGCTCCCAGAGCTCCGCGGCGCGCTCCATATCCGGCTCCGAGGCGTGTCCTTCCAGATACATCCAGCCTAGCTGAACCTTCGCCTCGACATCGCCCGCCTCGGCCAGATCCTGGAACGCTTCATAGGCAGCCTCCAGCTCCCCCTCCTCGTGGAGTTCGAAGGCCTCCTGAAGGGCTTGATCCTCTTCGCTGAGCGCCTCGCCATCCGGGGTTTCACCCTCCCCGGCGATGGTCGCCGCCGATCCGCCGGCCAGACCGAGAATCAGCACCGCGGCCAGGCCACAACGTCTGTAGGCTTGTGCATGCATGGCCTTTCCACTCCCTTCTCCGAAAAGGCGCAGGGTAACGCAGGATACCCCGCCTGTCGCACCGCGACGATCCGAACCCCCTGGGGATTCCACCGTTGCGGTATGATCCCCAGGTCGAAGAGATGATCCGCGGCGCGAGCGAGGCGCGAGCAAGGAGGCGGCGCACTTCATCCATGTCGGTTCGGTTGCCACGGCAGATCCTGGAGGCCCTCGACGAAGGTGTGCTGGGACTCGACCGCCGCGCTCGGGTCGTGTTTGCCAATCCGGCGGCCCTGCGCATGCTCGGTTTCGAGGATGAGGCCCGTGTGCTCGGCGAACCCGTCCACGCCCTGATCCACCCGGCCTTTCCCGACGGACGACCATCCCCCGAGGCGGAGTGTCCCATCCATCGGGCCGTTGAAGGCGGCACCTCCCCCGCGCCCTGGCAGGATTGCTTCTTGCGCCGCGACGGCACCACACTCCCGGTGCAGGTCTGCGCCAACCCATTACACGGGGACGACGGCGAGCCGGAAGGCGCCGTGATCTCCTTCCAGGACCGCACCCAGCAACAGGCCCTGGAGCAGGAACTGCGCGAGCAGCGACGGGCACTCCAGCGAGAGCGGCAACTTTTCGTGGGCGGACCCACCGTCGTGTTCCAGTGGCGCATCACCCCGCAGTGGCCGGTGGAATACGTCTCACCCAACGTGGAGCAGGTCCTCGGCTATCCCCCGGCGGATCTGCGCAGCGGGGCCCTGCGCTTTGCCGAGCTGATCCATCCGGAGGATTTCCAGCGGGTGGTTGAGGAGGTGACGCATCACCGCGACCGGGGTTCCACCCACTTCGAGCACCACCCGTATCGGGTCCGCCACGCCGACGGCAGCTATCGCTGGGTCCGGGATAGCACGGTGATCGACCGGCGCAGCAGCGGACCCGACTACCACTACGGCTACCTAGTGGACATCACCCGCGAGAAAGAGGTCGAGCGCGCCCTGGCCGAAAAGGAGCGGCGTTACCGGATGGCGCAGAGCGCCGCCCGCTTCGGCATCTGGGAGTGGGATATCGGCGCCGACCGGTTGCGCTGGGATGACGACGCCTGGGCACTGCTCGGCTATCCTCCGGAACAGCGGGTCGAGATGGACTACGCGTCCTTTCGCGAGCGCATCCACCCCGAAGATCGGGAGGCGGCCGAAGACGCCATCCACCGCAACCTCCTCGCCCAGGACGGCGGCCCTTACTCGGTCGAGATGCGCTTTCGCCGCGCCGACGAAGAATGGCACTGGATCCACGCTCGCGGACAAGTCGTCGAATTTGACCGCGATGGCCGGCCACGTCAGGTGCTGGGGATCCACACCGATATCAGCGAGCTCAAGGCCGCCGAGCAGCGCCCTCGCCCGCGGGACGAGCGCTATCGCCGTTTCCTGGAGGATTTCATCGGCATCGCCTACCAGACGCGCTTGGCCGACCCGGCGCCGATCCTCCTGCGCGGCATGGTCGAGGAGATCACCGGCTACACCCAGGCCGAATTCATGGCCGGCCACTGCGACTGGGACGCCCTGATCCACCCCGAGGACCGTCCCCGGGTCCGGCGGCAGATCGAGGCCCTGGCCAACGAGGGCACAACCTCCGATCTCAGCTATCGCATCGTTCACCGGGATGGCTCGGTGCGCTGGGTCCGCGACATCGGCCGCCTGATTCGGCTCACCGATCACAACGACTGGGTCCTTCAAGGTGCGCTCTACGACATCACCGAACAGAAAGAGGCAGAACGCGCTCGGGACACCTTCCTGGCGGCGGTCAGCCACGACCTGCGCACACCGCTGAACACCATCACCGGCTTCTGTGCCCTGCTGACCGACACCCCACTCTCGCCCCAGCAGCAGGAGTACATCCGCTACTGCCGCAACGCCGCGGGACAGCTGGAAGGGCTGATTGAGACCCTGCTGGAGCTCTCCCGGCTGCAAGCCGGGGGCCTGCGGCTGCAGCCGCAGCCCCTGCCCTTGCCCGAATACCTCAGCGAGCAGTTGGCCCCGCTGGCGTACCAGGCCCGGCAGCAGGGCCTGACCTTGAACTGGCACCTGGATGACCGGCTGCCGGAGGCGGTATGGGCCGACCCCACCCGGCTCGGCCAGGTGCTGAACAACCTCGTCGGGAACGCCATCAAATTCACCGAGCACGGCTCCATCAAGGTCCATGTGGCGCCGACCGACGACGGCTGCATCGGCTTTCGCATCGCCGATACCGGCTCGGGGATCCCAGAGTCCCTGCGCGTTTGTATCTTCGAGCCCTTCGCCCGTGGCGGCCCGGAACGGCCCCAGCCCCCCGGGACCGGTCTGGGATTGGCCATCTGCAAGGAACTCGTCGAGCTGATGGGCGGTCGGATCGAGGTGGAGAGTACCGAGGGCGAAGGGACTACGTTCACATTCACCGCCGAGCTGCCAGCGGCCGAGCCCTCTGCGGCGACCGCGACCGAAATCGGGCACCACCCCACACCCCGGGTCGTCGCCGGTGGACAGACGCCGCACGCGCTGATTGCCGAGGACGATCCGACCAGCGCACTGCTCCTCGCCACCCTGCTGCACCGGGCCGGATGGGAGGTAACGACGGTCGGCGACGGCGCTGAGGCCGTGGCAGCCTGGCAACGGTCGCAGCCGGACCTGATGATCCTCGATATGCAGATGCCGCACACCAATGGCGATCGGGCCGCCGCGCAGATCCGTGAGCTGGAGGTTCGCAAACAGCGACCGCGCACGCGCATCGTGATGCTCACCGCCCATGCCCTGGACGATGTGCGCGAAGACGCCGTGAAGGCCGGCTGTGACCACTACCTGACCAAGCCGGTGGCACCCGACGCCCTGCACGCCCTCCTCCACCGGGCCCGGGCCGGGGCCTCGCAATGAAGCCCGGATGGCTGCCGCTGACCAAGCTGCGCAACCCCTTTGGCCCGAGCAAGTCCCTGCTGCGACTGCTGTTGACCGGATTCGTGGTGGTCACGGCGCCGCTGCTCCTGGCGCTGACCATCGCCGTGTGGTCAGTGGACCGCCTGGCCAGCGACAGCCAGATGGCCATCTACGAGGCCGTCGGCGTCACCGAGAACAGCGCCCACATGGCGCGCGTCGCCATGGACATCGAACGCGCCGCACGGCGCTACGCCAGCCACAACGACCCGGCCGCGCTGCAGGAGTATCGCCACTGGCGGCGGGAGCTGGCCGCCGCCGGCGCCCCGCCCGGGTCCTTCGGTCCCGAGGAGGCCACCTGGCTGCATCAGGGTCTGCGCGTCATTGAATCGACCCTGCTGACCACGCTGAACCTGCTCGGCCCCGACCACCCCGATGGCGCCGTGCGGGTCTCGGAGCTGAGCCTGGCCCTGCACCGTTCGGTGGCGAGCATCTCGGCGGCCGGCTACCGCCGCATCGACGAGGAAGTGGAGCAGGTCCAGGCCTTCTCCGATCGCGCCCACCAGATCTTCGTCTGGCATCTGCTCGCTGCGGTACCGATCACCCTGGCCTTCACCTTCTACTTCGCCGGGCGGATCCACCGGCCCATCCAGGCGCTGGGCGACAGCATCCGCCGCCTGGGCACCTCGGATTTCGACCGACCGGTCGAGGTTCGCGGCCCGAGGGATCTCGAGCACCTGGGCGGCGAACTGGATCATCTGCGCCGCCAGCTGGCGGATCTGCAGAACCAGCGCCAGCGCCTGCTCCGCCACTTCTCCCACGAGCTCAAGACGCCGCTGGCCGCCGTGCTCGAGGGCGCTGAACTCCTGCGCGACCCGGCCTTCCAGGAGAACCCGCAACGGCGCGAGGAGATCGCCGACATCGTGCGCGAGAACGGCCACGAACTACGCCGGCAGATCGACAATCTGCTGCGTTTCGCCCGCCACGGCGAGGCCCTTGCCCGGCCGGCGCACTTCACGCGCCTCGACCTGGCCGCCCTGGCCCAGGAGGTGGCCGGGCGCCACCAGCTCACCGCCCAGCGCCGCGGCATCGAGATCCGCACCGATCTCGCGCCGGCCGAGATCGAGGGCGACCGCGAACTGCTCGCCACCGTGATCGACAATCTGCTCTCCAACGCGCTGCGCTTCTCACCGCAGGAGCAGCCTGTCGACCTGCGGCTGGACGTCGTCGAGGACGGGGTCTGCCTGGAGGTTCAGGATCGGGGGCACGGTATCCCCGAGCAAGAACGGTCCCTGATCTTCGAGCCCTTTCGACAGGGTGCGGTCAGCGGCAACGGGTCGGTCAAGGGCAGCGGCCTGGGCCTGTCGCTGGTCCGCGAGTGCCTGAATGCCCACAACGGCTCCATCCACGCGCTGGCGCGCGCCGACGGCCCCGGCGCGAACATGCGCGTGTGGCTGCCCACCGATGCCAAGGGGAATACCGTATGACCGATCGCCCGCGAATCCTCGTCGTCGACGACGACCCGAGCCTGTGCCGGCTGATGGAGATGCGCCTGGAGGCCTCCGGCTACGCCCCCACCACCTGCGAGAGCGGCGAGCGGGCCCTGGCCGAGCTCGAGCGCCAGCCTGCCGATGCGCTGATCACCGACCTGCGCATGGAGGGCATGGACGGGCTGGCACTGTTCGATGCGGTCCGCGAGCGCTGGCCGGCCCTGCCGGTGATCATCCTCACCGCCCACGGCTCCATCCAGGACGCCGTCGAGGCGACCCGGCGCGGCGTGCACGAATTCCTCACCAAACCCTTCGACCCGCCGGAGCTGCTCGAACAGCTCGCCAAGGCCCTGTCGGCCCGCGGTGGCCAGACCTCCGACACCGCCCGCGAGGCGGGCCGGCGCCACGGGCTGGTGACCCGCAGCCCGCGCATGGAAGAGGTCCTCGAGCGCGCCCTGCTGGTGGCCGACTCCGATGCCAACGTCCTGATCCAGGGCGCCAGTGGATCGGGCAAGGAGCTGGTCGCCCGGGCCATCCACGCCCACAGCCCCCGCGCCGAGGGGCCGTTCGTGCCGGTCAACTGCGGGGCCATCCCGGAGACGCTGCTCGAGTCCGAGCTCTTCGGGCATGTGCGCGGCGCCTTTACCGGCGCCGACCGGGATCGTGCCGGGCTGTTCCGCGATGCCGACGGCGGCACCCTGTTCCTGGACGAGATCGGTGATATGCCCGCGCAGCTGCAGGTCAAACTCCTGCGAGCCCTCCAGGAGCAGGTCATTCGCCCGGTGGGCGGACGCGACCCGATCCCGATCAACGTGCGCGTGCTCTCCGCCACCCACCGGGACCTAGAGACCGCCCGGGCCGACGGCTCGTTCCGCGAGGACCTCTACTTCCGCCTGGCCGTCGTCACCCTGGCCCTGCCCCCGCTGACCGAGCGGCGCGAGGACATCCCGCTGCTCGCCCGCCACTTCCTGGCCGAGGCCACCCGCCGTCACGGGCGCACCGTCGAGGACCTCTCGCCGGAGGCCATCGAGGTGCTGGTCCAGGCCGACTGGCCAGGCAACGTGCGCCAGCTGCAGAACGTCATCGAGCAGTGCGTGGCCCTGAGCACCAGCGAGATCCTCCCCGAGCGCTTGGTCCGCCAGGCCCTCAACCAGGACCAGGAACCGGCCATCCCCACCCTGGCCGAGGCCCGCGAGGCGTTCGAGCGTGATTACCTGATCCGGCTGCTCAAGCTCACCGAGGGAAACGTCAGTCAGGCCGCGCGGATTGCCGGGCGCAACCGAACCGAGTTCTACCGACTGCTCAGCCGCCACCATTTGCAGGTCGCCGACTTCAAGGCACCGACCGACCCGGAGGGCGACGGCTAGACGGCCTGACCCGCGGCCACCCCGGAGGACCACGCCCACTGGAAGTTGTGGCCGCCCAGCTGCCCGGTTACGTCGACCACCTCGCCGATGAAGTGCAGCCCCGGTACCCGGCGTGCCGCCAGGCTCCGCGAGCACAGAGCGTCGGTATCCACCCCGCCGGCGGTTACCTCGGCCTTGGCGTAGCCGGCGGTGCCGGCGGGCGTCAATCGCCAGTCCTCCAGACGCCGGGCCACCTCATCCAGGGCCTGGTTGCTGTAGCCCTGCAACGGTCCCGACCAGCCCTCGAGCTCGCACAACGTCCGGGCCAGGCGTCGGGGCAGGTGCCGCTCCAGGCAACGCTGCAGGGCCCGCTGGCCGCGTCCGCTACGCCCCCGGGCAAGCTCCTCGCGCACGGCCGCATCCGGTAGCCAATCCAGGCTCAAGGGGGTCTCCGGCTCCCAGTAGTTGGAGGCCTGCAGCGCGGCCGGTCCGCTCAACCCGTGGTGGGTGATCAGCAGGTCATCGCGGAATTCCGCCCCCGCGCAGCGCACCCGCGCGGGGATGCTGATCCCGGCCAGTTCACCCAGCGCCTGTTGCAGGCGCTGCGGCAGGGTCAGCGGCACCAGGGCCGGGCGGGTCGGCTGCACCGGCAGGCCGAACTGCCGGGCGATGGCATATCCCAGGCCGCTGGCGCCCATCCGGGGGATCGACAGGCCCCCGGTGGCCACCACCAGCGCCTCGGCGTGCACGGTGCCCGTCGGGGTGGCCACGGCGAAGCCTTCCCCCGTCGCCTCAACCCCAAGGACCCCGGTCCTCATGCGCAGCTCCACACCGGCGCGAGCACATTCGTCGAGCAGCAGGTCGAGGACCGGTCGGGCCGAGTCGCGACAGAACAGCCGGCCCGGCTCCCGCTCCTCGTAGGCAACGCCGTGGCGCTCGATCAGTTCCAGGAAGGCCGCCGGCGGATAGCGGCGCAGTGCCGAGATGCAAAAGCGCGGATTGGCCGAGAGGAAGTGTTCCGGCCCGCTGCTCAGGTGGGTGAAGTTGCAGCGCCCACCCCCGGACATGAGGATCTTGCGCCCGGGCTTGCGGGCGTGATCAAGCACTACCACGCGCCGCCCCCGTGCGCCGGCGGTGGCGGCACACATCAGCCCGGCGGCACCGGCGCCAATCACGATCACATCGGTCTGTTCCGTCATCACCCCTACCGAATATCAACGACGCGACTGGCCCGCTGGAAACGAACCCGCCACCCCGGCCACGCCGGCAGTTCCCAGCGCTTCGGGTCGGTGCGGCGGATCCCGCCGACCTTCTCGGCCACCACCTCGCGGCGGCGGACGTGGTAGTGGATGCGCAGTTCCAGGTCGGGCAGCTGGACCCGGCGCGGGAAGCGCTCGTCGAAATCGGGCCGCTGCCACTCCGGCACCCCGGCAAAGCGCAGATCCCCGGGCTCGAGCAGCGCCAGGTCCTCGCCGCATTCCACCCCCAGGCGCTGCAGCTGTTCCAGCAGCCAATCACGCGCCTCGGGCACGCTCCCCTCGGCATACCCGAGGGCCGCATACAGCGCCCACGCCTCCAGGTCATCCTCCAGGCGAGGTCCGGCCGGGGCCAGTAGCCTCCCGTCGAGGATCAGATCCGCCGCCGCCTCGCGGGCCTGGGCACCCGCCGGCTCCACCTCCTCGCTGCCGATGCAGCGCTCGGCGAACAGCCACTCGCGCCGGGCGGTCAACCGCTCCTCCTGCCATGCCGGTGCGCTGATCCGCTCGCTGCAGGCGCCACTGGCGATGACCCATCGCAGCGGCAGCGGGGCCAGGGCCGTGGCCACACTGATGGTCTGCCGGGTGCCCCGCCCGGGGACACTGTGCGCGCCGAGCACCAGGGCCGCCTCGGCATCTTCGGGGAACCAGGCACGCTCGCCGATGACCACCTCATCACCGGCACCGTTGCCGAGGGCCTGCCGCCTGCGCTCGCGCCGCACATAGACCCAGGTCGGCAGCGCCCGCGCCGCTGCGGTCAGGGCACGCTCCAGCGTCGCCGCATCCAGACCGGGCACGCCATCGGCTGCCGCCCGTTCCACCGATGCGGGCAGCGGCGGCAGTGCCAGGAGTTCGCGCAACTGCCCGGCCAGCCGCCGTGCCTCCTCGCGTCCCCGTGGATCGATGCGCACGCCGGGGAGTTCCTCGCAGCGCAGCGCCGCGATCCGCAACCGGGCATCGCAGCGCTGACCGAGCACGCCGGCCAGCGCCTGGCGTTCATCGGCGTCGGCACGGATCTGCAGCCAGCGATCCCCGGCCGCGAGCGCCGCCACCCAGTCCGCCATGAGCCCGCCACTGTGCTGATCGGGCATGGCCAGGACCAGGTGTGCCAACTCCGGGTCGACCGGCATACCGAACAGCCGACGGCCCCGCGGCGTGACGCAGCCGGCCTCATCCAGCGCCCTCAAGTCACGAAGCAGCCGCTGTGCCTGCTCGCAGCTCTCGCTACGCGGCGGGTCGATGAACGGCAGCTGGGCCACCGCGTAGCCGGCACAGGCGGCGGCCAGGACCAGCTCGGTCAGGTCCTCGCGCAGCACCTCCGGTGGGGCGCGCTCGGGCAGCGGCGCCGCGCGCCCCCACAACCGGTAGCAGGTGCCCGGCCGCAGCCGCCCCGCGCGCCCGGCCCGCTGGGCTGCGCTGGCGCGGGAGATCGCCTGCAGCGCAAGGACGGTGCGCCCGTTGCGGCGCTGGGTACGCCGCTCCAGCCCGCTGTCCACCACCGCCGTGACCCCCGGCACGGTGAGCGAGGTCTCGGCGATGTTGGTGGCCAGCACCACCCGCCGCGCCGAGCCGGGCTCCAGGGCCTGGCGCTGCTCGGCCAGCCGCACCCCGCCGTGGAGCCGCACCACCTCCGCCGGCACCCCAGAAAGCGCCCGGCGGACCGCCTCGATCTCCCCCTGCCCCGGCAGGAATGCGAGCACGTCCCCGCCGGTCTCCTCCAGCGCTTGCCGGATGGCCGCCGCCATCCGCTGATCGAGGTCGCGCTGCTGCGGCATGGCGCGCGGTTCCTCGGCGAGGTGCCGCTCCTCGACCGGGTGGCCTCGTCCCGGCGACTCCAGATAGGTGCCATCGAGCTGCGTGGCCAGCCGCTCTCCCTCCAGGGTCGCGGAGGTGACCACCAGGTGCTGGGTGGCGTCGTTGCGCAGCAAGGCCAGGAGCAGGTCGGTGTCCCAGCGCCGCTCATGGAATTCATCGAGGATCACCGTCGCGAAACCGGCCAGACGCCCCTCAGCCCGCCAGCGAAGCGCCACCCCGGGGGTGACGAACAGGATGCGGGTCTGTTCCGAGTAGCGGCGCTCCAGGCGAACCGCGTAGCCGACCTGCTCGCCCGGCGCCGATGCCAGCTGTGCCGCGACGAAACGGGCCAGGCTGGTGGCCGCCACCCGGCGCGGCTGAACCACCAGCACCGGCCCCCGGGTCTCGGCCGCCCAAACCGGCAGCCGGGTCGACTTGCCGGAGCCGGTCGCCGCGGCCACCACGCAGTGTCCCTGCTCCAGCGCCGCCTGAAACGCCGGGCACAGCGAGTCGATGGGCAGGACCGAGTCAGCGGCGTCGTCGCTCATCGTCATCGCAACGGGTCAGTCGTGCAGGCCACCCGTCCAGCACGGGTCAATGCTGGCGGCCGCGTCGCGCCCCTCCGCCTCACCGCGGTACCAACCCAGCCGCGGATGCAGCTGCACCGTCGGCCCCACCACCACCAGTGCGGGGCTCTCGACCCGCTCGTCACGGACGCGCTGGGCCAGGGTGCGCAGGTTGCCGAGGACCACCCGCTGCTGCGGCGTGGTCGCCTGGGCGACGACGGCAGCGGGATGCTCCGGGGGCAACCCACACTCGCACAGCTGCTCGCAGACGGCTTCCAGATTGACCAAGCCCATGTAGATGATCAGGGTCTCGTCACAACGATACGGGGCGTGGGCCTTCATCTGCGGGTGCCCGGCCCGGCGGTGTCCGGTGAGCAGGCGGCAACTCTGGGCGTAGTCGCGGTGCGTCAGCGGGATACCGGCGTAGCTGGCCGCCCCCTGGGCGGCGCTGACGCCGGGCACCACCTGGAAGGGGATGTCGTGCTCGATCAGCCCTTCGATCTCCTCGCCGCCACGGCCGAAAAGGAACGGGTCGCCCCCCTTGAGACGCAGCACCCGTTTGCCCTCGCGGGCCAGTTCGACAAGCCGCTCGTTGATCCGCTCCTGGGGCAGGGTGTGGCGTCCACGCCGCTTGCCCACGGGGATCCGCTCCGCCTCCTTGCGCACCAGATCGAGCAGCGCCGGCGCCGCCAGCCGGTCGTAGAGGACCACGTCGGCGCGCTGCATCAGCCGCAGGGCGCGGAAGGTCAGCAGATCCGGGTCCCCGGGGCCGGCGCCGACCAGGAAGACCTCCCCCTGCGGGGCCGGCCGCGCCTGCTCCTCTTCCAACAGGCGCATCAGCTCCGCCTCTGCCTCCGCCTCACGGCCGGCGAGCACCGATTCTGCCGCCGCACCGTCGAAGACCTGTTCCCAGAAGCGCAGCCGCCAGTCCTTATCCGGCAGCGCAGCGCGCACACGCTCGCGCATGCGCCCGGCCAGACCCGCCAGGCGGCCGTACGCGGCCGGGATCAAGGTCTCCAGCCGGCTGGCAATCTGCCGCGCCAGCACCGGCGCCGCGCCGCCGCTGGAGATCGCCAGCTGCAGCGGCGAGCGATCGACCAAGACCGGGGTGATGTAGGTGCTCAGCGTCGGCCGTCCGGCGACATTGACCGGGATGCCGCGCGCGCGGCACGCCTGGTAGACGGCCCGGTCGGTGGCCTCTTCCCCGGTGGCGCCCACCACCAGCGCGGCACCGGCCTCCATGCCCGGGGTGAAGACTTCAGCGCGATGACTCAACGCCTCCCCCGCGTTCTCCAGCAGCTGCTCGCAGGAGGACCCCGGTTCCGGGGTGATCAGTTCCACCCGCGCCCCGGCATCGAGCAGATCCCCGGCACGGCGCGCCGCCGCCTCACCGCCACCGACCACCAGGCAGCGGCAACCGTCGAGCTTGAGGAAGATCGGGTAATGGTGCATCGATTCAGCCCGCCCTCGGCGTTTCGACGATCCGTTGCAGGGACAACAGGCCGCGGCCGCGCCGGTCCACGAGCTCAAGGCTGCAGTGCTGGCAGGCCCCGGCCAGGGCCCAGCCCGCCGCCACCCGCTCCCAGTCGAGTTCAACCCGCCCCCCGCCGGAGCCGAGCACCAGGGTCTGGCCGCCGTGGCGCAGGCCGGCCCCGGCGACCGAGCAGACCATGCGCGTCCCGGCCGGGCCGCGCACCACAGCGCGCAACCGCGGCCACTGGCGGCATTCGTCCAGGTGGTGGGGTAGATCCGCGACCTCGATCCGGCTGGTCATAAACGGCGTATCCGGCTCTGCCACGTCGTCGGCCACCGCAGCAAGCGCCTCCGCCCAGGGGATATCGAAGTGCTCTGCGGCGGCCTCCAGGCTCGGCGACGGCTGCTCACGCAGCCACTGGCGCAGTACCACCGGCCACCCCTCCAGGCCCAGGCTCAGGGAGCGGCCACGCTGCTCGCCGGAGACGGGCGTGCCGCCCTCGGCATACTTGGCGGTGTAGCCCCGTGGGGTCACCATCCGCCCGTGCTCGAAGCGGGTCGACCGGTTGCCGATGATCACCGTGCTGAGCATGCTCGGCTCGGCCTCGTGGAGCGCCTCCAGGGTCAGGTGCTGGATCTGCTGACGCTCTCGGTAAGCGGAGCGGACCACCGCCACCGGCGTGTCCGGATCCCGATGACGCAGCAGGATTTCCTGCGCCCGGGCGATGTGCGCGCGCCGGCGCTTGCTCGCCGGGTTGTAGAGGATGGTGACGAAATCGCCGCGCCCGGCGGCGTCCAGCCTGCGCGCGATCACCGGCCAGGGGGTGAGCAGGTCGGAGAGCGAGATGGTGCAGAAGTCGTGGGTCAGCGGGGCGCCGACCAGCGCGGCGCAGGTGGACAGCGCCGAGGCCCCGGGGATCACTTCGACCTCGCCCTCCCCGGCCCCGCCCTGCCAGCCGCGCTGCAGGATGAACTCGTAGGTGGGCCCGGCCATGCCGTAGACTCCGGCATCCCCGGAGGAGACCAGGGCCACCACCTGGCCGGCCCGGGCCGCCTCCCAGGCCGCCTCGACCCGATCCAGCTCCTCGGTCATCGCCTTGCCGATCACCGTCTTGCCCTCGAGCAGCTCCGGGATCAGCTTCAGGTACGTCTGGTAGCCAATGACCACCTCGGCCTCGGTGATCGCCTCTCGGGCCCGCGCCGTCATGTGCGCCGGGTCACCCGGGCCGATCCCCACCAGCAGGATCCGCCCCGGGGGGGCAACGTCGCCTGTCATTCGTTCAGCCTCGCAATCGACACCGTGGCGTGGCGTCCGTCCTCACCCCGCCAGCGGCGTTTCTCGATGATCAGATCGGCGCTGGTGGCCTGGGCCCAACACAGCGCCGCCGCCTCGGCGACCGCCGGCGTCCCGGTGTGCCGGCGCACCACCTCCGAGGGGTGCGGCACCGGGATCGCGGCCAGCTCAGTCGCCGGATAAAAAACCAGGGGCCAGCCGTGGGCCCGCGCCAGGGCATGGAGTGCCGGCTCGTCGCGCTTGAGCTCGATGCTGGCCAGCGCCACCACATCGGCATGCTCCAGCCCGGCCTCGGCAAGGGCCGCGGCGACTGCCGCGGCCACCGTCTCGCGGCCCGCACCGCGGTCGCAACCGATCCCCAAGACGACGCGCGGCACTAGGTCCTCCGCCGCGCGGGTCGGTAGCGTACCAGCCGATCGCCCAGACGTGTCGGCCAGGGCTCCGGGGGCACCTCCTGCCGCACCCAGAGCACGGCGCTGTAAGCCCCGGGGTCGAGCGCCTGCGCATCGCTCAGCCGATGCAGGTTGGCCGGCGGCGGCGTGTCCGGGCGCCAGGTGTCCGCCTCCTCGATCAGGGCCACCGGCTCGTCGTTGAGCAGCGCCGCGGCCGCGGCGCGCAGGGCGGCGCCGGAGGCGATCACCTGCCAGCCCTGTTCGCGGCCGAGCAGATCGACGGCGGGCAGCCCGCGACGGTCCGAGGCGGTGGTCACCACCGGCGTGGCGTCGAGTGCGGCGGCCACCCGCTGCGTCCAGGCATTGGCGCCGCCCAGGTGGCCGCCGAGCACGGCCACTGCAAAGTGACCCGACTCATCGACGCTCACCACGCCCGGGTCGCGGGTCTTATCGACCAGGTGCGGGGCCAGCAGGCGCACGCAGGCCCCCACCGAGGAGAAGCAGATCACCTGCTCAAGCGGTTGCTGCAGGCGCTCGCCGATGGCCTCGCCCAGGGCGCCGGCGGCGACCGCGGTGCAGCGTTCGGTGTGATCGGCCAACAGGGGGGCGACCCGTTCCGTGGCCAGGATCTCCGCCCCCGGCCAGAGTGCTGCCAGGCGAGCCGCACTGCTGGCGCCACCGCGGCTGACCACGACCAGCACCAGCCCGGCGCCCGAGGCGCTCATCGAGCTGGCCCACCGACGTCGGCCGCGACACCGGCGCCCTTGCAGACCATGAGCAGGGACAGGTAATGAACCTCCTCGCCGCGCAGCTGCCGGATGTCGGTCACCACCCGCTCCTGCGGGGTGCCAAGGCGCTCGACAAAGACACTGTGACCGTGCAGTCCCTGACCCTCCAGGAGGTCGATCAGGGGCTCGAGCAAGGGCTTGACCTTGAGCAGCACCAGGGTATCCACCTCCGGGAGCAGCCGTTCGACGGTCTCCATGCCGTAGCCGCCGGGGAGGACCGCCAGGGCGTCGTCCTGAGTCGCCAGCGGCCAGCCGACCCGCGCCGGGGCAGCCAGGAACGAGGCGACGCCGGGGATGGTCTCCACCTCGGCCGTCGGCGTCTCGGCGAGGACCGTCCGCGCCAGGTGACCGAAGGTGGCGTAGGTGGAGGCATCCCCTTCCACCAGGAACGCTACGTCACGGCCCTGGGCCAGGGTGGCGGCGACGGTCTGCGCCGCCCGTCCCCAGTGCACGGCCAGCGTCGCCGGATCCCGGGTCATGGGGAAGACCAGGGGCATGGCGTCGTCCGGGGCCACCAGACCGCCACGCTCGACAATCTCCAGGGCGTAGCTGCGCTGCCCCTCGGCCCGCACGGGGTAGGCCCAGCGGGCCGGTCCCTGAAGCACCTGCCACGCCCGTCGCGTGATCCACCCCGGATCGCCGGGACCGAGCGAAACCCCGATCAATCGCCCCGAGGATGCTGTCATGCTGTCTCCGTCTTGTTCGCCATGATCACCCAGACCGGGTTCTCCGCGCGGAAGGTGCGCATTCCGGCCAACTCGCCGCTGCGACTGGCCTGCAGCTGCACCGCCTCCCACTGCACCGTTCCTGCAGCGGCGGCTGCGTCGAGTCGCTCCGAGGCCCGGTGCAGGTTCTCCAGGGCCACCACGTTGACAACGAGTCGGCCATCCGGGCGCAAGCGCTGCAGGCAGCCGTCGATCAGCGCCCCCAGCGCCCCGCCGGAGCCACCGATGAACACCGCATCCGGATCGGGCCACGCCTCCAGCCCCTGCGGCGCCTCGCCGTGATAGAGCGTGACGTTGCCGGCCCGGCGCCGCCGCCGGTTCTCCTCGGCGATGGCCAGATCCTCGGCGCGGCGCTCCATGGCCCAGACGTGCCCGTGAGGAGCAAGCCGCGCGGCCTCAAGGGCCACGGCACCGGAGCCGGTGCCGATGTCCCATACCCGACTCTCGGGCGTCAAAGCCAGGCCGGCAAGGGCCACGGCGCGCACCTCCCGCTTAGTGATCAGCCCACGCTGGGGACGGCGCTGGACGAAGGCGTCGTCGGCGCCGGCGAAGGGCGTGGCCGGGACGGCCCGGCGCCGCAGCAGCGCGACGTGGGGCTGCGGGCAGGGACGCTGCGCGGCGCTGCAGAGCCCCTCCGGCGGATGGCAGGTCTCATCGGCCCGACCGATGCGCGCCACGGCCGCGACTTCCACTTCCGTGTCCGTGTAACCGACGGCCAGCAGCTGTCGGGCGAGCCAGTCGGCGCCGTTCTCACCGGTGGTGTAGACCGCCACCTGCTCATGGTTGGCCAGGGCACGCAGTACGCCGCTCAGCGGGTGATCCGGCGACGCCGTCTGCGCCGACCAGTCGCCGGCGCCGCGGCCGTGCACGGAGACGATGGCGGTGGGCGCAACCGACCAGCCCAGCCGGGCACAGGCGAGCTGGACCAGCGAGGGGGCGGGCAGGACCCGGCAGCGCTCGGCCCCGAGCGCTGCGACGAGGCGCTCACCGATGCCGTGGCAGAGCGGATCACCGCTGGCGAGCACCACCACCCGCTGCCCTGCAGCAGCACCTGCCTCAACCCAGGCCGGCACCTCGGCCACCGATCGGGTCAGGTCGTAGCACTCGGCCGCGGGGGCCAACGACGCGTAGCGCTCGAGCACGCGCCGCCCGCCGATCAGCCGGTCCGCGGCGGTGATGGCCTCCCGGGCCTGCGGGCTCAGTGCCGCGGGTCCGTCGTCGAGCACCCCGACAATGGTGCACGCCGGCTTCAAGCGCCCTCCTCCTCGGCGAGTGCGAGCAGGGCATGGAGGCAGGCCACCACCACCGGGGTTCCGCCCTTGCGCCCGGCCGTGGCGATCCAGGGGATCTGCTGCTGTGCCATGGCCTCATCACTGGATTCGGCCGCCGCCACGAAGCCCACCGGCATGGCAATCAGCAGCCGCGGCGCCACCTCGCCGCGCTCGATGCGGGTGAGCACCGCCCGCAACGCCGTGGGCGCGTTGCCAACGGCGACGATGGCACCGTCGAGCCGGCCCTGCTCCGCAGCCAGGGCCACGGCCTGCTCGGCCCGGGTCGTGCCCGCCCGCTCGGCACGCTCCGCCGCCTGCGGGTCGTTCATCAGGCAGTGGGCCTCGACGCCGAAATGGCGCAGACGCGCCGCCGAGAGGCCGACCCGAATCATCTCCACATCGACGAACAGCGGCGCCCCGGCGCGGATCGCGGCGACCCCCGCCATCACGGCCTGGGGATGGAAACGGGTCACGCCATTGAAATCGAAGTCCGCGGTGGCGTGGATCATGCGCCGGACCACGGTCCACTGCGCGGCATCGTAGCCACTGCGGTCCCCGGCTTCGGCGTCGACGCGGGCGAAGGAGCACGCCTCGATCTGCCGTCCGGAGGCGGTCTGCTGCTCGGTCACCGACGGCTGACGGGACATGGCGCCTTCCTCAGTGGTGGTGGTGATGATGGTGATGGTGCGCCGCGGCAGCCCGGTGCGGGCAGCCGTCACACTCGAGCATACCCTGCCCGGCCCGCGCCTCCTCGACCCGGTGGGCGATCAGGTCGAAGACTTCCGGCTCGAAGCCGAGGTAGTCGGCCAGCGCAAAGGCCGTCCGCGGGTACTGCACGCGCAACCGCTCCACCTGTTGCTCGATGCGCTCGATCAGCCGTCCGGTGAACAGGTAGTACGGGAGCACCACCTGCTGCGTCGCACCCAGCAGATGGTGGCGCTGCACCACGGCCTCCAGACGCGGGTGGGTCACCCCGGTGAAGGCGATATCCACCAGCTCGTGTTCACCGCCCTCGTAGAGCCAGCGCGCCAGCCGGGCCAGCTCCCCGTTGGCGGTGCGATCCGAGGAGCCGCGGCCGAGGAGGATGACGCCGGTGGTCCGCGGATCGGGCACGTTCAGTACCTGCATGGCCTCGCGCAGACGGCGCTCGACCAGGCCCAGCGACGATTCGCTGACCCCCAGGTGGCGGGCCAGCCGGAAGTCCACCCCCGGGTGGCGGGTGCGGGCGGCATCGATCTGCTCGGGGATCTCGAGCTTCACGTGCCCCGCGGCGTTGAGGATCAGCGGCACCGCGATGACCCGATCCGCCCGCGCCGCGGCACGATCGAGCCCCTCGCCAAGCAGCGGATCGGCGAACTCGATAAAGCAGGTCTCCAGCAGCCAATCGGGATAGCGCTCGGCGAGCATATCGGCAAAGCGGCGGATCTCCTCGTTGCCGTCGTCCTGGCGCGATCCGTGCCCAATCAGAAGGATACAATCAGTCATTCAGAAACGTCCTCAACTTTCACGGCGGCGGAAACGGTGCGCGAAGTCCGGATCGTAGAGCCGCGAGCGCGCCGCCGGCGTACCCTGCCGCGCCCCCAGCGCCGGTCCGACCAGGATCATGGTCTGGCTGTTGAGCCCGGCGGCACGGCAGTCCGCGGCGAGATCGCGGATGCAGGTGCGCAGCACCTGCTCGACCCCGGGCCAGGAGGCGCGGTGGACCACCACCACCGGGGCGTCCTCCTCCCAGCCGCCTTGGCACAGGGCATCGCTCAAGCGTTCCAGCAGGGTGATCGAGAGATAGATACACAGGGTGCTGCCGTGACGCGCCAGGTCGGCAAGCTGCTCGCCGGCGGGCATCGGAGTACGCCCCTCCACCCGGGTGAAGATCACCGTCTGGGTCCCCTCGGGCAGGGTCAGGCTCTCGCCCGCCGCCGCAGCAGCCGCCATGGCCGAGGTCACCCCGGGCACCAGGTGGACCGGGATACCGGCCGCATCCAGCGGACGCACGATCTCCACGAAGGCGCCGTAAAGCCCCGGATCCCCCGGCTGCAGTCGGACCACGCGACTGCCCGCCTGGGCGCGTTCGAGCAACCAGTCCTGGATCGCCTCCAGGGTCATGCCCTTGGAGTCGGCGACCTCGCAGTGGGGCGGCGCCCATTCCAGTACCTCGGCGGGGACCAGGGAGCCGGCGTAGAGGATCGCATCCGCCGCGACCACCCGGTCACGGCCACGGACCGTGATCAGATCGGCCGCACCCGGGCCCGCGCCGACGAACCAAACCTCCCCGCTCATGCCTGTCCCCCTTGTTGAAACCGATACCCCGCCACGAAAGGCGCTTGTTGATCCTCGACCACCCGAACCTCCACGTCGTAGGCGGCGTGAAGGGTTGGCGGGTCGATGACCGCCTGCGGCGGCCCGTCGGCCATCACCCGACCGTCGCGCAGGAGCACGATGCGGTCGGCCAGCTGTACCGCGATATTGATGTCGTGGAGCACCACCAACACGCCCTGCCCCTGCTCCCGGGCGCAGGCGGTGAGGATCTCGATGGCGTCGCGCTTGTGTTTCATGTCCAGGTGGTTGGTCGGCTCATCGAGCAGCAGGTACGGCGTCTGCCGCACCAGGGCCCGGGCGATGGCCGCCTTTTGCTGCTGACCGCCGCTGATCTCGGTCAGCGGTGCCTGGGCCAGATCGGCCATGCCGAGACGCCGGAGGACGGCCTCGGCGCGGGCCAGGTCCGCCGGGTCGTGCCGCCAGCTGGCCCGGCGCAGGCCGAGCAGCACGCTCTCGAGCACGGTCAGCGGATAGACCGCGTCGGCGGTCTGCGCCACGTAGGAGAGCGAGCGCGCAATGCGCGACTGCCGCTGCCCGCGCACCGGCTCACCGCCGATGGTGATTGACCCTTCGCGGGGGCGGAGGATGCCGCTGATGCACTTGAGCAGCGTACTCTTGCCGGAGCCGTTGGGCCCGATCAGCGCGACCACCTCGCCGGCCTCCACCCGGGCATCGACCCCGCGCAGCACCTCGCTGCGGCGGTAGGCGTAGCGTACGCCGCGCAGTTCAATCCCGGTTGCCGTCACGGCCTTCCTCCCGCCTCGCGGCGGCGCAGGATCAGATAGATGAACAGCGGCGAGCCGATAAACGCCGTGACCACGCCCACCGGCAAGACCACCGAGGCGAACGCGTGCAGCGAGACGATATCCGCCAGCGTCAGCAGCAGCGCACCGATCAGCGCCGTGGCCGGGATCAGGAAACGGTGATCCGAGCCGATCAGAAGCCGCGCCAGGTGCGGCGCCACCAGTCCGAGGAAGCCGATGCCGCCGGTGAAGGCCACGGTCACCGCCACCAGCAGCGCGACCAGAAACATCAGGCCGATGCGCAGGGGGCCGACGGCAATCCCCAGGCTGGTCGCAGTCTCGTCACCGAGCAGCAACCGGTTCAGGTCGCCACTCTTCCACAGAAACACGGGCAGGGTCAGCGCCAGCGCCGCGGTGATGAAGGCGAAGCTCTCCCAGTCGGCGCGGCTGAGGCTGCCCACGCTCCAGAACATCACCTCTCGGGTGGCGTCGGCGTCGGCGAAGTAGATCAGCAGCGTCGTCGTCGCCCCGAAGAAGTACATCAGCGCGATGCCGGCGAGGATCAGGCTCA
>PULM01000142.1 GCA_003552345.1 Ectothiorhodospiraceae bacterium
CATCGTTCTTTACCCCTTGCGCTTACTTGCGAATGCCGAGACGCTCGATGACGTCCTGGTAGCGGCTCCGATCCTTGCGCTTGAGGTAATCGAGCAGCTTGCGGCGCTGGCTGACCAGCTTCAAAAGCCCCTGGCGGGAGTGATGATCCTGCTTGTGCTCCGCGAAGTGCTCGGTGAGGTGCTTGATCCGCGCCGAGAGCAGGGCTACCTGCACCTCGGGCGAACCGGTGTCCGAAGGAGAACGCCGGAACTGCTCGACAATCTCCGATTTTTGCTCAGCATTCAGCGACATGTACGACTCCTGACCTATACGCTCGAATTCGGCCTGCCAATAAAGGCCGTTAGTGTATCCCTCGCAGGGGCGAGGGAACAAGAATGCACCGCCCGGGCGGCGGGGCGCCGCGTCTAGCGGCGTGCCACCAGGCGCTTGGGCCCGATCCGGCCGTCGTCGAGGGCCTGGCCCATACCGAGGAAATTGCCGGCGCGGTCATAGAGCCGCAGCCAGCCCTCACTCGGCGCCTTGGGCACGAAGACCGGCTGCCCCTGGACCACGAAGTAGGCGAGATCATCCGCCAGCTCCACCCCGGTGTACTGCTGCAGCGCCGAGTCCATGGGCAGCAGGGTGGCGTCCAGCGCCTCCCGCCCCTGCTCGGCGCGCGCGGCGAGCATCTCCTCGGTCCACATCGCCGGGTCCTGGTAGGGCCCCAGACCCAGGCGACGCAGCGCACAGACGTGGCCGACGGTGCCGAGCGCCTCGGCGACGTCCTCGGCCAGTGTGCGGATGTAGGTGCCCTTGGAGCAGTGCACCGAAAGTTCCAGTTCGTCATCGCGCAGGGCGAGCAGCTGCAGGTCGTAGATCTCCACCTGCCGCCGCTCCCGCTCGACCTCTACGCCCTGTCGGGCCAGGTCGTAGAGCCGCTGCCCTTGGTGTTTGATGGCCGAGTACATCGGCGGCAGCTGCTCGATGGGCCCGCGGAAGCCGTCCAGCGCCGCTTCCACGCTGGCCTCATCCAGCGCCGGGACCTCGGCCCGGTCGCGCTCGGTCCCCTCGGCATCACCGGTGTCGGTCGCCATCCCCAGCTTGCAGGTGACCACGTAGCGCTTGTCGGCATCGAGCAGGAACCCGGAGACCTTCGTGGCGTCGCCGAAGCAAATCGGCAGCAGCCCGGTGGCCAGCGGGTCGAGACTGCCCGTGTGGCCGGCCTTGCGCGCCCCGAAGAGCCGCTTGACCTGTTGCAGGGCCTTGTTGGAGGTCACGCCCGCCGGCTTGTCCAACAACAGCACGCCGGTGACGTTGCGCCCACCCCGCCTTTTCGCCATTCGCCTTCTACTCCTTGCTCGGTTCTTCGTCCGCCGGCGGCGGGGCCACCTCGTCGATGAGGGCACTCAACCGCGCACCGCGATCGAAGGCGCTATCGTGCAGGAAGCGCAGGCTGGGCGTGCGCTTGGCCCGGATGCGCCGGGCCACCTGACTGCGCAGGAAGCCGTGGGCCTTGTTGAGGACATCGACCCCCGCCTGCGCCTCGGCCGCCTCGGCGCCGAGGACGGTGACGTAGACGGTGGCGTGGGCCAGATCGCGGCTGACCTGCACCTCCGAGATGGTCACCGACCCGACGCGCGGGTCGTCGACGTCGTCGCGAATCACTTCGGCCAGCTCGCGCCGGAGCTGCTCGGCGATCCGCCGGCTGCGCGGATAGTCCTTGGCCATCGTCGTCTTACAGGCTCCGCTGCACCTCGACCCGCTCGTAGCACTCGATCTGGTCGCCGGCGCGGACGTCGTTGTAGTTCTTCACGCCGATACCGCACTCGGTGCCGGCACGCACTTCGTTGACGTCGTCCTTGAACCGCCGCAGCGACTCCAGCTCACCCTCGAAGATCACCACGCTGTCGCGCAGGACCCGGATCGGGTTGCGGCGGCGGACCACCCCGTCGACCACCAGGCAACCAGCGACCTGGCCAAGCTTCGAGGAGCGGAACACCTCGCGGACCTCCGCGGTACCAAGGATGTGCTCCTCAAGCGAGGGCTCGAGCATGCCCGAGATGGCGTTCTTGACCTGCTCGATGGCGTCGTAGATGACGCTGTAGTAGTGCAGGTCGACGCCGTTCTCCTGGACCATGCGCTTGGCCGCGGCGTCGGCGCGGACGTTGAAGCCGATGAGGATGGCCTCGGAGGCCAGCGCCAGATTGACGTCCGACTCGGTGATCGCACCGACCCCGGAGGAGACCACACGCACCCGAACTTCCTCGTGGGAGAGGTCCTCCAGCGACTGGCGCAGCGCCTCGGCGGAGCCGTGGACATCCGCCTTGACCAGCAGGTTGATGGTGGAGACCTCGTCCTCCTTCATCTGCGAGAAGAGGTTCTCCATCCGAGCGGCCTGCTGCTGCGCCAGGCGCTTCTCGCGCTGGCGCTCGGTGCGGCTCTCGGCGACCTCGCGGGCCTTGCGCTCGTCCTCGACCACCATGAAGTCGTCGCCGGCATCCGGCAGCCCGGACAGGCCCAGCACCTCCACCGGGGTAGACGGGCCGGCCTCGTTCACGCGCTTGCCGTGCTCGTCGACCAGCGCACGCACCCGTCCGAACTCGGTGCCGGAGATGACCGTATCGCCACGATGCAGGTAGCCGTTTTGCACCAGCACGGTGGCCACCGGGCCACGGCCCTTGTCCAGGCTGGACTCGAGCACCACGCCCCGGGCCGGGCAGTCCTTGACCGCCTTGAGTTCCAGGAGTTCGGCCTGCAGCACGATGGCCTCGATGAGTTCATCGACACCGTCGCCGGTCATCGCCGAGACGTGGACGAACTGGACGTCGCCACCCCAGTCCTCCGGGATGACCTCCATCTGCGCCAGCTCCTGCTTGACGCGGTTCGGGTCCGCGTCCTCCTTGTCCATCTTGTTGACCGCCACGACGATCGGCACCTCGGCGGCCCGGGCGTGCTCGACCGCCTCCTTGGTCTGCGGCATGACCCCGTCATCGGCGGCCACCACCAGCACGACGATGTCCGTCATCTGCGCGCCGCGGGCACGCATGGCGGTGAACGCCTGGTGACCCGGGGTGTCGAGGAACGTGGCGCTGCCGTTCTCGCCCTCGACGCGATAGGCGCCGATGTGCTGGGTGATGCCACCGGCCTCACCGGAGGCGACCTTGGCCCGGCGGATGTAGTCGAGCAGCGAGGTCTTGCCGTGGTCCACGTGGCCCATGACGGTGACCACCGGGGCCCGACCGACCTCCTCGCCCTCGGGCTGCTCGCCCTGGCGCAGCAGCTCCTCCTCGACATCCTCTTCGCGCTCGAGCTTGGCCTTGTGGCCCATCTCCTCGACGAGGATCGCCGCGGTCTCCTGGTCGATGGCCTGGTTGATGGTGGCCATCACGCCCTGTTTCATCATCTCCTTGATCAGCACCGCGTCCTTGACGCTCATCCGATCGGCGAGTTCGGCCACGGTAATGGTCTCGGGGATCTCCACCTCGCGCACCACGGGCGCGGTCGGGCGCTCAAACTCCTGCTGCAGCTGCTTGGCTGCGGTGCCGCCACCGCGCTTCTTGCCGCCGCGCCGGGCCCCGGCACCGCGCGCCCCGCCGGGCGCGTCGTCTTTCTTCTTCTTTTTCGGCTTGGCCTCCTGCTTGCGCTGGGCGCGCTCCTCGGCCTCGCGCTCACGCTTGGCCTCGAGCTCGGCACGCTTGCGCTCGCGCTCCTCCTCGCGCTTCTTGGCCTCATCCTGCTGGCTCTTGGGCTTCTCCTTGAGCGCCTCGGCCTGAGCACGGGCGGTCTGGTCGGCTGCCGTCTCTTCTTCGTCCGCCTCCTGCGGCTCTTCGGCGCCGGCCGCTTCGGCCGCGGCTGCGTCCTCGCCCTCCTGCTCAGCCGGCTCCGGCGCGGCAGCGGCCTCGTCGGCGGCGGTGGTCGCCTGCTCAGCGGCCCGCTCGGCCTCGGCGGCGTCCTCCTCGCGCTGAGCCTCTTCCTGCTCCAGGGCACGCTCGAGCTGCGCGGCAGCCTCCTCGGCCTCTTCCTGCTTGCGCTTCTCTTCAGCCTCGATGTCGCTGCGCTTGACGTAGGTCCGCCGCTTGCGGACCTCGACATTCACGGTCCGCGTCTGCCGCGGCCCGCGGCTGCCCGCATCACGCCCGGCCGGCATCTTCAGCTGGCTGTGGCTGCGCCGCTTGAGGGTGATCTTCTTGGGGGATCCGCCGGAGCCTCCGCCCTCGTCCTCCTGCTCAGCGCTACCCTGACGCAGGTGGGCCAGTAGCGTCGCCTTGTCCTCCGCCGAGAGCGCCGCATCGTCCTCGCGCCGGCCGAGCCCCGCGGCCTCCAGCTGTGCCTGGAGCCTCTCCACCGGGATCCCTACCGTCTGCGCAAAATCTTTAACCGTCGTTTCCGCCATAAAACACTCTCCGGACGCGGCCCAACTCAGAGACCTCGTCGTGTCCCCCTCGATTCAGTCGGCGCGCTCGCCGCCCTCACTGGCCGCGAACCACGGCTCGCGGGCCTTCATGATCAGCTGCCCGGCCCGATCCTCGTCCATGCCCTCGACCTCCAGAAGGTCGTCCACGGACTGATCGGCCAGATCCTCTACCGTGGCGATACCGCGCGCGGCCAGCGCTTTGGCCGTCTCCTTGTCCATCCCCTCGAGGGCCAGCAGCTCCTCGCTGGGCTGGGTCTCGTTGGCCTCCTCGGCAATCGCCTGGGCCAGGAGCACGTCCCGGGCACGACTGCGCAGGGCCTCGACGATCTCCTCGTCGAACTCCTCGATCTCCAGCAGCTCGGCGGTGGGCACATACGCCACCTCCTCGATGCTGGAGAACCCTTCCTGGACGAGCACGCCGGCAACGTCTTCATCGACATCCAGGTGCTCGACAAACAGCTGTACCAGTTCGCCGGCCTCGCGCTCGCTCTTCGCCTCGGCTTCCTCGGCGGTCATCACGTTGAGCTCCCAGCCGGTGAGCTCGCTGGCCAGGCGCACGTTCTGCCCGCCGCGGCCGATCGCCTGCGAGAGCTGCTCCTCGGCCACCGCCACGTCCATGGCGCCGCGCTCCTCGTCCACCACGATGGACTCGACCTCGGCCGGCGCCAGGGCGTTGATGACGAACTGCGCCGGGTTCTCATCCCAGGGGATGATGTCGATGCGCTCGCCGCTGAGTTCGTTCGAGACCGCCTGCACCCGCGAACCGCGCATGCCGACGCAGGCCCCCACCGGGTCGATGCGCGGGTCCAGGGCGCGCACGGAGATCTTCGCGCGCATGCCCGGATCGCGGGCGGCGCCGAGGATCTCGATCAGCCCCTGGCCCACCTCGGGCACCTCGATCTTGAACAGCTCCACCAGGAAGTCGCTCGCCGTGCGGCTGACGAACAGCTGCGGCCCGCGCGGCTCGGAGCGAACGTCGCGCAGGTAACCGCGGATCCGGTCGTTGGGCCGGACCGCCTCGCGGGGAATGAGATCCTCGCGGGAGACCAGCGCCTCGGTGTTCTCACCGAGGTCGATGATGGCGCTGCCGCGCTCCATGCGCTTGACCGTGCCGTTGACCAGCTCGCCGATGCGGTGCTTGTAGGCGTCAACGATCTGCGCCCGCTCGGCCTCGCGCACCTTCTGCACGATGACCTGCTTGGCGGTCTGCGCGGCGATGCGGCCGAAATCCCCCGACTCGATCGGCTCTTCGATGTAGCCGCCGACCTCGGCCTGGGCGTCGCGCTCGCGGGCGCGCTCCAGACTGATCTGGCGCTGCGGCTCCTCGACGGACTCCTCGTCCGGGACCACCTCCCAGCGCCGATAGGTGGCGTAGTCGCCGGTCTGCCGGTCGACCGCGACGCGGGCGTCGATATCCTCCAGGTGGCGCTTGCGCGTGGCCGAGGCCAGGGCCGCTTCAATGGCCTCGAAGATCACCTCCCGGTCCACGCCCTTCTCATTGGAGGTGGCCTCCACGACCAACAGGATTTCTCTACTCATGCCTCCGA
>PULM01000043.1 GCA_003552345.1 Ectothiorhodospiraceae bacterium
CTCACGCCCCAGCGGAGTGTCTACAGCAGCAAGTACCGGCGCACCGACACAGGAGGGCGCCGGTGGCGATGAGCTCCGAGGAGTCGGATCGCGAGCTCGTGGAGCGTGTCCAGGCCGGTGAAAAGCGGGCCTTCGACCTCCTCGTGCTGCGCTACCAGCAGAAGCTGGTCAAGCTCATCTCGCGTTATGTGCGCGACCCGCAGGAGGCACAGGACGTGGCCCAGGAGGCCTTCATCAAGGCCTATCGGGCGACGCCCGGTTTCCGGGGAGAGAGCAGCTTCTACACCTGGCTCTACCGGATCGGGGTCAACACGGCCAAGAACCACCTGGTTGCGCAGGGGCGCCGGCCACCGGACTCGGACGTCGATGCGCAGGATGCGGAGCGTTTTGACATCGACACCATGCTCCGCGAGCAGGATACGCCGGAGGCCGAGGCCTATCGGGACGAAGTGGAGCGGACGGTGGTCGAGGCCATCGCCGAGCTTCCCGAGGAGCTACGCACGGCGGTCACGCTCCGGGAGCTTGAGGGACTGAGCTATCAGGAGATCGCCGAGGTTATGGAGTGCCCGGTGGGCACCGTCCGCTCGCGGATCTTCCGCGCCCGGGAGGCGATCGACAAACGGCTGCGTCCGCTGACTGGCGAAGAGACCTAGGGCATGGTGGCTTTCGGGGGATAGGGTATGTCGGAAGAACAACAACGGGACCGACTCGCTGAGCAGCTCTCCGCGCTCGCGGATGGGGAGCTCTCGGGCGAGGAGAGGGCGTTCCTGATGCGGCGCCTGGAACACGACGCCGACGCCCGCGGTCGCCTGGCCCGCTACTACCTCATGCGGGATGCGCTGCAGCGCAATCTGCCGCCGCAGCCGAGCACGGGGCTGATCGAGCGTGTGCGAGCGGACCTGGAGCGCGAGCCGGCCCACGGACCTGATCGAACCGCAGCACCCGCCGCCCGGTCGGCGACGGTCAGGGACTGGCGTCGGCCGGCGTTCGGCGGTCTGATCGCGGCCAGTGTGGCGGCGGTGACCGTATTCTGGTGGCAGGGCGGCGCGCCGCCGGGCACCTCCCAGCCGACGGCGGACGGTGGGGAGACGGCGACGGAGGTCGCTGAATCGCCGACCGGCGGCGAGCGTACGGTCAGTGGTACGACGGTGCGTCCGGTCACCCTGGGTGACAGCGGCGGGCTGCCATGGCCGGAGACTGGCTGGAACGTGGCGGGCGCCGGACAGGAGCGAGGAGCCGAGCCCGTGCCCGATGCCATGCCGACCCGGCTTCATCGTTTCATGATCGATCACGTCGAACAGGCCGAGTCCGACTACCCCGGCAGCATGCTTCATCAGGTACGGGTTCCAAAGCATGGGGATCCATGAGCGGGCGTGGTTGCGCGGCGGGCTGCTGCTCGTAGGGCTGCTCTGGGTTGCCGTCGGGCCGTTCGCCCTTGCCGATGAGCAGCAGGATGCCGCGGACGAAGGGCGACAGGCCCTGAACCGAATGGTCCAGGCGCTGGACCAGCACTCCTACGAGGGGATCTTCGTCTACGCGCGAGCGGGCGTCGTTGAGACGGTGCGCATCGTGCATCGCGCCGACGAGTCCGGTCGTCACCAGCGACTGGAGATGCTCACGGGTGCGCACCGGGAACTGGTCCGTACGCCGGAGGGGGCGCTGCTCGCCGGCCCGGTCGCCGAGGGCGAGCGGCTGCGGGGCAGCGGCGTAGCGACCGCCCTCGGCGAGGGGTGGCCCCGGGCGGATCACATCTCCGACGAACTCTATCGGATCCGGCTCGGCGGCGAGGGGCGGGTTGCCGGCCGTCCGGCCCGGGTGATCTTGATCGAGCCACTGGATCAGCTCCGCTACGGCCATCGTCTCTGGGTGGATGAAGAGAGTGGGCTGCCGCTTCAGGCCCAGTTGCTGGAGGGGCGGCGGGTTATCGAGCGCCTGCTGTTCACCAGCCTGACCCTGCGTGAGGAGATTGATGCCGATGAGCTCAAGCCCCGCGCAGAGGCGCAGCAGCGGGTCGAGCGGCGACCCGTCGGGGAGAAGGACGACGGCGAGGAGCCGGCGTGGGAGGTTGTGGACGTTCCAGCCGGATTCTCGCGCATTGCCCATAGCCGCATCCCCTCGACGGAGGAACTGGGCGGTCCGATCGAGCACTTGCTCTTTAGTGACGGCCTGGCCACGGTGTCGGTCTACATCGCGCCCGAGCCGGATGGCGGCGAGGGGCGGGCCCGGGCCGGGGCACTGCACGCCCACGAGCGGCCAGCCGATGGTTACCAGGTCACCGCCATCGGAGATGTGCCGGCGAAGACGGTGGAGCGTTTCGCAACCCGGACGCAACGACGCTAGCATGGCGGGCATGACAGTCTTTGCAGTCGACCGGATGAGCTCCATCCCGGCAACAAGGTGAGGATCGATGGGTATTGCGGAACGTGAGTCAGCGCGGATCGCGCTGGCTGCCGGGATCGGGCTGGGGGTCAGCACCCCGGTAGCCGCCCTCGAGCTGCCGGATTTCACCGAGCTCGTCCGCGAGAACAGTGCGGCGGTGGTCAACATCAGCACTCGTCAGGAATTGCCGGATCCTGGAGAGGTGCTGCCCGAGGGCATCGAGCCTCAACGGGGTACGCCGCCGCCGGCCCCGGGCCTACGACAGGTCTCTACATTGCCGGGTCAGCCCTCCGTGCCCGAGCCCGGCGAGCAGCCTGGTCCCGGGCCCGGCCCGTTCGGTGAGGACGGGCAGTCGCTCGGTTCGGGGTTTCTGATCAGCGAGGACGGGGTGATTCTGACCAATCACCACGTCGTAACCCAGGCGGAAGAGGTGATCGTGCGGCTCGCCGATGGCCGCGAGCACGACGCAGAGGTAATCGGTTCCGACGAACGCACGGATCTGGCTGTCGTGGAGATCGACGCCGATGACGATCTGCCTACCGTGTCGGTGGGCAGTGCAGACGCCCTTGAAGTAGGCGAGTGGGTCCTGGCGATCGGCTCGCCCTTCGGTTTCGATCACTCGGTGACCGCCGGCATTGTGTCGGCGAAGGGCCGTTCGTTGCCCCATGGCAACTATGTGCCGTACATCCAGACCGATGTGGCCATCAACCCGGGGAATTCCGGAGGCCCCCTGTTCAACCTGCGCGGCGATGTGGTTGGGATTAACTCGCAGATCTACAGCCGTACCGGCGGGTTCATGGGCCTGTCGTTTGCCATCCCCATCGAACTGGCCATGGATGTGGCCGAGCAGCTGCAGGAGACCGGTGAGGTGCAGCGCGGTTGGCTGGGGGTGCTGATCCAGGACGTGACCCGGGATCTGGCCGAAGGGTTCGGTTTGGAGCGCCCCCGTGGGGCTCTGGTCTCGGAGTTGCTTGATGGCAGCCCCGCGGCGGAGGCCGGTCTGGAAAGCGGTGACGTCATCCTGGAGTTCGATGGCGAGGTGGTGGAAACCTCCGCGGCCCTGCCGCCGATGGTGGGGCGGACCGCCATCGGGCGGAGCATCGAATTGCGGATCCTTCGCGACGGGGAAGAGAAGCGCATCGAGGTCGAGGTGGCCGCCTTGCCCGAAGAGGATGAATTGGCGGCGGCGCCGGGGTCATCCGGGGGCGCGGAGGATGCGGCCGGCTCTGACCTGGGGCTGCAGGTGGAGCCCGTGGATGACGCCACGCGACAGGAGTTCGACCTGGAAGACGAGGGTGGCGTGCTGGTGACCTCGGTCGAGGACGGACCGGCCGCCCAGGCCGGGGTGGAGCCCGGCGACGTGCTGGTCAGTTTTGACCGCGAGCCGGTACACACCGCGGAGGATCTCGGCGATCGGGTGACGGCCGCCGAGTCTGGCAGCACGGTACCGGTGCTGATCATCCGCGATGGGCACCCGAGTTTCCTCGCGGTGCAAATGCCCTGAGGCTTCGAAACGAGTAGAATATGGGCGCCGCCCGCATGCGGGCGGCGCTTTTTCTTTTTCATTGCAACCGGCGACCAGGCAGGACCGAGCGACGCATGGAGAATATCCGCAACTTCTCGATCATCGCCCACATCGACCACGGGAAAAGCACCCTCGCGGATCGGTTCATACAGATCGCCGGGACCCTGAGCGAGCGGGAGAGTCGCGACCAGGTCCTCGACTCCATGGATCTGGAGCGCGAACGGGGGATCACCATCAAGGCGCAGAGCGTCTCGCTGAACTACCAGGCCCGGGATGGTCAGGTCTATGAGCTGAACTTCATCGATACGCCCGGCCACGTGGATTTCTCCTATGAGGTCTCGCGCTCACTGGCCGCCTGCGAGGGGGCGCTGCTGGTCGTGGATGCCTCGCAGGGCGTGGAAGCGCAGAGCGTGGCCAACTGCTACACGGCCCTGGAGCAGGACCTGGAGATTATCCCGGTCCTCAACAAGATCGATCTGCCGTCCGCGGAGCCTGACGAGGTGCTGGAGCAGATTGAGGAGATCATCGGCCTGGACGGCGCCGAGGCACTGATGGTCAGTGCCAAGACCGGTGAAGGGGTCGAAGATCTGCTCGAGGCCCTGGTCCAGCGGGTGCCGCCGCCGAAGGGTCGGACCGACGCGCCGCTCAAGGCGCTGATCATGGACTCCTGGTTCGACAATTACCTGGGCGTGGTCTGCCTCGCCCGCGTGTTCGATGGCGAGTTGCGCAAGGGCGATCGAATCCGGGTCATGGCCACGGACCGGGAGTTCCAGGTCGATGAACTCGGCATCTTCACGCCCAAGCGTACCCCGCGGGATCGGCTCGGCACCGGGCAGGTTGGCTACGTGGTGGCCGGTATCAAGGACATCGATGGTGCTCCGGTCGGCGCCACCCTGACCCGGGCGCAGGAACCGGCCGATGCCCCGGTGCCCGGTTTCAAGCAGGTCCAGCCGCGCGTTTTTGCGGGCCTGTTCCCGACCAGCTCCGATGACTTCGAGGCGCTGCGCACCGCGCTGGGCAAGCTGCGGCTCAATGACGCCGCGCTCAACTACGAGCCGGAGAACTCTCAGGCGCTCGGTTTCGGCTTTCGGGTGGGCTTTCTGGGTATGCTCCATATGGAGATCATCCAGGAGCGGCTCGAGCGCGAGTACGACCTGGATCTGGTCACCACGGCGCCGACCGTGGTCCACCATGTGATCACCCGGGACGGCGAGGAGCTGGATATCGAGAATCCCGCAAACCTCCCGCCCAACGGAGAGATCGAGGAGATCCAGGAGCCGATCATCGAGGCCAGCATCCTGGTGCCTCAGGAATACGTCGGCAACGTCCTCGCCCTGTGCGAGGAGAAGCGCGGCGTCCAGAAGGAGATGCAGTACGTTGGCCAGCAGATCTCGCTGGTCTATGAGATGCCGCTCAGTGAGGTGGTGCTCGACTTCTTCGATCGCCTGAAGTCGGCCACCCGCGGCTTCGCCTCCTTCGACTATGAACTCAAGCGCTTCCAGGCGGATGATCTGGTCAAGCTCGATGTGCTGATCAACGGGGATCGGGTGGATGCCCTGTCGAACATCGTTCACCGCGACCACGCCTACCACCGCGGCCGCGCGCTGGTTGAGCGGCTCAAGGAGATCATCCCGCGGCAGATGTTCGAAGTGGCGATCCAGGCGGCGATTGGCGGGCAGATCATTGCCCGTAGTACCGTCAAGGCGATGCGCAAGAACGTCACCGCCAAGTGCTACGGCGGCGACGCCACCCGTAAGCGCAAGCTGCTCGAGAAACAGAAAGAGGGCAAGAAGCGCATGAAGCAGGTCGGCAAGGTGGACATCCCGCAGGACGCATTCCTGGCCGTTCTGCGGGTCGATGACTCAAAGGATTAGTGGCCGCCCATGAACTTTGAAATCCTCCTTGTCGTGCTGACCCTGCTCACCGGCCTGGTGTGGGGGTGGGATCGTTGGCTGCGCCAGCGCGAGGGCATCGATCGCGACCGCGACCCGTGGTACGTCGACCTGCCGCGCTCGCTTTTCCCGATCATCCTGATCGTGCTCCTGATCCGCTCGTTCGTGGCCGAGCCGTTCCGCATCCCGTCGGGTTCGATGTTGCCAACCCTGCAGGCCGGGGATTTCATCCTGGTCAACAAGGTCTCCTACGGCATCCGTCTGCCCGTCCTGCGCAGCCGCCTGTTCGGGGATGGTGAGCCGGAGCGGGGCGAGGTGGCGGTGTTCCGGTATCCGGTTGATCCGAGCCAGGATTACATCAAGCGCGTCATCGGCCTGCCGGGTGACGAGATCCGTTATCAGGACCGGACCTTCTACGTCAACGGCGAGCGCCTGGAGCAGGAGGGCGACGAGCGCTATTCCGGCCCCGGGGCGGATCCGGACCAGCCCTCCGTTTTGCGCACCGAGCGGGTGGCCGGGCGTGAATACAGCATCCTTCATCACCCGGCCTCCCAGTCGGCGGATTTCACCTACACGGTGCCCGAGGGCAAGTACTTCACCGTGGGGGATAACCGGGATCGCAGCGCCGACAGCCGGATGTGGGGGCCGGTATCCGATGACTACCTGGCCGGGCGGGCGTTCCTGATCTGGATGAGCTGGGACGGTGAGGAAGGCGGCATCGCCTGGGATCGTATTGGCCAGCGGATCGAGTAACGGTATGTCCGATCTGGAACGCCTACAGCAGCGGCTCGAGCATCGGTTCCGGGACCTGGACCGCCTGCAGGAAGCGGTCACCCACCGCAGCGCCGGCGGTCGGCACAATGAGCGCCTGGAGTTCCTCGGTGATTCGGTGCTCAACTTTGTCATCGCCCACGAGGTCTTCCACCGGCGCCCCGGCGACAGTGAGGGGACGCTGTCGCGGCTGCGCGCGAGTCTGGTTAATCGCTCCAGCCTGGCGGCCATCGCCCGGGATATCGACTTGGGTGAGCACCTGCGCCTGGGCGGCGGGGAGCTCAAGAGCGGCGGGCACCGCCGTGACTCCATCCTGGCCGATGCCCTCGAGGCCGTGTTCGGTGCGGTCTATCTGGATGCCGGTTTCGACACGGCGGCCGAGGTCATCATCGGCCTCTATCGGTCGCGCCTGGAGACGCTGCCGGAGAAGGCGGTCCTCAAGGATCCGAAGACGCGCCTGCAGGAGGTCCTGCAATCGACGCGCCGGCCGTTGCCCGGTTATCAGGTGCTCGATGTCCGCGGGCGCGCCCACCATCAGCGTTTCCGGGTCGAGTGTCGACTCAGCGACAGTGAACAGGCCACTGTCGGCGAGGCCGGCAGCCGCAGACAGGCCGAGCAGCGCGCCGCGGAGGCGATGCTGGTGGAGATCGGCGCGCAGTCAGGCCCGGAGGGGGGAGGTCCCGGCCATGCATGACGGATCCAGCGAGATGGTGTCAAACCTGGCGCACAGCGGCCTGTGTGCCCTGGTCGGCCGGCCGAATGTGGGGAAATCGACGCTGCTGAACGCCCTGCTCGGCGAGAAAGTGAGCATCGTCACGCGCAAGCCGCAGACGACACGCCACCGCATTCTCGGGGTGCTCAATCGACCGGGCGCCCAGACGGTGCTGGTGGACACCCCCGGCATGCACCAGTCCGCCAAGCGGGCCCTGAATCGCCAGCTCAATCGGGCCGCCCACGGCGCCCTGGAAGACATCGACGTGGTCGTCTTCGTCGTCCGCGGTACCGAGTGGAAGGACGACGATCAGCGGGTTCTGGAGCGCCTTGCCGAGGTGGAGGCCCCGGTCGTTCTGGCGGTGAACCAGGTCGATCGGATCCGGGACAAGCGCCTTCTCCTGCCTCATCTGGAGTGGTTGTCCGAGCAGCGGTCGTTCGCCGCCCTGGTCCCGGTCTCGGCCACCCGCGGCGAGAACCTGGATGCCCTGGAACAGGAGATCATCCGCCACCTGCCTGAGGGGCCGCCCCTGTTCCCGGCCGATCAGATCACCGACCGCGATCTGGGGTTCCGGCTTGGTGAGCTGGTGCGCGAGCAGCTGATGCTCAACCTGGGCGATGAGCTACCGTACACGACCACGGTGCAGATCGAGCAGCTCCACCGGGAAGAGGGCCTGACCCGGCTCTCGGCGGTGATCTGGGTCGAGAGCGAGGGGCAGAAGCCCATCGTCATCGGTCGCGGGGGCGAGCGACTGAAGAAGATCGGCCGCAGTGCGCGGCTGCAGATGGAGAATCTGCTCGGTGAGCGCGTCCACCTGGAGCTCTGGACCAAGGTCAAGGAGCAGTGGACGAACGACCGACGGGCGCTGGACGAGCTCGGGTATACGGATTGAGCAACACGCAGGGTCAGTTGGCGTGGGTGCTGCATCGTCGGGCCTTCCGGGAGAGCAGCACCCTGGTCGAGCTGTTCACCCGCGAATACGGGCGGATCGGTGCGGTCGCCAACGGGGTGCGCCGGCGGGGGTGGAGCGGGCAGCTGGAGCCGTTCATCCCTTTGCAGGTGGCCTGGCGGGGGCGCGGTGATCTCAAGACCCTCACCGGCGTCGATCAGAGCGGCCGCGGGTACCCGCTGCGTGGAGGGGCACTGGCCTGCGGTTTTTACATGGCGGAGCTCCTGCTGGCGCTGACCCGGCGGGAAGACCCGCACCCGCGGACCTGGGAGCGCTACGCCATCGCCGTCGACTGCCTGGCGGAGGGGGCTGCCGAACCAGCGCTGCGGCGCTTCGAGCTTGCCCTGCTGGAGGAGAGCGGCTACGGGCTCGAGCTGGAGGCGGACCTCCAGGGGCAACCCATCGTGCCGGACGCCCGCTACCGCTACATCCCTGAGCGGGGTGCGGATCGCGCCGGCACGGCAGAGCAAGGCGTTGAGGTCCACGGTGCCACGCTGCTGGCACTGGCGGCCAGGGAAGGGCACGGGTTGTCGGAAGAACCGGTGCGCGGCGAGGCGCGACAGCTGATGCGGGCGGTGCTCCACCGACATCTGGGGGGGCGACGGCTGCGCAGTCGCGAGATGTTCCGCTCGCTGCGCGGTTGATGCAACGGCTTTCTGGGAGACCTATGTCCACGGGACGTATACTACTGGGCGTCAACATCGATCACGTGGCCACGCTCCGGCAGGCGCGTGGCACACGCTATCCGGATATTCTGCAGGCGGCAGCGGAGGCCGAGCGCGGCGGGGCCGACGGGATTACCGTCCACCTGCGCGAGGATCGCCGCCACATCCAGGATCTGGATGTCGAAGAGCTGCAGCGCCATGTGCAAACACGCGTGAACCTGGAGATGGCGGTGACCGAGGAGATGATCGGCATCGCCACACGGCTGCGGCCGGCCGACTGCTGCCTGGTCCCCGAACGGCGCGCCGAGCTCACCACGGAAGGGGGGCTGGATGTAGCCGGGGATGTACAAAGGCTGGAGCAGGCCTGCGGCTGCTTGGCCGAGGCCGGCGTACGCGTATCCCTGTTCATCGACCCGGAACCGGAGCAGATCGATGCCGCAGCGACGGCCGGGGCGCCGGTGATTGAACTCCACACCGGGGCTTATGCCGATGCGCCGGATGCAGCCACGCGCGACCGCGAGCTGCAGCGGCTCCGGGCAGCGGCCGAACGCGCCACCGACGCCGGTCTCCAGGTCAACGCCGGGCACGGTCTCCATTACCACAATGTCGAGCCGGTGGCCGCGCTGCCGAAGATGGCCGAGTTGAACATTGGCCATGCCATTGTGGCCCGTGCAGTGTTCACCGGACTGGCCCCGGCCGTGGCTGAGATGAAGCGGATCATGCGGTCGGTGGCATGATCGCCGGCATTGGCACCGACATCGTGGCCGTGGCGCGCCTGGAGCGCGCCCTTGAGCGGCACGGTGAGCGGCTCGCCCGGCGTGTGCTGGCCCCGGAGGAGTGGCACAGTTTCCACCGCTGGGGCGCCACGGCAGCCTTCCTGGCCCGCCGGTTCGCGGCCAAGGAGGCGGCATCGAAGGCGCTGGGCACTGGGTTGAGCGAGGGCGTGACGCTGCGCGATCTGGAAGTGGTTCACGACCAACGCGGCAAACCCTCCCTGCGCTTTCATGGTGCCGCTGCCGAGCGTGCCGCCGAGCTGCGGGTGCGCGAAGCGGCCCTGAGCCTCAGCGACGAGCGGGAGTATGCGGTGGCCTTCGTGGTCCTGGTAACCGGCTGACCGACAGGGAGAGAGCCCATGAATGTGCTCGCCTTCGACATCGAGACCGTTCCCGACCTTGCCGGTGGACGGGTCGTCTATGGCCTGGATGGCCTGGAGGATGCCGACGTGTCGCGGGCCATGGCGGCCCGGCGCCGACAGGAGACGGGGCACGAGTTCCCGCGGCTTCACCTGCATCGCGTGGTGGCCATCTCATTGGCCGGCCTGGTGGAGGGGCGTTTCCGGGTCTGGTCACTGGGCAGCCCAGAGGACGGGGAGCGGGCCCTGCTGGAGCGCTTTTTCGAGGGGCTGGATCGCTACATTCCCAACCTGGTCTCCTGGAACGGCAACGGCTTCGACGTCCCGGTACTGCACCATCGGGCACTGATCAACGGGGTCAGCGCGCCGCGTTACTGGGAGACCGGCGACAACGACCGCGCCTTTCGCTTCAACAATTACCTCAACCGCTATCACGATCGCCACCTCGACCTGATGGATGTGCTCGCCTCGTTCCAGATGCGCGGGGCGGCCCCGCTGGACGAGGTGGCTACGCTCTGCGGTCTGCCCGGTAAGATGGGCATGAGCGGTGCGGCGGTGGCCGACGCCGTTGCCCAGGGCGAGATCGAGGCGGTGCGCAACTACTGCGAGACCGACGTGCTCAACACCTACCTGCTGTATCTACGTTTTCAGTACTTCCGGGGCGCCCTGGATCCGAGCGATTACGAACGGGAGAGCGAGCGGGTCGCGACGGCCCTGGAGGCCAGCGATCGGCCCCATCTTCGCGAATTCCTGGAGGCCTGGCGTGGGACGTAAACGGCGTATGTCCCGCGAACCGGTGGAGGCCCGCATCGAGGGCATGGCCCACGAGGGGCGCGGCATCACCCATGACGACCGGGGGCGACCGGTGTTTGTCGACTTCGCCCTACCCGGCGAGCGGATCCGCTACCGCTACACCAAACTGCGCCGCCAGCGGGCCGAGGCGACGGCCGTCGAGATCCTGGAGCCGGCCGCGGAGCGCATCGCGCCGGGCTGCCCCCATTTTGGCAACTGCGGCGGGTGCGCCCTGCAGCATCTGCCGGCCGGTGAGCAGATCGCCCACAAGGAGCGGGTACTCGGCGAGCAGTTGCAACGCATCGGTGGCGTCGAGCCGGAGCAATGGCTGCCTCCCCTGACCGGCCCGATCTGGGGGTATCGGCGCAAGGCGCGGCTTGCGGTTAAGCACGTGCCGAAGAAGGGTGGGGTGCTGGTCGGCTTCCGCGAGAAGCACAGCCCGCTGGTGGCGCCCGTGGGTCATTGTCCGGTGCTCGATCCGCGGGTCGGCGAACGGATCGAGGAGCTGACCGCACTGATCGGTTCGCTGTCGATCCCGGATCGCATCCCGCAGATCGAGGGCGCTTGCGGTGATGAGCACGTGGCGCTGGTATTCCGCCACCTGGCGCCGTTCACGGAGGAGGACCTGGGGCGGCTGCGCGAGTTTGCAGCGGCGACGGGCCTGGCCATCCTCCGTCAGCCGGGGGACGAGTCGACGGTGACCCCGGTGGCGCCGGACCCGGCACCGCGTCTTCGCTATGCCCTGCCTGCTCACCAGGTGGAGGTGGCGTTTCTGCCGACGGACTTCACCCAGGTCAATGCCGCGATCAACGCCGACATGGTCGCGCGGGCTCTCGAGTGGCTGCGACCAGGGCCGGGGCGGCGGATCCTGGACCTGTTCTGCGGCGTGGGGAACTTTCCCCTGCCGCTGGCGCGCGAGGGGGCCAGCGTCACCGGGATCGAGGGAGATGCCGGGCTCGTACGGCGGGCCGAGGAGAACGCAGCCGCCCATCGACTCGACGCCACCTTCGCGGTAGCCGACCTGGCCACGGAAGCCGGGGTCCGCCAGGTAGCCGGTGCATTCGACGCCGTCTTGCTGGACCCGCCGCGCTCCGGGGCTCAGGAGGTGCTTACCGCGGTCGCCGGCACAGGGGCCGGGCGCGTGGTCTACTGCTCCTGCGGTCCGGCCACCCTGGCTCGGGACGCCGGGATCCTGGTCGCCGAGCACGGCTTTCGCTTGAAAGCGGCGGGGATTATGGACATGTTTCCGCACACCGCCCATGTGGAGAGCTTCGCGGTCTTCGACCGCGATTGAGACGAGGGAGTGTAGGAATGGCTCACCGCTTCGAGATTCTCGGCCGCGATCCCTGCCACGAGGGATTCCTGCGCCTGGACCGGATCCGTTTGCGTCATGCGCGGTTCGAGGGTGGGATGACGCCCGAACTCACCCGCGAGTGCCTGGTGCGTGGCCTCGCCGTCGGCGTGCTGCCTTACGATCCCGAGCGCGACGAGGTGATCCTCATCGAACAGTTCCGGGTGGGCGCCATCGATGACAATCGTGGGGCCTGGATCACCGAGACCATCGCCGGTATCGCCGAGCCTGGGGAGGATCCGCGCACCGTCGCCGTTCGCGAGGCACGGGAAGAGGCCAACGTCGAGATCGAGGACCTACGCACGATCGCCGACTATCTACCCAGTCCCGGCGGAAGCACCGAACGGGTTGTGCTCTACTGTGCCCGGTGCGACACCAGCGCGGCGGGCGGTATCCATGGGCTCGATGAGGAGCATGAGGATATCTGCACCCACGTCCTCCCGGCCGATGAGGCCATCGGACAGGTGGCGGAGGGCCACTATCGGGCTGCCATGCCGGTCATCGCGCTGCAGTGGTTGGCGCTCAACCGGCGTCGCCTGCGCGAGGAGTGGACCGACGGGGCGTGGTCGGAACACCTTTGGTCCGGCGAGGACCCTGATTAGAGGGGCGGGGAGGTCATCGCCGGCCCGGGCCCCGACCCGGGCCGGCACGACGGCTACACCGCGCGGGCCTGGGCCGCGGCATTGCCCAGGTAGCTGCGCGGGGTCAGGCCGCGCAGCTGGTCCTTGGCGGCCTCGGGGAGGTCGAGCCCCTCGATGAAGGCGCGGACCGCCTCTTCGTCGATCCGACGCCCGCGGGTGAGCTGCTTGAGCTGCTCGTAAGGCTCCTCGGCTCCGTAGCGACGCATCACGGTCTGGATGGCCTCGGCAAGCACCTCCCAGGCGGCCTCCAGGTCCTCATCAAGACGCTGGGGATTGGCCTCCAGCTTGCCCACGCCTTTCTCCAGGGACTTCAAAGCGATGAGGGTGTGAGCGACCCCGAGGCTGACCGTCCGCAGGGCCGTGGAGTCACTGAGATCCCGTTGCCAGCGAGAAATCGGTAGCTTCCGGGCCAGGTGCTCGAGCAGGGCCGAGGAGACCCCGAGGTTGCCCTCGGCATTCTCGAAGTCGATCGGGTTCACCTTGTGCGGCATGGTCGAGGAGCCAACCTCGCCGGCGACGACCCGCTGGCCGAAGTAGCCGAGGGAGATGTATCCCCAGACATCGCGACTCAGGTCCAGCAACACGGTGTTGACCCGGCTGATGGCATCGAACAGCTCGGCGATCCAGTCGTGGGGCTCGATTTGGGTGGTGTAGGGGCTCCAGCCGAGGCCGAGGGCCTCGACATAGCGGCGGCCCAGCTGCGGCCAGTCGATTTCGGGGTAGGCGATCAGGTGGGCGTTGAAGTTGCCCACGGCACCATTGATCTTACCCAGCGGCTGAACCTCGGCCAGGCGCTGGCGCTGTTCGCGGAGGCGGTGGACGACGTTGGCGATCTCCTTGCCCAAGGTGGTGGGCGAGGCCGTCTGCCCGTGCGTACGCGAGAGCATCGGCTGCTCGGCCTGGGCGTGGGCAAGCTCGCGTAGCTGCTCGATCAAGGCGTCCAGGGACGGCAACAACACCTCGTCCCGGGCGCCACGGAGCATGCAGGCCCACGCCAGGTTGTTGATGTCCTCGGAGGTGCAGGCGAAGTGCACAAACTCGGCCCGCTGTGACAGCTCCGGGTGCTCGGCCAGACGCTCCTTGAGGTAGTACTCGACGGCCTTGACGTCGTGATTGGTGGTTGCCTCGATCGCCTTGACCCGGCGTGCCTGCTCGGTATCAAAACCGGTGAGCAGCTGCTCGAGGAAGGCATGGGCGTCCGCCGACAGCGACGGCACCTCGGCGACGCCGGGTTCGTTGGCCAGCGCCTGCAGCCAGCGCACCTCGACCACCACGCGATGGCGGATCAGGCCATACTCGCTCAGCCATGGCCGCAGGTCGTCGGTCTTGTCGGCGTAGCGCCCATCAATCGGGGCGAGTGCGGTCAGGGTATCCAGCTCCACGGGTAAGGGTCTCCGCTGCCAATTCCGGCCGCGTATTCTACAATGCCCGTTCGTCTTTTTGTGGGGGGCAATGCCCCCGCCCTCGAGCTGGAGAGAGAGCCTATCTATGACTCAAGACGGTTACCGGATCGAACGCGACAGCATGGGTGAACTCCAGGTGCCGGCGAACGCCCTCTACGGGGCCCAGACCCAGCGTGCCGTGCAGAACTTCCCAGTCAGCGGGCAGCCGATGCCGCGGCCCTTCATCCAGGCCCTGGGGCTGATCAAGGCCGCCTGCGCGCGGGCCAACCGGGAGCTCTCTGGTCTCGATCCGACCGTCGCCGAGGCCATCGCGGAGGCGGCCGAAGCCGTCGCCCGGGGCGAGTACGACGACCATTTCCCGATCGACGTCTTCCAGACCGGCTCGGGGACGTCGAGCAACATGAACGCCAATGAGGTGATCGCGCGGCTGGCCAGCGAGCGGGCAGGGTGCACGGTCCACCCCAACGATCACGTCAACATGGGGCAAAGCTCCAACGACGTCATCCCGACGGCGATCCACGTCAGTGCGGCGGTCGAGGTCCACGACCGGCTCCTGCCGGCGCTGCGCCGGTTGGCGGACACCATCGACCAGCGTGCCGCCGAGCTTGAGGATGTGACCACCACCGGCCGGACCCACCTGATGGATGCCATGCCGGTGACGCTGGGCCAGGAACTCTCGGGCTGGGCCGCTCAGGTGCGCAACGGCGTCAGTCGCATCGAGGCCAGCCTGCCGCGTCTGCACGCCCTGGCCCAGGGCGGGACCGCCGTGGGCACCGGGATCAACGCCCCCGCCGGGCTTGGCGAGCAGGTCTGCAAACGGTTGGCCGAGGCCAGCGGTGTCCCGTTTGCTCCGGCCCCGAACCGGTTCGAGGCGCTGTCGAGCCAGGACGCGGCGGTGGAGCTCTCCGGTCAGCTGCGCACGGTGGCGGTGTCCCTGATGAAGATCGCCAACGACCTGCGCTGGATGAACAGCGGTCCGCTGGCCGGCCTCGGAGAGATCAGTCTGCCGGCCCTGCAGCCCGGCTCGAGCATCATGCCCGGCAAGGTCAATCCGGTGATCCCCGAGTCGGTGGCCATGGTGGCGGCCCAGGTCATGGGCAACGACACCACGGTCTCGGTAGCCGGACAGTCGGGCAACTTCCAGCTCAACGTCATGCTGCCGGTGATCGGCTACAACGTACTGCAGAGCATCGACCTGCTCGCCAACGCATCGACGATCCTCGGTCAGGATGCGATCGCCGGCTTCACCGTCAACGAGGACAACCTGCGCGCCGCGCTCGACCGCAATCCGATCCTGGTGACCGCGCTGAACGCGGTGATCGGTTACGAGAAGGGCGCCGAGGTGGCCAAACAGGCGTACCGCGAGGGGCGCCCGGTCATCGAGGTCGCCCGGGAGATGACCGACCTCTCCGAGGCGGAGCTGCAGCGGCTGCTGGATCCGCGCGAGCTGGCGCGCGGCGGGATCCCGGGGCAGTCCTCGTAAAAAGGGCGCAGGGGTCCGCTCAGGCGTCTGGGCCGGCCGGTCCGTCGAGCCGGTCCAGACGCAGGAATTGCTGCTCTTCACCCGGTGCGGTGCCGGGGTCCAGGTAGAGCCATCGGAGACGGAAGTCGGCGGGCTGCTCCAGCGGGGCGCCCTCGACAACCGTCTCGAATTGGCTGCTCTGCCCGCCGATCACGCGGTGGCGCACCGTCTTGAACAGCGTGTCCAGACACCCATCCCGGATCAGGGTGTGCGCCACCTGGGGGCCGGCAACCGAGTAGACCCGGCCGTAACCGAGTGCCCCCAGGGTGTCGCGCAATTGGGCGCCCGTCACACGGTGGCCGCGGAAACGGGCTGCGACCTGCGCACCCGCTTGCCGGTGCGCCTGGAGTCGTTGATCCGGTGTGTCCTCCGGGATGATCAGCCAGACGCGCCGGCCCTGCTCGCGCAGCAGCGGTGGGATTTGGAACTGCGCGGTTCCGGAGACGATCGCCACGTCCGGCTGCGGGGACAGGCCCTGTTCCTGGCGCCAATGCAACAGGTCCGTGAACTCCGAGCCCACCGGCAGGATGTCCTGTGCGCAGCCCGCCTCCAACTCCCGAAGATAGCGCCCACTGGTGATGAGACAGTCAGCGCGGGCTGCCAGCTCCTGGAAAAGCCGCCAATCGCGGGGGTTGGCCACCGTGTTCGGTACCCGGCACCCGACGCCGGTGTCCAGGCTGATCCGGCCATCCAGGCTGGTGACGAAGTTCGCATACATCCATGGCGTTTTGCCGCTCCCTTTTGGGAGAGGGGCGTCGCGATAGAGCCCCTGCAGAGTCGCCGAACCTGTTGATTCGGAGGGGTGTAAGAGGTGCAGGGCGGGGGAGAGGGTGTGCGTCATAAAGGTGACGGCCTGCTCAGTTCGGGTTGCTGGAATGTACGTTGCTCGACAGAATAGCGAAGTATCCCGAGCGGTTTCGAGGTACGGGGATGATTCGGGTCGTACTAGCAGACGACCATCGCCTGGTCCGGCAGGCCATCGAGGGGATGCTTCGGGATATTTCGGACATCGAGATCGTCGCCCAGGCCGAGAATGGTCGTCAGGCGCTGGCTGCGGTCCGGGAGCACGAGCCGGATCTGGTGCTGATGGACCTGCAGATGCCTGAGATGGGTGGGATCGAGGCGACTCGACGGCTCCGCCGCAGCCATCCCAAGGTCGGTGTCATCGCGGTCACCGTCCATGATACGGGGCCGTATCCGGCCCATGCGCTGCGCGCCGGCGCCAAGGGCTACGTGCACAAGGGGGCGGATCGGGACGAGCTGATTGAAGCCATCCGTTCCGTGTATCTCGGGCGACGTTACCTGTGCAACGAGATCGCCCGGCATCTGGCCCTGGTCAGTCTGGATGGCACCGGAGAGAGCCCGTTCGATGGCCTGACCTCCCGGGAGTTTGACGTACTGATGCGTATCCTCAATGGCCAGCGCGGCACCAGCATCGCCAAGGAGCTGTGCCTGAGCCCGAAGACCATCAGCACCTACCGCACACGGCTCTACGAGCGGCTGGGCGTGAAGAATGATGCCCAGTTGACGCGGGTTGCCCTGGATTACGGCCTCATTGAGGCCCATTCCGAAGACGACCCCTCCTGAACCTCTCTTGCCCACTACGGCCCGCTGCTGCCGATGGGGATGCACCAGGTCTGCCGCGGTCCCGGTGGACAGTTGTCGGCGTAGCGGGTACAACACGCGGACTCTCCAGCGTCGGCGCCTGAACGCGAACGGCGCTCGCCAGTGCAGGGCAGGGTGGGGCACGAAACGCGATGAACAGCAGGGCGGCAGAGCAAAAACCGGGGCGCGAGGCGCTGCGCGAGCGCGTGCGCAGCCTGCCGGAGCGCCCGGGGGTGTACCGCATGCTCAGCGCCGAGGGCACCATCATTTACGTCGGCAAGGCGCGCAATCTGCGCCGGCGGGTCTCCAGTTACTTCACCGCATCCCGTAAGACGCCGAAAACAGAGCGTCTCGTCCAGCTCATCGCCGATATCCAGATCACCGTGACCCACACCGAGGCCGAGGCACTGATCCTGGAGAACAACCTGATCAAGGCGCACCGGCCCCGGTACAACGTGCTGCTGCGGGATGACAAGTCGTACCCATACATCTACCTATCCAGTCATCAGCAGTTCCCGCGACTGGGGTACCATCGTGGGGCACGCCAGGGACCGGGCCGTTTCTTCGGTCCCTATCCGAACTCCAACGCCGTGCGTGAGACCTTGGGGTATCTGCAAAAGGTCTTCCCCATCCGGCAGTGCCGGGACACCTTCTTCCGCAATCGCTCGCGCCCCTGCCTGCAGTATCAGATCCGGCGCTGCACCGCGCCCTGCGTGGGCTACATCAGCGAGGAGGCGTACCGCCGTGAGGTGCGCGATGTGGAACTCTTCCTGGAGGGTCGTTCGGGGGAGGTGATCGACGAGCTGGTCCAGCGTATGGAGCAGGCGGCGGAGGAACTTGAATTTGAACAGGCGGCGCGCCTGCGCGATCGAATCGCCCAGCTGCGCCAGATCCAGCAACGCCAATATGTGGCTCAGGACCGGGACGACAGCACGGACGTGGTCGCCTGCGTGGCCGAGGGCGATACCGCGTGCGTGCAGGTCTTTTTCATACGTGGTGGCAGCAGCCTCGGCAATCAGTCCTATTTCCCGAACGTCCCATCGGGCAGTCGAGAGACCGACATCCTGTCGAGTTTCCTGGCGCAACACTACCTGGGGCGGGTAGCGCCGCCGGAGGTCGTGATCAACCGTCCGGTCCGCGAACAGCGGCTGCTCGAGGAAACCCTGCACACTGCCAGCGGTGGCGCGGTGGCCATCCGTCATCGTGTCCGCGGCGATCGCCGCCGCTGGGTCGAGATGGCCGAGGAGAACGCCCGTTACGCGCTGGCGGCGCGAAGCGCCTCCAGCGCCAGTCAGCAGAAGCGTTACGCCGCTCTGGCCGATGTCATCGACAGCGATGTGCCGCCGGAGCGGATCGAATGCTTCGATATCTCCCACACCGGGGGTGAAGCAACGGTGGCCTCCTGCGTGGTTTTCAATCAAGAGGGGCCGGTCAAGAGCGACTATCGCCGCTTCAACATCCGCAACATCACCGCCGGAGACGACTATGCGGCCATGCACCAGGCCCTGACGCGTCGCTACCGACGGGTGAAAAGCGGCGAGGCGCCGCTGCCCGACCTCTTGCTAATCGACGGGGGGAAGGGGCAAGTTGCACAGGCACGAGAGGTCCTCGACGAACTGGGTATCGACGGGATCGCCCTGATGGGGATCGCCAAAGGGCCGGAGCGGCGTCCCGGCGAGGAGACGCTGCTGCTCGATGACGGGGAGCGCGAACTCGAGCTGCCGGCGGACTCGCCGGCGCTCCACCTGCTCCAGCAGGTCCGCGACGAGGCGCATCGGTTCGCGGTCAGCGGCCATCGCCAGCGGCGGGGCAAGGCCAGGCGGGAGTCGGTCCTTGAGGAGATCCCGGGGCTGGGACCGAAGCGCCGCCAGAGCCTCTTGAAGCACTTCGGTGGAGTGCAGGGTATCCGTCAGGCCGGGGTTGAGGATCTGGCCCAGGTGCCCGGCATTCATCGATCGCTCGCGCAACGGATTTACGACACGTTCCACGGTTAGGACACCATCATGACGCTGACTCTGCCCACCGCGCTCACGCTGTTTCGCATCGTGCTGATCCCGGTCTTCGGTCTCTGCTTCCTCTTGCCGCCGCCGTGGACCAACCTACTGACCGTGGCCGTGTTTGCCCTGGCAGCGGTCACCGACTGGCTCGATGGATACCTGGCCCGTCGTCTCAACCAGTCTTCGGATTTCGGTGCGTTCCTGGATCCGGTGGCTGACAAGCTGATGGTTGCCGTCGCCTTGGTTGCCCTGGTGGCTGTCTATCCGGGGCTGTGGATGGCGATCCCGGCGGCGGTGATCATCGGCCGGGAGATCGCGGTATCGGCGCTGCGCGAGTGGATGGCGGAGATCGGCAAACGGGCCAGCGTAGCGGTCAATCAGATGGGTAAATGGAAAACCGCCGCGCAGATGGCAGCGATCCTCATGCTGCTCTACCGCGAGCCCATCCTCGGGGTCCCGGTTCCGGAGATCGGTTTCGTGCTGCTGTGGATGGCGGCGCTGCTGACCCTGTACTCGGCCTACGTTTACATGCGGGCGGCGCTGGAGGTTCTCGACTGAGCAGGTGCAGGCCGCGCAGGTGCCGCGATGCGCTTGGCTCGTCGGGGCCCGGCATGGTGCCCAGGGCCGGACTCGAACCGGCACGGCCAAAGCCGGACGATTTTAAGTCGTCTGCGTCTACCTGTTCCGCCACCTGGGCAAGCGGGGGGGGGGCGAGGCTTCGCTTCCGAACCGGCGGGGCGAAAGTCGTTGGGAAGTGGAGGCTAGGGCGGGAATCGAACCCACGTACACGGCTTTGCAGGCCGCTGCATCACCACTCTGCCACCTAGCCAGCGCCCGGAATGATATCGATACGACGCCCTCAGTACAAGGGGGCTACTCCAGGTCAAAGCCGATCAGCACGGCGATCTCGGCTTGGTCGGGCATGTCGTCGCGCTGCTCGATCAGCTGATTCCCCGGCAATGCCCGGGCGATCTCCCGGGCTCGCTCGGCGTGTCCCGGCCGATACAGGATCTTGGTGCGATCTCGTCGGGCCACGTCGTCCTCGTCCCGGGCATCGGCGATCGAGAGCTCCAGACCCTCTAGGATATCAACGACCTGCGCCGTCAACTCTGGGACGCCGGAGTGATTGAGAACCACCACACCGTCGGTGACCTGGGGCTCAGGGATCTCCGGGCGCAGCAGCCGACGCTCGATATCACCAACCCTTCGCTCGAGCCTCTCAATGGCGGTCTGATTGGCGGCGATGCGCTCGCGCAGACTGTCCAGGTCCCGGTCCGGCGGGCGATGTTGGTAGGTCCAGGTCACGAAGACGGCGCGCTCCGGTTCCGCGTTGCGCTGAACGGTATCGAATTGAGCCAGGAACTGGATCTCTGTGTTGGGGGTGTAGCGGAACCGAATACCGGGCCGAAAGGAGAGGCTCTGCTGGTCCCTGGAGCTTGAGCCCACGCCGTGGGTCCCGCGGATCCCGAAATACGGCTCCGCATCCACGTCCACGTCGAGCCCGATACCGGCCTCGGCGGTCAGCCGATTGGCCAGCCGGTAGGCGACATCGCCACTGCCGGGGTCATCACGGTGATCGTGTCGTTCCAAACCACCGCGCAGGTAGAAGGCACCAGGCACGAGCCAATCCTCGGCCCGGAAATCGGCGCTGAGCCCATAGTTGTGAGAGCCGCTGCCGATACCCTCGTCTTCGTCGGCCGGGTCGATCGTGGTGTAGCCCCGCAAGACCGCTTGCAGTGGACCGTCGTCGAGGATTTGGAAGGAGAGATCCGCGCGCAGGGAATTGCGTAGGGCGTACTGGTCCTCCTCCAGGTCGTGGCGGTACGGGACCGTGACGGATACCTCGAAGGGGCCGGGGAGGCCGGCGCGCAGCGTGGGCAGGAGGTCCATGGTCGTCCCCTGACCGGCTCCGAAATAGCTGAACCCCGCAGTGCCCCGGGCATCGATCTGCCCGGGGTCGAGGATCCGCGTATCCGGTAGGGTTGGTCCGGCTACGGCCGCCCCCATGGTGGCCAGGGTGGTAGCCCCGGCCACGATCGTGCCCTGGAGCCCTTTACAGCACCCGGCTATAGCGCTTGCCTTCATTGGCCTCGCGCTCCAGGTAGGCATCAAAGGCCATGGCTACGTGACGCAGCATCAGCCGCCCCCTCGGCAGGACCTGCAGGTGGCGTTCGTCCATCTGGATCAGGCCGTCGTCGACCAGCGGCTCCAGCCGCTCCAGGGCATCAGCGAAGTACTCGTTGAACTGGATGCCATGCCTGGCCTCGATGGCTGCATAATCGAGCCGGGAGTGACACATGACCTCGATGATCACCTCCCGTCGCAGCAGGTCATCCTGATTGAGCTCGTAGCCGCGGAAGACCGCCAGATCACCCCGGGCGATGCGCTCCTGGTACTCCTCGGGGTCGCGCAGGTTCTGGCTGTAGGTGTTGCCGATCTTGCCGATGGAGGTCGAACCCAGGGCAATCAGGTCACACTCTGCGCGGGTTGAATACCCCTGGAAGTTCCGGTGCAGGGTGCCCTGTTTCTGGGAGACCGCCAGCTCGTCATCGGGCAGGGCGAAGTGGTCCATGCCGATGAAGACGTAGCCGGCCTCGGTGAGCTTCTCAATGGTCCGACCGAAGATGGTCAGCTTGTCTTCCGGGCCGGGCAGATCCGCCTCGTCGATCTGGCGCTGAATCTTGAACAGGTGCGGCAGGTGGGCGTAATTGTAGATGGCCAGTCGCTCGGGCCGCAGTTCGATGACCTCGTCCAGGGTCCGGTCGAACGACTCCACCGTCTGCTTGGGCAGGCCGTAGATCAGATCGACGTTGGTTGAGCGGAACCCATGGCGCCGGCCTTCCTCAATGATCGAGCGGCACAGCTCGGCGCTCTGCACGCGGTTGACCGCCGCCTGGACGTCCTCGTTAAAGTCCTGGACACCCACGCTCATGCGGTTAAACCCGAGTTCGGCCAGGCGGCCGATATCCTCAAGCTGCACGTCACGTGGGTCGATCTCGATGGAGAACTCGCGGTTATCGGTATCGTCCAGGGTAAACTGCTCGCGCAGCTTGCCCACCAGGCGCCCCAGATCGTCAATCTTGAGGTAGTTCGGGGTGCCGCCCCCCAGGTGGAGCTGCTCCACACGCCGGTGATCGCCGAAGAGCCGCGCCTGCAGCTCGATCTCGCGGAAGACGTGCTCAAGGTATTCCTGGGCACGGCTGTAGTTGGCCGTCACGATCTTGTTGCACGCGCAGTAAAAGCAGACGTTGCGGCAGAACGGGACGTGGACATAGACCGACAACGGGTTGGGTTGGTCGGCCTCATTGGTGGCACGAGCCGCCGCGGCGTAAGCCTGGGCGTCGAACCCTTCATGGAATTGAGGGGCCGTCGGGTACGACGTGTAGCGAGGTCCGCTGACGTCGTAGCGGCGCAGCAACTCGCGATCGAAATCAAGACGTTGTTCCATAAGAGACCTCTACGCCCTAGTCGCTTGGGAGGCCAGCGGCGCCGCTGGTGCCGGCGCCGCCCCGTTCAGCCGTCGAAACGGCGCAGCGCCAACGTCGCATTCGTGCCGCCAAAGCCGAAGCTGTTGGACAGCACGGTGTTCAGGGTCACCCCTTCGCGCGTATCGGTGACGATCGGGGCGTTGCCCGCCTCGGGGTCGAGCTGCTCGATGTTGATCGACGGCGAGATAAACCCATGCTCCATCATCAACAGGGAGTAGATGACCTCCTGGACACCGGTGGCGCCGAGCGAATGCCCGGTTAGGGACTTGGTGGAGGACATCGGCGGCATCTCGTCCCCGAAGACCTCCCGCGTCGCTTCAAGCTCGGTGATATCCCCGGCCGGCGTGCTGGTTCCGTGGGTGTTGATGTAATCCACGGGCCCGTCGACTCCTTCCAGGGCCTGGCGCATGCAGCGCGCTGCCCCTTCTCCGGAGGGGGCCACCATGTCGTAGCCGTCGGAGGTGGCGCCGAAGCCGACCAACTCGGCCAGGATGGGGGCGCCGCGTGCCTGGGCGTTCTCCAGGGCTTCAACCACGACCATGCCGCCGCCGCCGGCGATGACGAAGCCGTCACGGCTGGCATCGTACGGCCGGGAAGCCTTCTCGGGGGCATCGTTGTATTTGGTGGACAGCGCCCCCATGCCATCGAACAGCTGGGTCAGGGACCAGTGTTCTTCCTCACCCCCGCCGGCAAAGATCATGTCCTGCTTGCCCAGCTGGATCTGCTCCATGGCTGCCCCGATGCAGTGGGCACTGGTCGCACAGGCGGAGGTGATGGAGTAATTGAGCCCCTTGATCCGGAAGGGGGTCGCCAGGCAGGCGGATACGGTGCTCCCCATGGTGCGCGTGACGCCATAAGGGCCGATCTTGCGAACCCCGCGACTGCGCAGGGTCTCCGTGGCGCTTACGATATTGGCGGTCGAAGCGCCACCGGAGCCGGCGATCAGGCCAACGCGGGGGTCGGAGACCGCATCGTAGTCGAGGCCCGCGTCTGCGATCGCCTGATCCATGGCGATGTAGCTGTAGGCCGCCGCGTCCCCCATGAACCGCAGCGATTTGCGCGGGATGTGGGCCTGGAGATCGATGTCGCAGCTGCCGGCGACGAGGCTGCGCAGCCCAACCTCCTCGTATTCGGGTTGGTAACGAATCCCGGATTTGCCGGCCCGCAGGGACGCCGTGACCTCATCGCGGCTGTTGCCGATGCACGACACGATGCCCAGACCGGTAATTACCACTCGACGCACGATAATCCTCCTGTCACTCTTGGCGTCCGCGCCTGACTCTACGCTCCGCTCAGCTCGCCGGTGTTCTGGAAAAGCCCGACTTTCAGATCATTCGCTTCGTAGATCACTTGGCCGTCGACCGACACACTGCCGTCAGCGATCCCCATCACGAGACGGCGGTTGATCACGCGCTTTAGCGCCACATTGTACGTAACCAACCGATTGTCCGGGAGTATCTGCCCGGTAAATTTCACCTCACCGCAACCGAGCGCGCGACCGGCCCCGTTGCCTCCGATCCAGCCGAGGTAGAAGCCGACCATCTGCCAGAGGGCGTCCAGGCCCAGGCAGCCCGGCATGACCGGGTCACCCGGGAAGTGGCACCGAAAGAACCAGAGCTCGGGGTGGATATCGAGCTCGGCGATCACTTCCCCCTTGCCGTGCGCCCCTCCATCATCGTTGATGCGGGTGATGCGGTCGAACATCAGCATGTTCGGGCTCGGCAGCTGCGGGTTGCCCGGGCCGAAGAGCCGGCCATGACCACTGAGCAGGAGTTCTTCTCGGTTGTAGCTGTGTTGCTTAACCATGCGACCTTCTTGGAGAGTTCAGCATCGAAAGAGAGGGCGGTTCGCGCCGGTGCGGGCGATATCGTACACACTCCGGTGCGAACTAGCCACGCACCAGCTGCCGCAGGTCGGCAAAAAAACCCCCCAGCCGGGTAAGGCCGGGGGCTCTACGGTACGCGGGCGAGGGTGGCGCTTCAGCCTTCCTCGCGCTCGTGGATCTTGGATGAGACCTCGTCGCGCAGCTCCGGGTCCATGTCCATGGCGTTGGCGATCTCGGAGTACTCCGGCACGCTCAGGCCATTGTCCTCGATCGCGGCCACCATCTCGTCATTGGCCTGCTCCTGAAGCTCACGGGCCTCTTCGGCGCCGTCCGTTCCCTCAATCTCGGAGGTGTACTCTTCCTGAATGTCGATGATAGCGAGGTAGGCATCGACAAAGCGCTCGATCTGCTCACTGCTGAAGGTGGCCTGGTCGGGCTCAGGCTGAGCCATACCCGGATCCTGCTGCTCCATCCCGGGCTCCTGCTGTTGCGCGCCCGGCTCCTGTTGCTCCATCCCGGGGTCTTGCTGCTCCATACCCGGATCCTGTTGCTCCATCCCGGGCTCCTGCTGCTGCATGCCCGGATCCTGCTGGGCCTGCGCACTTACGCTGAACACCAGCGCCAGCGCGGCTGCCGTGGCAGGGAGTTTGATCCAGAGTTGGTTCTTCATGCTGAGGACTCCTCTTGCAACCTTCTGCGAAATTCACATGCCGCCACTGCGGGGCCTGAATGGCCCCTTACCAGGCGCACTGCACTATGCGACACCGACACCGGCGCCCGGGTTCCCGGCCGGCAGAGGAGGTACCCGTGTGAAGACGACGCGCGGTGTTGCTTCAGGTAGAATCATACGGTTTTGGACCCTGTCTATTCACCCCGGTCAGGAGACTCGATGCACGACGTGGCCACCGAAGCGGCAAAGCGACGGACCTTTGCCATCATCTCGCACCCGGATGCCGGCAAGACGACGCTGACCGAGAAGCTGCTCTACTACGGCGGCGCGATCCAGATGGCGGGCTCGGTCAAAGGCCGCAAATCCAAGCTGCACGCCACCTCGGACTGGATGGCCATGGAGCAGGAGCGAGGGATCTCGGTCACCTCATCGGTCATGCAGTTCCCCTACCGAGATCGCATCCTGAATCTACTCGATACGCCGGGGCACGGCGACTTCTCGGAGGACACCTATCGAACGCTCACGGCGGTCGATTCGGCCCTCATGGTGATCGACATCGCCAAGGGCGTCGAGGAGCGGACCGTGCAGCTGATGGATGTCTGCCGGATGCGGGATACCCCGATCACCACCTTCATCAACAAGCTCGACCGCGATGGTCGCGACCCGGTCGAGGTCCTCGACGAGGTCGAATCGGTGTTGCGCATCCGCTGCGCCCCGGTGACCTGGCCGCTGGGAATGGGGCGTGGCTTCCGGGGGGTCTATCACCTCAACCTGGATCAGGTCCGTCTGTTCTCCGATGGAGAGATCATCCAGGGGCTGGACACCCCTCGACTCGACGAACTGTTCCCCGGCGAGGTGGAGGAGTGGCGCGAGCAGATCGAGCTGGTCCGCGAAGCCAGCGACTCCTTCGATGCAGAGGCCTACCTGGCCGGGCGTCTGACGCCCGTCTATTTCGGATCTGCGGTCAACGACTTCGGGATCCGCGAGCTGCTGGACGACTTCGTCGAGCATGCGCCGGCACCGCGCAGCCGGGATGCCGGTCGTGAGGTCCGGGCGGAGGAAGAGGGTTTCACCGGCTTCGTGTTCAAGATCCAGGCGAATATGGACCCGCAACACCGCGATCGGATTGCATTCCTGCGGGTTTGTTCAGGTCGTTTCGAGCCGGGCATGAAGCTCTATCAGGTGCGCACGGGCAAGACGGTCAAGATCCCGCGGGCGACCACCTTCATGGCCAGCGATCGCTCCCATGCCGAGACCGCGGCTCCGGGCGACATCATCGGCATCCACAACCACGGGACCATCATCATCGGAGATGCCTTTACCGAGGGCGAAGCGCTGCACTTTACTGGGATTCCCGACTTCGCGCCGGAGCTCTTCCGTAGGGTGGTTCTGCGCGACCCGATGCGGATGAAGGCGTTACAGAAAGGTCTTGAACAGCTTTGTGAAGAAGGCGCCACGCAGCTGTTCCGGCCATTGCTCGGCAGTGACTGGATCGTTGGTGCTGTCGGCACGCTGCAGTTTGACGTAGCGGCGTATCGGCTGCGCAAGGAGTACGGCGTCGAGTGCACCTTTGAGGGTGTCCAGGTCTATACGGCGCGCTGGGTGACCGGCGACGACGCGAAGATGCTCGAACGCTTCCGGGAGCGCAACGAGTCCGCGTTGGCGTGGGATGGCACCGGGGCGCTCGCCTATTTGGCCCCGACCCGAGCCAACCTGGAACTGACCCAGGAGCGGTGGCCGGATCTGAGCTTCCACGCCACGCGGGATCGCTAGCCGAGAGCGGTCCTTCTAGGCAGCGATGAGTCGCTCGATGATGCGTGCGCCGGCCAGGTAAGTACCGATCGCCGAGCCCAACGAGGCAAAGAAGAACACGAGCAGCGTACGGGCGACTCGATTGGTCCACCATCCCCGCCAGTGGGCCACGTGCTGACGCAGTGCCCGGAAGTCGCCAACCCGGGGGCGGCGGACGGTTAGCTCGATGGCGGCGGCAACAAAGCCGGCACCGATGGTCGGGTTGAGGGACGTCAGCGGCGCGGCCAGGAAGGCACCACCGACGGTGACCGGGTGGCCATAGGCGAGGGCCGCGCCCAGCGCCGAGAAGCCGCCGTTGATCAGCACCCAGGTCGCCACGAGGGTCCACCCCAACTCCGGGCTTCGGCTGAATCCGATGATAAAGCCGGAAATAATGACGATAGCCACCAGGTAGGCCAGGTAGCGGGGCCAGCGTGCCGGCGGCGGCATCTGCTCCAGGGCCTCGCGCTCGGTCTGCGGGTCATTCGCGGGTTCGCTCAGATAGCGGGCCACCCCCTCCAGGTGGCCGGCACCCAGAACGACCAGCACGCGCTTGTAGCGACCGGCAGCGGACTCCAGGAGTCGGGCCGCCATATACCGGTCGCGTTCGTCAATCAGAGGCTGATAGAGAGCACGACTGCTCTGGGCCAGTTCACGGAAGGTGGATTCCAACAGATCGCCCTGTTTGAGGCGCTCGACCTCGTCGCTGCTGATCCGCTGTGACGAGGCCAGGCTGCCAACGAGGCCGCCGATCAGACCGAAGCGTTGCCACCACGGGACATTCCGGTAGAGGCGGCGCATGGTCACGCCGACCTCCCGGTCGACCAGCACCAGATCAGCCCCTTGCTGTTCCGCGCCGGCGGCGGCGGCTTTCATCTCGGCCCCCGGGTCCACGCCCAGCTGCTCGGCCAGGCGCTGTTGATACGCGCCCAGGGCCAGGCTGGCCATAACCAACCCGCCGCGGCCCTCGCGCAGGGTCTGGAACAGGTCCATCCGCTCGAGGTGATCGGGATCGCGGAAGGCTCGCAACCGGCTCTCGCACAATTCGATGGCTACGGCGTCATAGGCGCCGCTGGCCACCTCAGCCTCGACCTCCTCGGTACTCGCCCGGGATATGTGGGCGGTGCCCAGAAGAACGAATTCTGTACCGTGGACGGTTACATGCTTGCGCGGACCGCGCGGCTTGGTTTCTGGCATGATCGGCTTTCCTGTGGCAACGGCCGTGGATTATGACTCAGGCAACACCGGGTGCCCAAGCGAGGGGGGAGATGTGAGATGGCTGCGTGACCGTCGTCGCCGCCGCGTGGCCCGGCGCTATCGGGTCTCGGCCGGCGCCTGGAGCCGCGCCGAGGCGGCGCTGCCCGGGCTGCGCCGTATGCAGCCGGCGCAGCGCGAGCGCCTGGCGGCAACGGCTGCGGCACTGATTGACGAGAAACGGTTCGAAGGCCTCGCCGGGGTCGAGGTCGACAGACTGGCCGTTGATACGGTCGCGCTCCAGGCCGCAGTGCCGGTCCTTGAACTGGGGCTGGACTGGTACGCGCCGTGGACCACGGTCTTGTTGTACCCGGCCGGTTTTATCGCAACCCATGAATACGAAGATGAAGATGGCATCGTCCATATCGAGGAGGGGCCGCTGATCGGGGAGGCATGGGAGGGTGGCCCGTTGGTCTTGTCGCTGGAGGATGCGCTGGCCCCGGAGCCGGGGAGTAGTGTGGTGATCCACGAGTGCGCCCACAAACTCGACATGGGGCAGGGCACGGTCAATGGCCTCCCACCCTTGCCCCAGGGCATGACGGTAGAGGAGTGGTCGGCGGCCTTCCTGCCCGCCTTCCAGACCATGGAGGGATACGCAGCGGAAGAGCAAGAGGGCAGTGCACCCATCGACCCCTATGCCGGGCAGGACCCGGGCGAGTTCTTTGCGGTCGCCTCGGAGACCTTCTTCGCGGATCCACGCCGACTGCGCCGCGCTTTCCCGGCCGTCTATGAGCAGCTCAGGCGTTTCTACGGTTGGTCGCTGGATTGACCCGGGCGCTCGTGCTGGACGCGGCGCGCCGTGCGCCGCGTCCAGCCGTTGGTCTCAGGCGTAGCGCCCCAGGTTGTGGGCCCGGATGGCGTCCGCGATCTCGTCCAGGCTGGAGACGTCGTCGATGGTTGAAGGGGTGGGGACCTCCTCCCGCGCCTCTTTCGCCAGCGTCCGGATGCTCTTGCGCAGGATCTTCCCGGAGCGGGTCTTGGGCAGCTTCTGGACGACTGCGACACGGCGCAGGGAGGCAATGGCACCGATCTCATTGCGGATCATGCTGGTCAGGTCCGCCTCGATCTGCTCCTGCTCAATGTCACTGCCGTCCTTGAGCACGACGAAGGCCACCGGCAACTCCCCTTTGGTGTCGTCGTGAATACCGACCACCGCGCACTCGGCCACCGCCGAATGATCGCCGATGACCTCTTCCATCTCGCCGGTCGAAAGGCGATGGCCAGCCACATTGATGACATCATCGACACGACCCATCACGTAGACATAGCCATCCTCGTCGATGAAACCGCCATCCGAGGTGTCGTAGTAGCCCGGGAAGCGGTCCAAATACGATTTGCGAAAGCGGGCCTCATCATTCCACAGGGTTGGCAGACACCCCGGTGGTAGCGGCAGCCGTATCGCCAGATTGCCCTGTTCGCCGGCCGGAAGCTCGCGCCCGGAGTCGTCGAGCACCCGGATGTCGTAGCCGGCCATCGGCAGTGTGGCGGAACCGCTCTTGACAGGCATGGGTTCAATGCCCATCGGATTGGCAACGATCGGCCAGCCGGTTTCGGTCTGCCACCAGTGATCAATCACCGGCCGTTGCAGCGTCTGCGCTAGCCACTCGTAGGTGGGTGGATCGAGGCGCTCCCCGGCGACAAAGACGTTCTCCAGGCAGGAGATATCGTAGCGCTGCAAGTGCTGCGCCTCGGGGTCTTCCTTCTTGATGGCGCGAAAGGCGGTGGGCGCCGTGAAGAAGGCCTTTGCCCGGTACTCGGAGATGACCCGCCAGAACGCGCCCGCATCGGGGGTCCGAACCGGCTTGCCCTCGTAGACCACCGTCGTGCAGCCGCGAATCAGCGGTCCATAGACGATATAGGAATGGCCGACCACCCAACCCACGTCGGAGGCCGTCCAGAAGACATCACCGGGGTGCAGATCGTAGACCGCCCCCAGGCTCCAATTCAGTGCCACCGCATAGCCGCCGCTGTCGCGGACGACCCCCTTGGGTTTTCCGGTGGTGCCCGAGGTGTAGAGGATGTAGAGCGGATGCGTGGCATCCACCGACACCGGATCGGCCGGGCTGGCCCGCTCCATCAGGGTCCCCCAGTCCAGGTCGCGTTCACTCGCCCAGTCCACCTCCGCCTCGGGGCGGCTGACGTAGACGACGCAATCCGGGGCGTGTTTTGCCCGGCGCAGGGCCTCGGTAACCAGTGGCTGATAGGGGATCACCCGATCGACCTCGATCCCGCAGCTTGCGGTGAGGACGACCCGCGGGGCCGCATCGTCGATACGCACGGCGAGCTCATTGGCGGCGAAGCCGCCGAAAACCACCGAGTGGATTGCCCCCAGTCGTGCGCAGGCAAGCATCGCGATGACCGCCTCCGGGATCATCGGCATGTAGATGACCACGCGGTCCCCCTGGCCGACGCCCAGATCGCGCAGCATGCCGGCGGCCTGGGCTACCTCGTCTCGCAATTGCCGATAGGTGTACTGTGCCCGTGCACCACTGACCGGCGAGTCGTAGAGTAGGGCGGCCTGGTCGCCGCGGCCGGCATCGACGTGGGCATCGAGGGCAAGCTGGGCGACATTGAGCTCTCCGCCCTGGAACCATCGCTGCCGACCCTGTTCATCCTGGCTGAGGGCGGCGGTGGGCTCCGTCATCCACTGCAGGCGCCTCGCCTCACCTAACCAGAAGGTCTCTGGATCATTGATCGACGCCCGCCACGTCTCCTGGTAGCTCATACTGGATCCCCTCCCTGCGTTGGGGTGTCGCCGACCCCCGAACTTATGCTTGTTATCGGTCAGCGCTTCTGCTTGCGCCGCCTCGATCAATGTAACCCTGGTCCAGCCTGCAGGGAAGGGATTGAGCGCTTTTAACTTATTGATTCGCCGTGTTAATAATGGTTGTCCGGGTTGCCTCTAATGCGCGCAATAATCTCCCGGGCGCACTGTTCGACAAAGTCGGTGATTTCGTCGTGGCCGTCGAGATCGAGGCACGGCAGACCAGCTGGAACGGCCCCGGGCTCGTCTGTGGCGATCGCGAGTAGCCCTGGCGCTCGAAAGTCGGGGCGGTCGGCCCCGGTCCGTTGACTGTGAACGAGCAACTGCCCGGCGCCGCTGTGCCGGAATCCCTCGGCGAGGATGACATCCGCCCGCTGGGGGTCGATGGCACTTAGGCGGGTAGCCAGCAAGTCGTCGTTCTCGTCGGCGGTCGGCGTCTCCGTTAACAGGGCCCAGCGCCGTGCGGAGACCACCAGGACCTGCTCGGATCCGGCCTCACGCGCCCGGTGGCTGTCCTTGCCGGGGCGATCCATGTCGAAGCCGTGATGAGCATGTTTGACCATCGCCGGTGACCAGCCCCGGCGGCGCAGCCGCGCGATCAGTGCCGTCGACAGAGTGGGCTTGCCAGAGCCCGAGTGGCCGGTTATCGCGATGACTGGCAGAGGGCAGGGCAGCTGGGCCGCGCGATCCAGCGCGTGCTCAGGGGGAAGCGGGCAGGGGCCTTGTCGGCCTGGTGGTGCATCCACGGTGTTGCTCCTGTGTACACGGACGAAAAGTCCTAGAATAGCGAACGAACTGGGAGGCGGTTGACCGTCGGGTTGCCGTCGAGAGGGCATGGGCCAATATCATGCGTGTAGTCTTTCTTGATGCCGGATCCCTGGACCTTGGCGACTTGGATCTAGGGCCGCTGCAGCGGGCGGCCGACCCGCTCGAGTGTTATCCCCGCACCCGCCCCGAGGCCTTGCTACCGAGGCTAGCGTCGGCCGAGGCGGCGATCGTGAATAAAGTCGTGCTTGATGCCGATACACTGCGCCGTCTGCCTCGGCTGCGCCTGATCGCCGTGGCAGCTACCGGAACCAACAATGTTGACCTGGATGCCGCACGCGAGCTTGGCATCACCGTCACCAACTGCCAGGGCTATGGCACCGCCGCGGTAGCTCAGCATACGCTGGCCCTGATGCTGAACCATTTCACCCGCATCCCTGAGGCGACTGCGCGCGTCTGTGAAGGGGCGTGGTCGCGCAGCGCGCATTTCAGTCTGATCGATCCGGGCCAGCGTGAGATCGCCGGCCGCCGCCTGGGGATTGTTGGCTACGGGACGCTTGGAAGGCAGGTGGCGGCGTATGCCGAGGCCCTGGGCATGGATGTCTGGGTGTCCGAACGACCCGATGCCGTCAGCTGCCGGGCAGGGCGCGTACCATTCCATGATTTGTTGCCGGAGGTGGATGTCCTCAGCCTGCACTGCCCGCTGAGCGAGACGACCGCCGGGTTGATCGATGGGCGAGTTCTTCAGCGAATGCGCGGGGACGCGTTGTTGGTCAACACCGCCCGGGGCGGACTCGTGGATGAGTCTGCGCTGCTACAGGCGTTACAAAGCGGGGAGATCGGCGCCGCCGCGGTCGACGTCCTGAGCCAGGAACCGCCACCTGCGGATCACCCGATGGTCATCGCGGCGCTGCCGAATCTGGTGATTACACCGCACAGTGCATGGGCGGCGCTGGAGGCCAGGCAGCGCATCGTTGATCAGCTCCATCGGATTCTGGTGGCCTTTGCCGACGGGGCTGTGCCGCCCAACCGGGTTGCCGGCCCGGATGACGGCCGTTGACTGCTATGAAGGAGCGGGAGATGAAGTGGCAGGAAGATGATCTCGTTGTGGTGACTGGGGGTGGCAGCGGGCTCGGCCGGGCGCTGGTGCGCGGGCTTGCCAGAGACGGAGCCCAAGTGCTCACGGTGGGGCGGCGGTCAGAGCCCCTGAGCGAGACGGCCAGTGCCGACCCGGAACGGATCCGGGTGCTGAGCGCGGATATCGCCAAGGCGGAGGATCGCGTCCGGATCGCGAAGGCCACTGAGGGGTATCGCATCCGGGCCCTGGTTCACAACGCGGGGCTGCTCGATCCAGTAGGGCCGCTCAGCGAGGTGGATCTGGAGGCGTGGCAACAGGCCATGAAGGTCAATGTGGAGGCGCCGGTCTTCCTCACCCAAGGGCTGCTACCCGGGATGGAACGCGGCAGTCGCATCCTGCATATCTCTTCCGGAGCGGCACACAAGCCGTCCATGGGTTGGGGGGCTTACTGCACCAGCAAGGCCGCGCTGTTCATGGCCTATCAGGTTTATCGGGATGAACTCTGGCGCCACGGCGTCCTGGTGGGCTCCGTGCGACCTGGGGTCATCGACACCCCGATGCAGCATCACATCCGTACCCAGACGCCGGAGCGCTTCCCGGCCGTGGACCGGTTCATCAAGCTCAAGCAGAACGGCCAGCTCCACACGCCGGAGGATGCCGCCGACTTCGTCCAGTGGGCGCTGCTCGAGACAGGCGACAAGCAGTTCATCGAACAGGAGTGGAACATCAGCGACGAGGAGCACGCGCAGCGCTGGCGTGAGACCCGACAGGTCTGAGCACAGCGACACCCTGCAGCGCAATGGAATATTTTTTTCGTTAATGACGGCTGAGTCAGGGATCACAGCACAGGCTATCGTTGTCCCACCTGGTGCGCACCCAGCTTGTTGGCCCCGCGGGTAACCGTCTACGGGGTATTGTTGTACAAAAGTTGTACAGATAGGCTGCGGGCGCAGTGGCTGAAACAATTCGCCACACCCTGCCTCCCGGCTGCGGCGTTTGGGTCGGGAGACCTCTGTGAATGGCCGGCCAGGGCTAAAGGCCCGCAGGCCGGCGCATCCGAGCGATGGGAGGACTCATGGAGCAGCGCACCATCTATGTCTGGGACCCGGTGGTTCGTGGCAGTCACTGGCTGATTACGTTCCTCTTTGCGGCGTCGTTCTTCACCGCGGTGATTGGCGAGATGCCTGCCCACCTGTGGGTCAGTTACTTGCTGACCGTGGTCGTGCTGGCGCGGATCGTCTGGGGATTCGTCGGGCCGCCACAGGCACGTTTCTCGCACTTCGTGCCGGGGCCGCGTGCGTTGATGGCGCATCTGCGTGCGATGAGCACCGGAGAGGATCGTCGCTATCTCGGCCATCCCCCACAGGGCGGTGTGATGGCGGTGGTCCTGCTCCTGGGGCTGGTGATCGCGTCCGTATCGGGCATGATGCTGCCGGCGCTGGATCGCGGCGCGGGGCCGCTTGGGTTCCTGTACGGCGCGCAGCTGCCCGGGGAGGTGATCGCGGATGTGCACATCGTCGGCTCCTACACGCTGCTGGCATTGGTCGGCATGCACATCCTGGGCGTGACGCTCTCCGGCCGGCGTGAGAATCAGAACCTGACCGCTGGCATGGTGGATGGTTACAAGCGGCCCGGCAGTTGAGTGGAGAGGGAGAGGGCCGCAAGCGAGCCAACGGCAGCGCGGCGGGAGAGCCGCGCTGTTCGTCTGATAGAATATTTAACATAATATACCTTCCACGGCTCTAACGGTGATGCCGCGAACCGGCGGTCACCCGACGCCGCAAACCTTGCTGACGCCCCTGCGCGCCGATCCTGCCGGGCGGACAAACCGCTCCGGGGCCCGGTATACTCGGTCGCCCCGCAGCGCTGATAACAACGAGCGACGGCGATGGCTCATCCCGAGTTCCCCCTGGACCCGAACCTGGTCTACCTTAATCACGCCGGCGTCGGCACCTGGCCCCGGCGTGCCCGCGATGCCGTTCACCGGTTCGCCGACGAGTGTCTTCATCGAGGGGCTGCCGACTACCCCGGCTGGCTGGCCGCGGAGGATCGGCTGCGCGCCCGCCTGGCGCGGCTCATGGGCCTTGGTGAAGCGGCCGCGGCCGACATCGCCCTGATCCCCAATACCTCAGCCGGCCTTTCCATGGTCGCCCACGGCGTCCCGTGGCAATCCGGCGACGAGGTGATCGTCAACGACCACGAGTTCCCCTCCAATCGCTGGATCTGGCAGTCGCTGGAGCGGCACTACGGGGTCCGGGTTCGGCGGGTGCGGTTGCACCACGGCGCTACCCCCGAGGATGCCCTGATCGACGCCCTCACACCGCAGACGCGTCTGCTCCCGGTCAGCAGCGTCCAGTACGGCACCGGGCTGCGCATGGACCTGGAGCGACTGAGCAACGCCTGCCGCGAACGCGGGGTGCTGCTGTGCGTGGATGCCATCCAGACCCTTGGCGCGCTTCGTCTCTGCGTGGATGCCGATTTCATCGTGGCCGATGGCCACAAGTGGATGCTCGGCCCGGAGGGCATTGGGGGGCTGTACGTCCACCCAAGGGTGCGGGAGGATCTGCGCCTCTGGCAGGTCGGCTGGCACATGGCGGAGGAGCTCGGTGCCTTCGATCGCGCCGACTGGGAGCCTGCCGCCTCCGGCCGTTGCCTGGAACCGGGCAGCCCGAACCTGCTCGGTATGCACGCCCTCGAGGCCAGCCTGGCGGTACTCGAGGAAACCGGACTCGATGAGGTCGAAAAGCGCGTCCTGGCGAATGCCCGGGCGGTCATGGAGGGCGTCGAGCGGCACGGGTTCGAGTTGGTGACACCGGCCGCGCCGGATCGGCATGCCGGAATCGTGACCTTCCGTGTCCCGGGGACCGATCCCGAGCGGCTGCTATCCCGGTTGCGCTCCCAGGACGTGGCATGTGCCGCAAGATGCGGAGGGATTCGCTTCTCGCCACACTTCTACAACACCAGCGAGGATCTCGAAGAGGCGTGGCGGCGACTTCAGGCCTGCCTGGCCGCCGATTGACGGGCTGGCCGCAGGGCTGCAGCCAGGTCGAGGAAGATTGCCTCGGCAGCCAGGCGGCCATTCAGGGGCTGGTCGAGACCGCGCCGGTGCTCGCCCAGGCGGAGGAAGGCGTGATGGAGCGCGTCCAGCGACGCTGAGCGCACCAGCTGCTGCGCCAGGGTCCCGGGCAACAGCCCGCGATCCGGCGCGCCATGCCCCTGTCGAAGCAAGTCGGCGAGGATGGCGGCGACGGCGTCGGCGAGCAGCTCCGGCGTCCGCTCCCAGGTTTCCGCCTCCTTGACCGGGTCGCCACCGGCGCTCAACCGGTGCAGCTGCTGGAGCAGCGCCTCGTAGCCCTCCAGCCCTTGCTCCTGGAGGACCTGCCAGGCGCTGAGCGGCATGCCGCCGGCCAGCGCCAGCGCCTTGTCTGCCCTCGCCGGATCGTCGGTGCCCGTGCCCTGCTCCACCAGCCATTGCCGTGCCATCGCCCAAGGTGGCGGTGCCAGTCGGTGTACGGTGCACCGGCTGCGGACGGTCGGCGGCAAGCGTCCGGGCCGACCGGTGGCAAGGATCAAGAAGACGCCAGCGGGAGGCTCCTCCAGGGTCTTGAGCAGGCTGTTGGCCGCCGCGCGGTTGAGGCGGTCACAGGGCACGATCACCGCCACCCGACTCCCGCCCCGTTGCGCACTGAGGTGCAGGAACTCCACCAGCCCGCGGACACTATCGACAACGATCTCGCCGCGTTCCCTGGCGCTGCTCGGTCCGAGTGTGCGCAGATCAGGATGGCCACCCCCGGCGGTCAGCTGACAGCCCCGGCAGGTTCCACAAGGGCGCTGCGGTTGCCCCTCGGTGGCCAGACAGAGCAGCGCCCGGGCCAGGACGCCGGCCAACAGGCGCTTCCCCAGGCCGGTCCGCCCGGTAAGCAGCAGGGCGTGGTGCAGCCGGCCCTGATCGTAGAGGGTGAGCAGACGGTCGAGTTCCGGAGCGAGCCAAGGTGGCAGCTGCTCGCGTCCCTGCCCCGTCGGTACCCACTCCTGCTGCGCTCTGGCGCCTTCAGCCATCGGGAGCTCCCCCCGAGACAAGGTCAGCCAGCGCCTCGCGCGCCTGTCGGGCCACCTCCTCTTCCGTGCGGTTGGCGTCAATACACCGAAAGCGTTCAGGATCCGCTGCGGCCCGCCGGGCGTAGGCCGCACGTGCGGCGCGGAAGAACGGGTCTTGCTCCTGCTCGAAGCGGTCTTCTCCGTCCCCACGGCTGGCAACCCGCGAACGTCCCACGGCCGGATCCACATCGAGCAGCAGGGTGCGATCGGGGGCAAAGTCGCCCTGCACCCACTCCTCCAATACAGCGATCCGGTCGTCGCCGAGCCCGCGGCCACCCCCCTGATAGGCGTAGGTGGCATCGGTGAACCGGTCACTGATGACCCAGCACCCCGCTGCCAACGCCGGATGGATGACCTGCGCCAGATGCTCGGCGCGGGCGGCGAAGACGGTCAAGGCTTCCGCCTCGGCGCTGAGTCCGCGGTGACGGGGGTCGAGCAGGGTGCTGCGCAACGCCTCACCAAAGGGGGTCCCGCCCGGCTCACGAGTGAACAGAGGGCGTTCGATGCCCGCGGCCTCGAGCAGCTGCTCGATCGCCCGCAGGCAGGTGGTCTTGCCGGCACCTTCCAGCCCTTCAACGGTGATAAAACGCCCCGCTTGGGTCACTCCTCCTCCAGGATGTAGCGTCGGACGGCTGCGTTGTGTTCGTCCAACGTGTCGGAAAAATGATGGCTACCGTCACCCCGCGAGACGAAGTACAGCGCACTGCCCGGTTTCGGATCCACGGCTGCCTCCAGCGACGCACGCCCGGGCAGCGCGATCGGGGTTGGGGGCAGCCCATGGCGCGTGTAGGTGTTGTACGGGGTATCACGCCGCAGATCCGCCCTGCGCAGCCGTCCATCGTAGTCGTCGCCCAGGCCGTAGATCACCGTCGGGTCGGTCTGCAGCCGCATGCCCTGCTCCAGCCGGCGGACAAAGACCCCCGCCACCTTGCGTCGCTCATCATCGCGACCGGTCTCACGCTCAATGATGGAGGCCAGTATCAGCGCCTCGTAGGGGTCCTCCAAGGGAAGCTCTGGCTGGCGCTGCGACCAGACCCGGGCCAGTTCCTGGCGCATCTGGCCGGCGGCGACACGCAGCAAATCCCGATCGGTCGCCCCCCGCGGGAAACGGTACGTGGTCGGGAAGAACATGCCCTCCGGGTGCCGCTCAGTGAAGCCGAGCTCTTCCATCACCCGCTCATCGGGAACGTCTTCCAGAGTCTGCTCAAGGGCCTCGTGCTCTTTCACGGCCTCGCGCAGGCGAGCGAACGTCCACCCCTCGACAAAGGTCAGACGGTGCAATTTGACCTGCCCGGCCTGCATCCGTGCCAGGAGCTGGCGCACCGTCATCCCCTCTTCCACTTGGTACTCACCGGCCTTGAGTCCCGCGGAGGCCCCGGTCAACCGTCCGTAAACGCGCAGCGCGAAACGCGTCGCGGGCGAGATCCAGCCGCGGGACTCCAACTCCCGTCCGATGGCGTGCAGCGAGCTCCCGCGCGGGAGTTCGAGGGTATCCGGTGGATCCGCGACGGCCAGGGGGCGCCGATCGAGTTCATAGAAGAGCCAACCTCCGGCGACGATCGGCACAAGTGCGAGCAGCGAGGCTACAACAAGCCACCAGCGCGGCGTCAGGCGGGTGATCAACGCCTTTCTCCGGGGATTTCGGAACGGCCGACAAGCGGCGTGAGCCCTCGCCCCGCCATCTGCTCCAGGTAGCCCCGGCTCACCGGCCCGACCGGAAGCTGCGTACCCGCCACCGAGCGGACTGGCCACAACCCGATCAGGCTGTTGGTCAGGAACAACTCATCCATCTGGCGCAGCTCCTCCGGGTAGAAGCCGCGTTCTTCCACCCGCAATCCGAACCCCTCGGCCTGCTCAAGGACCCACCGGCGCATTACGCCCGCAACCCCCGCATGGGTCAGCGGGGGCGTCAGCAGCGTCCGGCTGCGAACAGCAAAGACATTGGTCGCGGTGCCTTCTACGATGAGCCCGTCGGCATCGAGCATCAAGCCCTCTGCGATGGCAGTGTCCCGCCACTCGGAGCGGGCCATCACCTGCTCCAGGCGATTCAGGTGTTTGATGCCGGCCAAGCGGGGCTGGATGCTGATACGCGTCCGGCACAGACGGACATCCACCCCATGCCAGCGCTCGGGCGGGATCGCCGGCGGGTTGTACAGCGTGAGGATGCGGGTGGGAATGGGCCGGGACGGGGGCAGGTACCCCCGCCCTTCGCTGCTGCCGCGGGTGTAGACGACCTTGAGCACCCCTCGATCGACCCGCTCGGTCAGGAAGCGAGCCTCCTCCTTCAGGGTGGCCAGTGGTGGTTCTGGCAGGCCGAGCCGACGTGCCCCGTCGAGCAGCCGGTCCATGTGGTAATCCCAGAGGCACAACCGCCCCCGGTATACCGCGACGGTTTCGAACAGCCCGTCCCCATAGGCCAGGCCGCGGTCCTCGGCGTCGAGGGCCGTATCCGCTCTGCCGTTGACCAGTTGCTTACGGCTCAAGGGCCCCCACTTCTCAGCTGGGTACGCGGAAGATCAGGGAGGCGTTCGTCCCGCCGAATCCAAAGGAGTTGCTGAGCACCGTCCGCAGCGGCTGGCGTCGCGCCTCACCGGGGACCAGGTCAAGGCCGGCGCAGTCGGCTTCGGGCTCGTGGAGGTTGCACGTGGGCGGGATGACCCCATCGCGCAGCGCCAACACGCTGAACACGGCCTCAAGGCTGCCGGCTGCACCGAGCAGGTGCCCGGTCGTCGACTTGGTCGAGCTCATGGGCACGTCGCCGGCATGCGCGCCAAACAGCCGTTTCACGGCGGCGGCCTCGGCCAGGTCGCCAACCTGCGTCGAGGTGCCATGGGCGTTGATGTAATCGATGTCCGCCGGATCCATGGCAGCGTCCTCCAGCGCCCGCGTCATGCAACGCTGCGCCCCTTCGCCACTCTCCGCCGGTTGCGTGATGTGATGGGCGTCCGAACTGGTGCCGAAGCCGGCCAGCTCGGCGAGGATCTCCGCCCCGCGGGCACGGGCATGGGCGTAGGACTCGAGCACCAGGACAGCCGCCCCCTCACTGAGCACGAAACCGTCGCGGCCGACATCCCAGGGCCGGCTCGCCCGCTGCGGGTCGTCGTTCCGGCTGGACAGCGCCCGCGCGGAGGAGAAAGCTGCCAGTCCCAGCGGCGTGATGCACTTCTCGGCGCCCCCAGCGATCATGACATCGGCATCGCCTGCCGCGATCATGCGCGCGGAGACCCCCAGGTTGTGGGTGCCGGCGGCGCAGGCGGTTACCGTGGCCAGGTTGGGGCCCCGGAGCCCGTAGTGGATCGATAGGTTCCCGGCTGCCATGTTGATCACGCTGCTCGGGACCAGGAACGGCGACACCTTGCGCGGTCCGCCTTCGATCAGGGCCTGGTGCCCTGTCTCGATCCCCTGGATACCGCCGATCCCCGAGCCGATCGAGAGCCCGATCCGGTCCGCATTGTCGTCGCGGACCTCCAGGCCACACTGGTCCAGCGCCTCGGCACAGGCGCCGAAGGCGTAATGGATGAACGGGTCCATCCGCCGGGCTTCCTTGCGCGGGAGGTACTCCGAGACGTCAAAGCCCTCGATCGTCCCCCCGAAGCGCACGGAATGGCTGGACGTATCAAACTCGGTAATGGTCCGGATGCCGCTGCGGCCTTCGGTCACGGCGGACCAGGCCTCAGCAGCGGAGTTACCGACCGGGGAGACAACCCCCAGCCCGGTTACGACGACGGCTCGATCATCCATACCTTGTTGTCCTTCGCGGCGCAGAATGTATCGGGGCCGGTCCACCGGACCGGCCCCGCTGCGCCTTCAGACTGTGGCCCCGAGGGGTTACCCCTCCAGGTGCTTCTTGATGTAGTCCACGGCCTGTTGGACCGTCGTGATCTTCTCGGCCTCCTCGTCGGGGATCTCGCACTCGAATTCTTCCTCGAGCGCCATCACGAGCTCGACGGTGTCCAGCGAGTCGGCGCCAAGGTCGTCCACGAACGAGGCCTCACCAGTGACCTCTTCCTCTTTGACCCCCAGTTGCTCGACGACGATTTTCTTGACGCGATCTTCGATGCTGCTCATTAAAAGGTCCTCCGAGGTTCTAATTGGCGCAGTCTTCCGGCTGCGGCGCGTATTGTAGGGGAACAGTTCGCCGAGTACCAGAACGCCCCGGCGGAATCCTGTACCGTGTACAACCGATTGTGTCGAAAGGGGTTTCAGGCCATGTACATGCCGCCGTTGACGTGCAGCGTCTCACCGGTGATGTAGCCGGCGGCCGGCGACGCCAGGAAAGACACCGCCGCGGCGATATCCTCCGGGCTGCCCAACCGCTCCAGCGGCACATTGCCAATCAGCGCAGCGCGCTGGTCTTCGCTCATGGCGGCCGTCATGTCGGTCTCGATGAATCCGGGCGCCACCGTGTTCACCGTGATGTTGCGTGCCCCAAGCTCCCGGGCCATCGACTTGGTCAGGCCCATGATGCCGGCCTTCGCCGCAGAGTAATTGGCCTGACCGGCGTTGCCCATGGCGCCGACCACGGAGCCGATGTTGATGATCCGCCCGCCGCGGGCCTTCATCATGCCGCGCAGGCACGCCTTGCTCATGCGATAGACCGAGCTGAGGTTGGTGTCGATGATCTGATCCCACTCATCATCCTTCATGCGCATGAGCAGGTTGTCGCGGGTAATGCCCGCGTTGTTGACCAGGATGGTCGGGGCCCCGAAATCGCGGCCGATGGACGCAAGAACCTCGCCGATCTGCTCCGAGTCGGTCACATCCAACGCCATGCCGGTGCCCTGAAGGCCAGCTTCGGAGAGGCGCTGACGGATCCCCTCGGCACCCTGCTCGCTGGTCGCGGTACCAATGACCGTGGCCCCGGAGCGGCCCAGGGCCTCCAGGACCGCCCGGCCGATCCCCCGGCTCGCGCCGGTCACCAGGGCGATCTGCCCCTGCAGGTCATCTTTGCCGTGCACGCTGCCTCCTTCCAAACAATTCAGTGAGCGTTAGCCCGCCGCCGGAAACCGGTTCAGCAGGTCTTCAAAGGACTCGGGATCGCTCAGCGCAGCGCCCTGCAGGCTGCGCTCGATCCGTCGGGTCAGTCCGCTGAGCACCTTACCCGGTCCACACTCGGCCAGGACCTGAGCCCCATCACCGGCCATCTTCTGGACTGTCTCCGTCCACCGCACCGGGCTGGCCAGCTGCTCGACCAGACGGCTCCGGATCGATGCCGCGTCCCGGCTGACCGACAGATCGACGTTGTGGATAACGGGCCGGCAAGGCGGCTCGATGGTCACCTCCTCCAGGCGCTGCGCCAGACGCTCGGCCGCCGGCTGCATCAGGCTGCAGTGAGACGGCGCGCTGACCGGCAGCGGCAGCACCCGCTTGGCGCCGGCATCCTTGGCCGCGGTCCCGGCCCGCTCGACGGCCTCCCGATTGCCGGCGATGACGACCTGTCCGGGCGCATTGAAATTCACCGGCTGCACCACGGCACCCTGGGCGGCGCTGGCGCAGATCTCACGGACCTGTTCATCCTCAAGCCCGATGACTGCCGCCATGGCGCCCTCTCCAGCCGGCACAGCCTCCTGCATATAGCGACCGCGTTCGGCAACGAGCACGGCGGCATCGGCCAACTGCAGGGAGCCGGCGGCCACCAGCGCGCTATACTCGCCCAGGCTGTGTCCTGCAAGCATCGCGGGTTCGGCCCCGCCGCGCGCCTGCCAAAGGCGCCAGAGCGCCACGCTGGCTACCAGAATCGCGGGCTGGGTGCGATCCGTACGATCGAGTTCCTCAGCCGGGCCGTCGGCGGTCAACGCCCAGAGATCGTAGCCCAGCGCCTCAGAGGCCTCGCGGAATGTGGTGCGGACGGTCTCTTCCTGCTGCCAGGACGCCATCATCCCAACCGCCTGGGAGCCCTGGCCGGGGAAGACCATCGCGAATTCGGGGGTGTTGTTGCTCATCTTGGCTCCTGCTAGGGATTCGTCTCGGGGGGCTAGTACCGCACCAGCGCCGACCCCCAGGTAAATCCGCCGCCAAAGGCCTCCAGCAGCAGCGTCTCCCCGCGCTGGATCCGGCCGTCACGCACCGCCGTATCCAGCGCGATCGGGATCGAGGCGGCGGACGTGTTGCCATGTTCGCCGACCGTAACGACAACCCGCTCCATGGGCAGGTCGAGTTTCTTTGCGGTGGCCTGGATGATACGGATATTGGCCTGGTGCGGGACCAGCCAATCGACCGCACCCTTCTCCACGCCGGCGGAGTCCAGCGTCTCTTCCACGATCCGGGTCAGGGTGTTTACCGCAACCTTGAACACCTCGTTGCCACGCATGTGGATGTAGCCGCTTTCGCTGCCCAGGGCGGCATAGCCCCGCCCCGGCCCCCACGGGACATAGAGCAGCGGCTCATAACGGCCATCGCAGTGCAGATGCGTGGATAGCACGCCGGGCTCGTCCGAGGCCTCGAGGACGACGGCGCCGCCGCCATCGCCAAAGAGCACGCAGGTCCCGCGATCCTCCCAATCCAGGATCCGGGTCATGGCCTCCGCGCCGACCACCAGCGCACGCTGGGCATCACCGCAACGCACGAAACGCTCGGCAATGCCCAGCGCGTAGATAAAGCCAGAGCAGGCGGCCGAGATGTCGAAGGCGGCTGCGCCCGGGCGCACACCCAGCGCCCGCTGCAGTGAAGAGGCCGTGCTCGGAAAGATGCGGTCCGGGGTGCACGTGGCATAGACGATCAGGTCGATGTCGTCCCCGCTGACACCGGCCGCCTCCATCGCGCGCTGTGCCGCGATCCGGCCGAGGTCACCGCAGACCTCCTGATCGCCGATCACCCGGCGCTCGCCAATCCCGGTCCGCTCGCGGATCCACTGATCCGAGGTCTCGACGAGCTGCTCGAGATCGCTGTTGGTGATCACACGCTCCGGGAGGTAGCTTCCCGTTCCGATAATCCTTGCGTTGCTCACGCCCCTTCTTTCGCCCCCAGCAGCCGCTCGATGCGCGCATTGATCAGTTCCGGGACTCGCTGCTCGGCTTCCCGGACGGCCGTGTCGATAGCCCGGCCGAAGGCGAAGCTGTCCGCCGAGCCGTGGCTCTTGAGGGCCACCCCGCGCAGCCCCAGAAGGCTTGCACCGTTGTATTGACGTGGGTCAATGCGGCGACGCAGGGAGCGAAGCACCGGCAGCGCGATCAGTCCGGCGACGCGCGAGAGGAGGTTGCGGCGGAACTCGCGGCGCATGTACTCAGAGATCAACGACGCTACGCCCTCACTCGACTTCAGCGCCACGTTACCGACGAAGCCATCGCAGACCACGACATCCGCCTCTCCCTTGAAGACGCCGTCGCCTTCGACGTAGCCCGTGTAGTGAATCTCATCGGAGTCGAGCAGCAGTTCCGCCGCGTGCTTCACCGACTCGTTCCCCTTGATCTCCTCTTCCCCGATGTTCAGCAACCCAACGCGCGGGCGCTCGAGCCCGTAGACGGCCTCGGTCGCCACCGCGCCCATCACGCCGAACTGGAAGAGGTGCTCCCCGGTGCAATCGACATTGGCGCCGAGATCCAGCATGTGCGTGGCGCCGCCAATCGTGGGGATGGTGCCCATGATCGCCGGCCGATCGATGCCGGGTAGGGTCTTCAGCAGGTAACGGGCGGTGGCCATGAGCGCGCCGGTGTTCCCGGCGCTGACGCACCCATCCGCCGCCCCGTCCTTGACCATCTCCAGCGCCACGCGCATGGAGGAGTCTTTTTTGGAGCGCAACGCCTGCGACGGTGGCTCGTCCATCGCGACCACTTGGGTACAGTGGCGCACATGGATTCGCTCGACACCGCTTCCCTCAGCGCCGTCCAAGTGCGCCCGCACGGCCTCCTCCTGGCCGACCAGCACGACGTGCAGATGCGGGTGGCGCTCCAGGGCTTTCAGCGCAGCGGGGACCACGACGCTGGGGCCGTGATCCCCGCCCATCGCATCCAGAGACAGGGTGATGCGGTCCGTCATGCCCTCACCCACCCGGATGCCCGGTTGTACGGCGCGATGAACTCCACGGCGAACCGGCTCAGTCGTCCTGACCGCGGGTTACCTTGCGGCCGCGATAGTAGCCATCGGCGCTGACGTGGTGCCGGCGATGGGTCTCACCGGTGCTCTGCTCCGTGGAGAGCGTCGGCTTGCTCAGGCTGTCGTGGGAGCGGCGCATGCCACGCTTGGAGGGCGTCTTGCGATTCTGCTGTACGGCCATGGTTCTCTAGCTCCGATCGGTTCCGAAATTCTGTTCTCCCGGGTCAGCCCGCCTAGTCGCCCGAACCGCGGCGGCGGACCTTACCCTGCAGGCTTGCAAAGGGGCTCAGGGCCTCCCGCGCAACGCCTGCGCCGTGTTCAGGGGGTGCGCACTCCTCCCCCGGATGTCGCGATACCACCGGCAGCGCCAGGAGGATCTCTTCCTCGACGACCTGCAGGGGGCGAACGGACGAGCCGCTTACGTACGGCTCCAGGTCGTCCGGCAAGGCCTCGCCTTCCTCCTCGGTCGCCACCACAACCACCCGGAATGCCCCGGAAACGGGGTGATGGTAGATCCCGAGGCAGCGCTGACAGGTCACTGGCACGCTGGCTTCGATGCGTCCCTCTAGGACTCGTCGACCAGCCTCATCCAGCCCCCCTTCCAGACGCACCCACGCCTGCCCTTCCTGCACCGCAAGCAACGGCGCCAGGCGTGGCATGCTGGGCAGCGCCAGGGTCCCCTCGTGGACCCGAGGCGGCGCACCGAAATCGTCTGGGGCCAGCCCGTCCGGCAACATAAGGCTCCGCATACTAGCCCCGCCGCCGGATACTGTAAAGTGCTGGTAGTGCGCCGTTTGCGGCGCTAGGGTGCACGGCTTTTGGCAAATCGACAGGGTTTTTCCATGCCTGATTCATCTGATTCACGATCGCTGATTCTGGCCTCGGCCTCACCTTATCGCCGGGCACTGCTCGAGCGTCTAGGCGTCCCTTTTGAGGTCGATGCCGCCGACATCGACGAGCGCATCGCCGACGACGAGACGCCCGAGGATGCAGTGATGCGCCTGGCCCGGGAGAAAGCCCGGGCGGTGGCCGAGCGCCACCCGCACGCAGTGGTGATCGGCAGCGATCAGGTCGCAGCCCTCGGCATGGATATCCTGGGCAAACCGGGCACTGAGGAGCGCGCCTGCGAGCAACTCGTCCGGGTCTCCGGGCAGAGCGTGCGCTTTCTCACGGCGGTCAGTGTGCGCCAGGGCGACATCGAGGAGCCGTTGCTGGAGACGGTGCAGGTCCGCTTCCGGGCTCTCGATACCGAGACCATCGAGCGCTACGTCCGCACCGACCGACCCCTCGACTGCGCGGGCGCCATTCGCTCCGAGGGCCTTGGGGCTGCTTTGCTCGAGTCGGTGGAAAGCCGTGACCCTTCGGCGTTGATCGGCCTGCCGCTGATCGGAGTGGCGCAGCTTCTGCGTCGCCGAGGTTTCCGGCTGCCCTGAGTGCGCGGTGCCGCCGGGGCGTGGTGACCCCGGCGGCACATGTGGTGGGAGCCGTTCAGCGGGGCTGGTACTCCAGAGACTGCAGCGCCTGATAGGCGCCCTGCCCCACGGCGGTGCCGAAACGCTCCGCGAGCTGAGAGAGGAAGTCGCGCCGCGCGGTATAGTCGATCAGTTCCTCCTCGCCGATGACATCCCGGGCGACACTGCGCACGCTGCCGATCTCATCGGCAAGCCCCTTCTCCAGACTCTGCTGTCCGGTCCAGATCAGCCCGGAGAAGAGCCGATCCTCATCGGCGCCGGCGTCATCGATCTGCTCGCCGCGGCCCGCGCGCACGGCGGCGATGAACTGACCGTGGATATCGTCCAGCATGGTCCGGACGTGCTCCACGTGCTCCTCCTTCTCCGGGGCGAAGGGATCGAGGAAGGCCTTGTCCTCGCCGGCGGTGTAGATACGCCGCTCGATGCCCAGCTTCTCCAGCGCCTCACCGATGCCGAAGCTACCCATAATCACACCGATGGAGCCGACGATGCTCGATTCGTTGACGTGGATCTGATCCGCGGCGGCCGCGACGTAGTAGGCCCCTGAGGTGCCCACATCCTCGATCACCGCGTGCACCGGAATCTCGTCATGCTCATCGCGAAGGCGCTGGATCTCCTGGAAGATCTGGCGCGAATGCACGGCGCTGCCGCCCGGGCTGTTGATCCGCAGGACCACCCCGGCCACATCGTCCGCCTCAAAGGCTCGCTCCAGGCCGCGGATGACCTGCTCGGCGCTCGCCGCGGAGTCGGACATGATCGGTCCGTCGATGCGCACCTCCGCGGTGTGAGGGCCGACCTCCTCTTCCGCGGCGAAGTCGAACCGCCCCAAGGAGATCGCCACCAGCACGACGATCGCCAGCACCGCACCGCGTGTGATCAGACGCCAGCGCCGCGCCCGTCTCTGTTCGCGGATGTTTTCCTTCAGCAGTTCCAGTAGGGCCTCACGCTCCGACGTCTCTTCGCTCATGCTGACTCCTCATTGGCTGATTGCGACAGGCGCTCAAGTACCGCTTCCAGTTCATCGTCCATCGGCGCCTGGACGCAAATGGGGTCCCCGCTATCCGGGTGCTGCAGGCGCAGCGATGCGGCGTGCAAGAAGAGTCGGCGCAGACCGAATGCCCGGAGTGTGCTGTTGACCGAGCGATCCCCGTAGCGCTCGTCACCAGCGACCGGATGCCCGATGTGGCGCGCATGCACACGGATCTGGTGTGTGCGCCCCGTCTCCAGCCGGGCCGTCACCAGCGTCGCCTGCGGCCATCGTTGCTCGACGAGAAAGTCGGTCGCCGCCTTGCGCCCTTGCTTGCTGACACGCACCTGACGCTCCCGCGGCGCCCCGGGGAGGCGCTCCAGCGGGGCGTCGACGCGCACCGTTCCTCGATCCCGCAACGGCCCGACAAGCAGCGCAGTGTAGTGCTTCTCGACCTGTCCGTGGCGCAGTTGCTCATGGAGCCGGCGTAGGGTCGAGCGCCGCTTGGCCAGCATCAGGCACCCGCTGGTCTCCTGATCGAGCCGATGGACCAGCTCGATAAAGGGCAACTCAGGGCGGATGGCCCGACCCGCCTCGACCAGCCCCACCCGGACGGTGGAGCCGCCGTGCACGGCCAGCCCCGACGGCTTGTTCAGCACCAGCAGCCGCTCGTCCTCGTAAAGGACGCCGCCGCGCAACCGCGCTTCCAGGCCATCGGGGAGCCCGGCGGACTGGATGTCGGCAGCCTGGCGCTGGCCCGACACGGGCGGGATCCTTACCACCTCACCGGTATTCAGGCGCCGCGTAGGTCGTGCCCGTCCGCCATCGACGCGCACCTCGCCGCGGCGCAGCAATCGGTAGATCCGGCTGCGTGGCACCCCCTTGAGCTGACGCAGGAGAAAGTTGTCGATTCGTTGCCCGGCCTCTTCGGCCAGTACCTGATGGTGTCGAACCTTGGGATCAGAGGCGCTCATGCGCGGATTTTAGCAAAAGAATAAATTTGAAGGTTGGCGCAAGTGACTGATACAATTAGCCGCACGCGGCAAACGGATTCATCCCGGTCGCGAAAACGGTTTCATACGGTGTCGCACCGCGTGCGGCATCGTCGAGCAAAATCAGAACGAAACAATCGGCCTGCGCCCGTGGTGGCGTGGGCCAGTCCACCACGACCAATGAGCCCTGCGCCCCTTCACAGGAGTTGAGCGCGGATGACACGGACGGAGTTGTCGCACTGGATGGTCTGGTTCGCCGCCTGGTCGGTGCCACCGATGTGGCCCGAGACCGGCGTTGCGGCGTGGCCAAGGCGTGCGATACCGCACTGCCGTGCTATCCGCCCCGAGCGCCTGGCAGCGATGGCGGCAGGGCTGCGGAGATTGCGCACCCATGAAAAGAATGCTGATCAACGCAACTCAACCGGAAGAGTTGCGCGTGGCACTCGTGGACGGCCAGATCCTCTACGATCTCGACATCGAGGCCCCCTCCCGCGAACAGAAAAAGGCCAACATCTACAAGGGGATCATCACCCGGGTTGAGCCGAGCCTCGAGGCGGCGTTTGTCCAGTACGGCGCAGAGCGCCACGGCTTCCTGCCCTTCAAGGAGATCGCGCCCGCCTATTTCACCTCCAAAGACGGTGAACGCAACACGCCGAAGGACGGGCTGCGCGAAAACCAGGAAGTCCTGGTCCAGGTTGATAAGGAAGAGCGCGGCAATAAGGGCGCCGCGCTGACGACCTACATCAGCCTGGCCGGGCGCTACCTCGTGCTCATGCCCAACAACCCGCGCGCCGGAGGCGTCTCGCGGCGGATCGAGGGTTCGGACCGCGCCGAGATCCGTGAAAGTCTGCGCCAACTCGACGTTCCCGAGGGCATGGGCCTGATCGTGCGCACCGCCGGCGTCGGGCGCAGCACCGAGGAGCTCCAGTGGGACCTGGACTACCTGCTCAAGCTCTGGGACGCCATCCAGAACGCCACCGCCGAGCGTTCGGCGCCCTTCCTGGTCTATCAAGAAAGCGACGTCATCATCCGGGCCCTGCGCGACTACCTGCGCTCGGACATTGGCGAGATCCTGGTCGATGACCAGGAGGTCTTCGCCAAGGCGCGCGACTTCGTCGACCAGGTCATGCCGTACAACCGGCAGAAGCTCAAGCACTACACCGACCCGGTGCCCCTGTTCTCCCGGTACCAGATCGAGAGCCAGATCGAGTCGGCGTTCCAGCGCGACGTGCGGCTGCCCTCCGGCGGTGCGATCGCCATCGATCATACCGAGGCGTTGATCTCGATCGACATCAATTCGTCACGCGCCACCAAGGGCGCCGATATCGAGGAGACGGCCCTCAACACCAACCTAGAGGCTGCCGACGAGATCGCCCGGCAACTGCGCCTACGCGACCTTGGGGGCCTGATCGTCATCGACTTCATCGATATGGGCCCGCCGCGCCACCAGCGCGAGGTGGAAAACCGCCTGCGCGAGGCGGTCAAGGCGGACCGGGCCCGCGTGCAGATCGGGCGCATCTCCCGCTTCGGGCTGCTGGAGATGTCGCGCCAGCGGCTGCGCTCCTCGCTCGGCGAGGCCCACCAGGAGGTCTGCGGGCGCTGTGGCGGTCAGGGTACGGTGCGCAGCGTCGAATCGCTGGCACTGTCGATCCTGCGCATCATCGAAGAAGAGGCGATGAAGGAGAAGACCGGCCGCGTGCTGGCACAGCTCCCCATCGAGGTCGCCACCTTCCTGCTCAACGAGAAGCGCGCCCAGATCGCGGAGCTTGAGAACCGCTACGGCGTGCATGTGCTGCTGATTCCCAACCGCAACCTGGAGACCCCGCACTACGACATCCAGCGTGTGCGCACCGATGAGGGCCTGGAACAGGACGGCAGCAGCTACAACCTGGCCACGCCGGCGCCGGAGCCCACGGTGGTTGAGGCCGGTCTGCCAGCCAGCCGGCCCGCAGCCCCTGCCGTGCAGGGAGTCACCCCAAGCGCTCCGGCACCTGGCCCTGCCCCCTCCACGGAACAGGCCGGATCCGGTGATACGGCTGCCGCGGGTCAGGGCGATGACGCCCCGCTGAGCTCGATCTTCCGTCGACTGCGGGGGCTTCTGTTCCAGAGTGCGCCCGAGGGCGAGCGCCTCGGCCGGAGCGACACGGAGCGCGGACAGCAAAAGCAGCGCGGCGCCCGCGGCGATGAGGAGAGTTCCGACGAGACGCAGGGACGCGGCGCCGGCCAGGGTAAGCGCGGCACACGACGCGGGGGCCGGTCCCGCGGCGGCGGGCGCAGTCGCCGTGCCCCGGGCAATGGTTCGGCGGATAACGGCAATGGGCAGCAGCGCAGCCCGCAGGGCGCCGCCGAGACCGGTTCCAGTGGTGCTTCTGGTGACGCCACCACCGCCGCGGAGGAAGGCAAGACCCGCGGCTCCGGTGGCAAGGGCGCCTCGTCCGGCAACAAGCGCCGCAACGGGGGCAACGGCAAGGGCGGAGGCAAGACCGCTGCCAGCAGCGAGGGGGGCGAGACCCAGTCCGACGCCGTCCAGCAGGATACCCCCGCGGAGGCAAGCGGACAGGACGAGTCCACGAAGAACGCAGAGGCACGCTCGGGCAGAAGCGGTCGCAGTCGACGCGGCCGTCGCGGCGGTCGTCGTCGTCGCCGTTCATCAAACGGCTCCGAGCAAAGCGATGCTCAGAGCGCCGACGGGGCCAACAACGAGCAGTCGGGCGACGCCGCGCCGTCTCAGGAAGGCGCCCAAGCGCCGAGCGCCCCCGCCGCACCGGTCAAGGAGTCGGGGGCGGAGGCCCAGCCGAGCAGCGCTGAGCCGACAAGCGCCGAGTCGACAGAGGTATCCCAGCCGGTGAGCGCCGTCACCCCCTCGGACGGGGGGACCGAGGAGGTCGCGGCCTCCGAGGGTGCTCGCGGCCGCAAGTACGTCCGCTCCGGACGCCCTCGCCGTCCCAAGCAGGCGGCGCCCGCTGAGGCTGAGGCCACCGCCGAGGCGGCATCGTCCGTGGAGGAGGTCGCCCCGGCCGAGGAGAGGGATCAGGGCGTCGAGCGCTCGAGCTAACGGGCGCCGCCCCCTGGCCGGGCGAGAGGATGGCAGCGGGCGGTCATCGGCCGCCCGCTGCCCTGCTCGGCCTGAGGCTAACCGCGCCGGCGGACCTCTTCGATCAGCCCATCCGCGGCGTCCTGGATGAGATCGAGCACGTGCTCGAATCCCCGCTCCCCGCCGTAGTACGGATCCGGCACCTCACGCTCCCTGCGGTTACGGGCGTACTCGAGGAAGAGCCCGAGCTTGTCCGCGTGCTTGGGCGGGCAATCGGCCTGAAGGATGCCCAGATTCGACTCATCCATGGCCAGGATCAGGTCGTAGGCCTCAAAGTCGTGCCGATCGACCTGTCGGGCACGTAGATCACTGATGTCAATCCCCCGCCGCCGCGCGGCCTCCTGGGCGCGCTGGTCGGGACCCTTGCCGACGTGAAAGTCGTGGGTCCCGGCGGAGTCGAGCTCCACCCGCTGCTCGAGTCCCTCCTCGCGCAGGCGCTGACGCAGGACGCCCTCCGCCGTCGGCGAGCGGCAGATGTTGCCCATGCACACGAGCAGCACACGGATCTTGCCTTCAGACATAGTCCCCTTGTCCTTGATCGTTGGATTGGAGTCGCCGGGCCACCACCTCCAGGTCGGCCGGGGTATCGACGCCGGGACCCGGGCGCTGTTCGGTGACGGCGACCTGGATCGCGAAACCGTGCCATAGTGCCCGGAGCTGTTCCAGCGACTCCAGCTGCTCGGGCGGTGCCGGCTCAAGCTGGGGAAACCGGCGCAGGAAAGCGGCCCGGTAAGCGTAAAGACCCAGGTGCCTCAACCAACCGCCGGTTGCCACGGTGGTGTCCTCGATCGTGGCGAAGCGGTCCCGGTCCCAGGGGATCGGTGCCCGGCTGAAATACAGCGCGTGGCCCTGTCGGTTCCGCACCACCTTGACCACCGACGGCTCGAAAAGCTCGCCGGCGCCCTCGATCGGTGTCGCCAGGGTGGCAATCGCGGCGGTCGGATCAGCATCCAGTCCGGTCGCGACCTTCGTCACCAGCCCAGGGGGCATCAGCGGTTCATCGCCCTGGAGGTTCACCACGATCTCTTCATCCGGCAATGCCAGTCGGTCGACGACCTCTGCGATGCGATCCGTTCCGGTGGCGTGGTCGGCGGCGGTCAGTAGCACCTCCGCCCCGAAGCCGGTGCAGGCGGATTCAATCCGCCGGTCGTCGGTGGCCACCACCACCCGGGCGGCGCCACTCTCCGTGGCCCGCCGGTGGACATGCTGGATCACCGGTTCGCCGAGCAGATCCGCCAGCGGCTTGCCAGGCAGCCGCGAGGCCCCGAATCGGGCCGGGATCACCACGGTGAATGCGGGCATGCTCATGGTTCTCCCTCTGATGCCTCCAGTCGATCGATCAGGGCCTCGGTAGCAGCGGCCAGCTGCGGTCCGGGGACCACTTCCACAGGCAGGTACCAGAGTCGCTCCGCCCGGGGCTGGGTCCGGCACTTCACGGCGTCCTTCTCGGTCATGACCACGGGCCGCTCATCCGCAAACGCCAAATCCTCCGGTGCAAAGGCGTGGTGGTCCGGGAACACGTGGCGCTGCGCCACGCTGATCTGCGCCTCCTCCAGGGTGGCGAAGAAACGCTCCGGATGGCCGATGCCGGCCACCGCGTGCACCGCGCCACCGGGCCAGGGTCGGTTGCTGCCATCCACGGCCATCGGCGCTGAGGGGCGCAGGTGGAAGAAGCAATCGCCCTCCGGCACGGCGGCGCCGTTGACGGCGATCATATCCACCGTGGCCAGTCGGTCGGGCGGCTCGCGCAACGGCCCTGCCGGCAGCAATCGCCGGTTGCCCAACCGACGATCGGCGTCCAGGACCACGACCTCCGCAACACGCCGCATCCGGTAATGCTGCAGTCCGTCATCGCTGACCACCACATCGCAGCCGGCCTGCCCGGCCGCTGTTACCGCAGCCGGGCGGTCACTGCCCACGAAAACCGGAACACGGCAGCGTCGCGCCAGCAACACCGGCTCATCGCCCGCCTGTGCCGGATCCGAGTCCGCGCTCACGGCCACGGGCCCCTTGCCAGCGCGCCCGCCGTAGCCGCGGGCCACGATCCCCGGCTGCCAGCCGCGCTCCTGGAGCCGCGCCACCAGCCAGGCGACCAGCGGGGTCTTGCCCGTGCCCCCGACAAAGAGATTGCCGACAACCACCACCGGTACGGGGGACGCTGGCCGGGCCAGCCAACCCCGGCGATAGAGGCCACGGCGCAGTGCGGTGATCCCCCCGTAGAGCGCGGCCAGGGGCGCCAGCGCACGGGCGGCGGGGCCATCCTCCAACCAGAACCGCGGCAGCGTCACCGAGCTATCCCTCCGCCGGCGGATCGGTCCGGTCCTCGAACTGCATCCGGTAGAGCCCGGCATAGCGCCCGCCGCGCTCGAGCAGCTCGCGGTGGGTGCCGCGCTCAAGAATCTGTCCGCCGTCCAGGAACAGGATCTGGTCCGCGTTCTCGACCGTGGAGAGCCGGTGGGCGATGACGAAGCTCGTCCGCCCTTCCATCAACCGCTCCAACGCCCCCTGGATGTACCGCTCGGACTCCGTATCCAGGGCCGAGGTGGCCTCGTCCAAGATCAGGATCGGGGCATCCTTGAGCACGGCCCGGGCTATGGCGATGCGCTGGCGCTGCCCGCCGGAGAGCAGCACCCCATCCTCCCCCACCTCGGTCTCGAAGCCGTGCGGGAGGGCCTCGATGAACCCGGTGGCGTTGGCCGCATCCGCCGCGGCGCGGACCTGCTCATCGGTCACCGGACCCTGGGCTCCGAAGCGGATGTTATCCGCCACGGAGGCGTTGAACAGCATCACGTTCTGCCCGACCATCGAGAACTGTCGGCGCAGATCAGCGAGTCGATACTCGTGAAGCGGGACGCCGTCGAGACGGATCTCACCGTCGGTCGGCTCATAGAAACGCGGTAGCAGGTTGACCAGCGTGGTCTTCCCGCTGCCCGAGGGACCCACCAGGGCCACCGTCTCCCCGGCGCGCACGTCCACATCCACGCCCCGCAGGACCTCGCGCTGCCCGTCGTAGGAGAAGCGCAGGCCGGCGAACTCGACACGTCCCTCGGCGCGATCGAGGGTGCGCGTTCCATGATCCGGCTCGCGCGGGGCATCGACCACGTCGAAGATGCTCTGCGCCGCAGTGAGCCCCTTCTGGATGGTCGCGTTGACGGCCACCAGGGACTTCAGGGGCGGGTTCAGCAACAGGATGGCGCCGGCGAACGAGACGAACGTCCCCACCGTGATGGTCTCGACCACCGCATCCACCGTGACCAGGTAGATCACCACGGCCAGTGCGATGCCCGCCACCAGGCGGATGAGCGGCACCGAGGCGTACTTGGTGGCCATGAATTTCATGAACTGCTTGCGGTTGCGCTCGTTGACCCGCTCAAAGCGCCGCCGCTCGCGATCGGCCTGCCCGAAGGCCTTGACCACCTGATAACCGTGCACACTCTCCTCGGCCACACTGCCTACGCCGCCGACGGCGTGGTGGATGCGTTTGCTGATCTTGCGAAAGCGCTTGGTAATGTAGGCGATGATCCCGCCGACCACGGGCAGAACCCCAAGGACGATCAGCATCAGCCACGGCGAGAGGTAGGTCATGTACCCGAGCAAGAAGACCACCCGCGCCCCGTCCTGGATCAGGCTCAGGACCGCGCGTGTCACCGCGCCGGCGACCTGTTCGGCCTCATACGTCAGTTTGGAGACCAGTCGGCCCGAGGACTGCTGGTCGAAGACCCAGTTGGGCATCACCAGCAACCGGTCATGAACATCCAGCCGCAACCGCTTGACCAGTTGCCGGCCGATCCACGTCATCAGGTAATGCGACGTAAAGTGCGCCACCCCCTGGAAGACGATGAAGACAATCAGCAAGAGTGCGTAGAAGCGGATCGTCGCCGCATCCTGCTCGACAAAGCCGTCATCAAGCAGCGGCCGGATCAGCGCCACCACGCCGGTCTGCGTACCGGCCAGGGCCAGCATGGCCAGGATCGCGATCACCCCCACCTTCCAGTGCGGGAGCACATACCCGAGGAACAACCGACGGAATGTCGGCCAGGTCCTGCGATCGGCCTTGCGCGTCTCGGCGCTGTCCGGCACGGGCTGCCCAGAGGCCTGTGCGTGCGTGCTCAAACCGACCTCCTCACGGCTCGTCGGATCGGGTGGTGGCGATCGATACGCGCTCGATGCCGGCGCGCCCGGCGCCATCCAGGGCCCGGACCACGGCCCGGTGCGGCGCGTCTGCGTCGGCGCGGATGACGATTCCGGCAATCTCCCCTTCCTGCAGGGTCTCCTCCAGCGCGCGGACCAGGGTCTCGATCTCCCGGTTAACTAGCGGATCGCCGTCGATGAAGTACTCCCCGTCGGCGCTGATACCGATCTCCAGCAGTTGCGGCGGGCTCTCCTCCGTCTCCTGCTCCGCCTCGGGCAGGGTGATATCCAGACCCACCTGATCGACGAAGGTAGTGGTCACCATGAAGAAGATCAGCAGCAGGAAAACGACGTCGATCAGCGGCGCCAGGTTCAGCTCCGGCTCGTCCCGGCGTTGGCCACGGCGCAGATTCAAGCCGACGCCCCTCGCCCCGTGGACGGATGGCTCCGCCGATCGGCACCGCTGCCCTCGAGCAGCAGCATCGCCTCCTGCTCCATCTCCACCACACGCTCGTCCACCAGGCCGCGGAGATAGCGATACGCCATCAGCGCCGGAATGGCCACGGTCAACCCGGAGGCGGTGGTGATCAGCGCCTCGGCAATGCCCCCGGAGAGCGCCTGCATATCCCCCAGACCCTCGGCACTGATCGCGCCAAAAACCTTGATCATGCCGATCACCGTGCCCAGCAGACCGAGCAGCGGACTGATGGCGGCGATGGTGCCGAGCGTGTTGAGGTAGCGTTCAAGCCGATGGGCCTCGTGGCGGCCGGCATCCTCAATGGCCTCGGCCATGACGCTGCGACCGTGATGCCGATTGGCCAGGCCCGCTGCGAGGATCCTGCCCAGCGGCGAACTCTCCTTGAGCGTCTCCAGGTGGCGGGCCTCAAGCTCGGGTTCCTGCGCCAGGCGCTGGGCACGCCCGCGCAGGGCGGCGGGCAAGATCCGTCGCTGGCGCAGGGTCCAGAAGCGCTCGATGATGATGGCCAGGGCCAGGACAGAACCGATCAGGATCGGGACCATCAACCAGCCTCCGGCCTGGATGAGCTCAAGCATGATCACTCCCTGGGTCGGTCAAGGCGCGCGCTCCGAGAAGGGCTGGGCGTGGCGGCGGATTCTAAAGCATACCGGGCATCGGCGCAGCCGCGCCGCCGTGGTGATAGACGCGGCCGTTGTGCTGCAGTTCGCTGCGCACACGCCAGCCATCGCCCGCCTCGCTCAGGGTCAGCGCCCCGTGATCGTCGGTGCGCAGCGCTTGCTCTTCTCCGCGGTCCAGGGCGGCGCTGCACGCCTGTCCATCTCCCCTGCACCCTTCGGCGCCCACGACCCAGGTGTTGGCCTCAGTATCCACGTCCGGGCGCAGGGCCACGCTCTGGGCGCCGGCTTGGACGTCCAGGCCCCACTGCCCCTCTTCCAACTGGACAGCCCGCAACGTCACCCCCTCCAGCTCGGCGCGCCATCCAGCGGTCTCGTCGGGATCGCCTCCGATGCCCAGCCACTCGGCATCCGCCCAGCGCTCCCGCGCCTTGTCGACCGCACCGTCCCACGGATCGCCGGCCCGCGGGACCAGCCATGCCTTAAGGGTCAGTCCGTAAGCCTCCAAAAAAGGCTCCACGGCAACGCTCGCTGCGTCGAGCCCGCCACCCGGGCCACCGCCGTAGACGACCGCCCGCTCCCCGTCGCAGACCAGTGCCGTCAGCCCGGCGCCGGTGTCGAAGACCACCACCCGCGCACCGTGCCCGCCCCCGCTGGCCCCGGGGCCGAGCAGCAGCAGGGCCAGCAGCGGGGCAGCCAGCCAACGCCCGGGCGTCGCCTGTGGACCCAGCAGCAGCGCGACGCCGCACGCAGCCAGAACCACGGCACCGACCGAGGGGCTCGGGACCTCGACGGCGCCCAGGTGCTCTGCCAATGCCGTGAGGATGGCCATCAGCCATACCAGCGAGGCCTCCGCCGCTTGCCAAAGCCACCCGGACCAGCTCGGCGCCAAGGGCTCAAGGGCCACGCCGCCGAGCACCGGGGGGACGACCAGCAGGCTGACCCACGGCACGGCCAGCAGATTGGCCAGGGGTGAGAGCAGCGGAAGGTGGCCGAACCAGACGGCGGTCGCCGGGAGCATGCCGAGCCCCACCAGCGCCTGAATGCGCAACCAGGGCAGTGGGCCACGCTGCGCGGGCCGCCCCGTGGTGGCCGCCAGGATGATGGCCACCGCCCCGAACGAGAGCCAGAAGCCAGCCCCCAGAGGCGCCCAGGGGTCGAGCGCAAGCACTGCGGCAGCCGCCACGGCGAGGCTGTGCCAAGGGCTCATCGGGCGACGCAACGCCAGCGCGCCGGCAAACACGAGCACCATGACCAGTGCCCGTTGTGTGGGCAGCGTGAATCCGGCCAGGGCGGCGTAGCCGGCGGCCGCCAGCACCCCCGAGAGCGTACCGGCAATCAGCGCCGGCAGCCGACGCACCAGAGGCGGGATCCAGCGCCACAGCAAGCCGACGACAGACCCGACCAGGCCGGCGACCAGACCGACATGCAACCCCGAGATGGCCAATAGATGCGCCGTGCCGGTGACCGACAGCACCTCCCACTGCTCATCCGCGATCCCGTAGCGGACCGCCACGCCGAGCCCCTGCACCAGCCCCAGATAGGGCGAATCGCCCAGACGCTCGGCCATCGCCGCGGCCACCTGCGCGCGGACTTGGTCAACCCGCCAGTGGCCGGAGAGGCGTTCGGCGCGATCGCCATCGCGCACGTAGGCCGTCGCCCCGAGGCGGTGCTGGAACAACCAGCGCTGATAGTCGAACCCCTGGGGATTGAGGAAGCCGTCCGGGGCCCGCAGGCGCAGGCAGAGCCGCCAGCGTTCGCCGGGCTGCGGCCGGCTATCCGCCACCCCGTACCAGTCGACCCGAATGCGTCGCGGCAGGGGGTTCGGCAGTTCCCCCTCGATCAGTCGCTCGCTACGGAACTCGAAGCGGGTCCGCCGGGACTCCACCTCGGGTACCGAGGTGATTTGCCCCTCCAGGCACACATCCGTGCCATCCCGGTCGGGCTCCAGTTCGTGTGCCAGCAGCCAACAGGCGCTGAGCAGCGCCCAGCCTGCCCCCAGCAGTCCCGCGGCCGGCCAGCGCCAGCCCGGTGGGGCGAAAACGCCCCAGCCGAGCGCAGCCGCCCAGGTCGCCGCCACCACGACGACCCCGGGGGGCTCCCGTAAAAGGCTCACGACCAGTACGATGCCGGCCGCAAAGGCAAGCGATCCTGCTCGCATCAGCCATCCTTGGCATGTGAGCGGGTTTGCGTGTACGGATCAGGGTAGCCGAGGGGGCCGGCGCGGCGCCATGCCAGAGGGCGAACCGCGGCCAGGCAAGTATCGAGGAGCATCCCATGCGACGGTGGCTAAGGGGCACGTTGCCGGATCTGCAGCGGCTCAAGGACCAGGGCCGTTTCGGCTTCTTGGGCCGACTGCTGGAGGACCCGTTCCTGTTCCATCTCAACCGCCGCTCGACCGCCGGCGGCGTGGCGATCGGGGTGTTCGTCGCCTTCCTGCCCATCCCGCTGCAGATGCTGCTGGCCGCGGTCCTCGCCATCCTGGTGCGCGTCAACCTCATCCTCGCCGTAGTCCTGGTCTGGATCAGCAACCCGTTGACCATGGGACCGATGCTCTACGCCAGCTACCGCACGGGGGCGTGGCTGCTCAGCGCGGAGTTCGAGGCGATCGACTACGACAACGCCGTGCAGTGGTTCCTGGGCAACCTGCACCAGGCCTGGCAGCCGGTGCTCACCGGTTCGCTGGTGCTCGGTGCCATTGCCAGCTTGCTGGCCTACGTGGCGATCCTGCTGGTCTGGCGCTACGCCGTGCACCGTGAGCGCCACCAGCGCCGGACACGTTTTGCCCGCAGAGCGGACGAGATGAACGCGCGGAGCCATCGCGGCGAGGAGCGCTAGAGGGCCTCAGCCGGCGCCCCCTGCCCGCGCAGACGCCCGTCCTCCAGCTTGTAGACGCGCTCGGTTCGGTGCGCCAGATCGAGGTCGTGCGTCACAAAGATGAGCGCCGTACCCAGCTCCTCATTGAGGCTCTGCAACATGCCGAACACGCGCTCGGCCGTGTGACGATCGAGGTTGCCGGTCGGCTCGTCGGCGAGGATGCACTTCGGCCGCGTGACCAGGGCACGCGCAATGGCCACCCGCTGACGCTCACCCCCGGAGAGCTCCGACGGACGGTGGGTCATGCGCGCCGCAAGCCCGATGCGCTCGAGCAACTCGGCCGCCGCCGCGCGCGCCGCAGAAGCCGCCTCGCGCCGGATCAGCAGCGGCATGGCGACGTTCTCCAGGGCGGTGAACTCGGGCAGCAGGTGGTGGAACTGGTAGACGAAACCCAGCGCCTGGTTGCGCAGCCGCCCGCGGGCCGCCTGCTTGAGGTCGTAGATCCGCTGGCCGGCCACGTGGATCTCGCCGGCGGAGGGGGTGTCCAGGCCACCGAGGATGTGCAGCAGGGTGCTCTTCCCGGACCCGGAGGGCCCGACCACCGCCACCTGCTCACCGGCGCGCACCCCAAGGTCCACACCGCTCAGGACCTCCACCTCCTGGGGGCCCTCACTGAAGCGCTTGGCCACCTGTCGGCAGTCGATGACCAGCTCGGCATCACTCATAACGCAGCGCCTCCGCAGGTTCCGTGCGCGCCGCCCGCCACGCCGGGTAGAGCGTGGCGACCAGCGACAGCACCAGCGCCAGTGCCGTAATCCGCCCCACGTCTTCACCGCGTAGCTCCGAGGGCAGATCGCTGATGTAGTAGACGTCCGCGGGCAGGAACTCGAAGTTGAGCAACTGCTCCACCGCCGGGACGATGTTCTCGACGTTCAGCGCCAGCGCCACGCCACCGGCCACGCCGAGCAGGGTGCCCACCACCCCGATCACCGCGCCCTGGATGATAAACACCGCCATGACGCTGCCCGGGCTCAGACCCACGGTGCGCAGGATGGCGATATCGGACTGTTTATCGCGGACCACCATCACCAGGGTCGAGACGATGTTGAAGGCGGCCACCGCCACGATCAGCGCGAGGATGACGAACATGACCGTCTTCTCGGTCTGCACCGCGCGGAAGAAGTTCGCGTGCTGCCGGGTCCAGTCCATCACCCGATAGTTCCCCGGCAGGTCGTCGGCCACCTCGCGGGCCAGCCAGGGCGCGGCCATCATGTCATCAAGCTTGAGCCGGATCCCGCTGACCGCATCGCCCATGCCCTTCACCCGCGCCATGTCCTCGATGTGGGCGATGGCCAGGGTCCGGTCGTACTCGTGCATCCCCACCTCGAAGATGCCGGTCAGGGTAAACCGCCGCATACGCGGGGTGACCCCGGCGACCGATACCCGCGCCTCGGGGCTGATGACCGTAATCCGGTCACCGACCCGTGCACCGAGCTCGCGTGCCAGGGCCGAGCCCATGATCAATCCGAATTCACCGGGCTCTAGCTCCGCGTCGCCGGCGATCACCTGCCCCAGCACATCGGAGACGCTCGGCTCCAGATCCGGGTCCACGCCGCGGATCAGGGTGCCGCTGACCTGCCCGCCGCGGGTCACCATTACCTCTCCGTCGATGAACGGGGCGGCACCGACCACCCGCGGGTGGCGTTCGGCACGCTCAAGCACCGCGGGCCAGTCCTCGACCTGGCGCTGGGCACCGTGCACCTCGGCGTGAGAGACCATGCCAAGGATCCGCTCGCGCAGCTCGCGCTCGAACCCGTTCATGACCGAGAGAACGGTGATCAGCGCCGCCACGCCGAGGGCGATGCCGATCATCGAGGTCATGGAGATGAACGAGACAAAGTGCCCCCTGCGCCTCGCCCGGGTGTAGCGAAGACCGATGAACAGTTCGACAGGTCGGAACAACGGACTACGGCTCCTCTTGCTGATAGACCGGGAGGCTGCGATCGGGACGGATCCCGGTGGCGCTCGGATGCAACCGGATCGCCCGCAGGTCGACGCCCGCCGCTGCGGCCTCGCGCAGCGCCTCGGCATAGCGCGGGTCGATCGACTCGGCCGGACGCACCTCCAGCGCATCGCTGCGCTGCACGCAGAAGATC
>PULM01000012.1 GCA_003552345.1 Ectothiorhodospiraceae bacterium
GAGGTCGGCGATCAGGTGGCATTGAGGACCCCGGCCGGCGAGCGGCAGCTGCCGGTCGTGGCGGTGGTCCACGACTACACCACCAGTCAGGGCGCGCTCTTCGTGGCCCGGACCTTCCATGATGAGAACTGGCAGGAGGATGCGGTGGACGGCCTGGCTGTCCACGCCGAGGCAGGAACGGATCCGCAGGCCCTGATCGCCGCCCTGCGTGAGGCGGCCGGGGATGAGGCTGGTGTGCTCACCTTCCGCTCCGACGCCGAGATCCGTCGGCTGTCGCTGGATGTCTTCGACCGCACCTTCGCCGTCACCCGGGTCCTGCAGCTGTTGGCCACTATCGTGGCTGCCGCCGGTGTCTTCGGCGCCCTGCTGGCGCTGGCGCTGGAGCGTAGCAAGGAGGTGGCGGTCCTGCGTGCCCTGGGGCTGACACCAGCGCAGGTCTGGGCCCTGGAATTGTCCCGCACCGGGTTGTTGGGTGCCTTCGCCGGGGTGTTGGCCATCGGACCCGGGCTCGCCCTGGCGCTGGCGCTTACCGATGTGATCAACCAGCGCGCTTTCGGCTGGACGCTGCAGCTGCAGGTGGATCCAGCGGTGCTGGTGCAGGCGGTGGCCCTCGCCACCGTGGCCGCCTTGTTGGCCGGGCTCTACCCGGCCTACCGTGCAGCCCGGGTTGCGCCGGGGGAGGCGATGCGTGAGGACGGCTGAATGGATGGGCAGGCTCAGGTGGGCGCCGCTGCTGCTCGCAGTCGCCCTGCTGGCTGGGTGTGCGGATGGGCCGCAGGATGATGGCGCCACGCAGGAGCAGGGGATCACCGTGGCCGGGGCCCTCTCCGGTGAACAGGATGCCAGCGGGTTTGCGCGGGCACTGGGGCCCCGTCCGTTGGTCTTCCCTCAGGATCACGGTCCACACCCGGACTATCGCCACGAGTGGTGGTATATCACGGGCAACCTCTTCGACGAGGGCGGTCGCCACTTCGGGGTTCAGGTCACCTTCTTCCGGTTCGCCCTGTACCCAGAGCCGGAGGCGCGCCCCTCGGCCTGGGGAACCAATCAGCTGTGGATGGCCCACTTCGCCGTGACCGACACCGAGGGCGAGACCTTCCACCACTTCGAGCGGCTGGCCCGCGGAGCGGTGGGCCTGGCCGGGGCGCAAGCGGACCCATTCCGGGTCTGGCTTGAGGACTGGGAGGTGGTCGGTGCGCCGGGTGCGGGGCTGGACCGGCTGCAGGCCCGACTGCAGGCCGATGGTGTTGAGCTGGCCCTGGAGCTGCGCGCCGCCAAGCCGATCGTCTTCCAGGGCGAAGATGGCTACAGCCAGAAGGGCGACGACCCCGGGAACGCCTCCTACTACTACACCGTCCCCCGGCTGGAGGCGACGGGCCGCGTGGGGGTCCCCGAGGGCGAGCACCGGGTATCGGGGACCGCCTGGATCGACCGCGAGTGGGGCAGCAGCACGCTGAGCGAGGAGCAGACCGGCTGGGACTGGTTCTCGGTTCAGCTCGATGATGGTCGAGAGCTGATGTTCTACCACCTGCGCCGGGAGGACGGCAGCATCGACCCGCGGAGCAAAGGCGGCTGGGTGGACGAGGACGGCCGTCACCGCGTGGTGACCCGCGATGACGTCGACCTGGAGGTCCTGGATCACTGGACCAGCCCGGATGGCCAGGCCACCTATCCGGCACGCTGGCGGCTAGACTTTCCCGATGAGGAGCTGACCCTGGAACTCGAGCCGGTGCTGGCGGATCAGGAGCTGCGCGACGGCTTCCGGTACTGGGAGGGGGCGTTACGGGGGCGGGGCGAGGCGTCCGGGCGCCCGGTTACTGCGGTCGGCTACGCGGAATTGACCGGCTACGTCGATTAGGAGGGCACCGTGGACAAGATCCTGTATGCCACCGATCTCAGTGAGCGAACGGAGGCGGCGGCGCGGCGCAGTGTGGAACTGGCCCGTGCCCATGGTGCCTCGCTGCGGGCCGTACACGTCATCGAGGCCGACCTTGAGGAGGAGACCCTCCGGCTGCTGTTTCGCGGGCAGGGGGGCGGAGCGCAGGAGGCGACCCGCGAGTTGGAGCGGGCCAGTGAGGCGCGCATGACCGAGCAGCTGAGCACGATCGCCGGCGGGCAGCCGGCGCCACAGTGGTCCGCGGCTTGTCGCTGGGGGCGGGGTGCCGCCGAGATCGCGGCCGAGGCGCGTGACTGGGGCGCGGATCTGGTGGTGATCGGTGCCCACGGACGGCGTGTGGTCCGGGACCTCTTCCTCGGGGCGACTGCCGAGCGCCTCGTTCACGAGCGCTCCGGCCCGGTGCTGGTGGTCAAGCGTCCGCCCGCGGATGGATACCGCCGCATCCTGGTGGCCGTCGACGGCTCCCCGCGCTCGCGGCATGCACTCGAGGTGGCGGCCGCTCTGGCGCCGCAGGCCGAGCTCCAACTGCTCGGCGTTCACGACACCACCCCGCTGGAACGGATCTACGGCGCCGGTGAGGGGGTTGCCGAAGAGCTTCAGGCGGCCCTGCAGTCCGGCCGGCAGCAGACCGCCGGGGAACTGGAGCGGCTGGTGGCCGACTTGCCGGAGCGCGAGCGCATCAGCCACTTCGAGGCGCGCAGCGGCGACCCGGCCACGGTGATCAGTCAGTACGCGGAGCAGGCCGGTGTCGACCTGATTGCACTGGGCTCCCGCGGGTTGTCCCGTTGGCAGGGCGCACTGCTTGGCAGCGTCGCCCGTCGGGTCGCACACCAGAGCGAGCAGGATGTCCTGTTGACCAGCGGGGAGGTCTGAGCGCCGGCGGTTCTCAGCCGCCCAGCGCTGTCCGGAAGGCGTCCGGAGTGCGACGCGGCCGCCGGGTCGTATAGTCGAAGAAGGCGAGGGTGGTGCGTGCGCGGGCGATCTCCCGGGCGTCGGCCGGCCGCATCACTTGATAGTAGAGGTCTGCCCGGCCGCGGCCGATCGAGCCGGCGCCGACGGCGATCTCCAGGCAATCGCCCTGGAACGCCTCGGCCCGGTAGGCGACCTCCAGCTCGCTGATGACAATGCCCGCCCCGCCGCAATCGGCCTCGGTGAAACCGTGTTGGGCCAGGAAGCCCACCCGTGCCTCGTGGAGCAGGGAGACCAGGGCGTCGTTGCCCAAGTGACCGCCGTAGTTGACGTCGGTGATGCGCACGACCAGGTGGGCGGCGTAGGGCAGCTGTCCAGGGAGCTCGATCTTCATCGGCGGTCATGGTACGGCCAGCGCGCCGGCACTTGCCAGGGCCTGCCGCGGGGTCACAGGGCGGTGCGCAACTCCACGCGGCGGTTGCCCGCCAGTTCGTGGATGTCCTGCTCCATCTCGTCTTCGTCGATCAGACGAGCTTCGATCTCGATCCGATCCTCGGGAAGGCCCAGGTGGACGAGTTCATCGCGCACGGCGGCGGCGCGTGCCTCGGCCAGCTGTTCGTTGATCTCGGGGCTGCCGCGGGTGTCCGCATAGCCGATCGAGAGCACCACGCCCCAATGGGGGTTGTCCTCCACGGCGCGGACGAATCGCCGGATCTCGTCCAGGGCGTTGCGCGTCAGATCGTCGCTGCCGGTGGCGAAGTAGACCTCGGTGCGCGGGCCCCGGGGCAGCCGGGGCAGCTCCCCTTCCCAGGTGGGTCCGTCGCTGTCGGCCATCGGCTCGCCGGTTCTTCCCGGGATGACCTGGCCCCGGGTCGCGGTGCCCGCATCGACCCGCTCATGTCGAGCGATGCATTCCCGGTAGTGGCCCAGAGCACGCTGGAACGCCGCCGGAGTCAGCCCGATTTCCACCAGATCGCCGCTGTAGGCGGCCTCATAGCGAATCTGTGGCTCGCGGCCGTCGCGCAGGGCGTCGAGCAGTCGCTGGGTGGTCTGCCGGCTGAAGCGCAGGGTCCGCTCCTCAGGGTGGAGTCTTACGGATTCGACATGGCGTCGCCGATCCCCGCCCCAGGCCGGCTGGCCAATATAGAGATCGCCCTCGATTTCTTCCCGCGGCGGCCGATTGGTGAAGAAACTCAGATATTGTCGGCTGTCGTGTCGGTAACTGATCAGGGCCACCCCTTTCCCGGGGATTTCGTGGGCCATATGGCACCCGGAGCGCCCCTCAAAGGCGTGCCATTGCGCGCCGTGCGGGTCCATGCGGTGTGTCTGCTGGCCGCTGGCCACGCCGACACTTACGCAAATTGCCGCAGCAAAGGCGAAAACGATTGCAAGGGTCCGGGTGCGATGTTTCATCATGTCCGACATATCGGCATTCGCGCAGGAAACTGAAGTGATCGGAAAACGATTCAACAAGGGGGAACAGGGGTGCGGTTATACGCCACCACACAAGGCCCCCATTCCTGCGTTAGTGTTTAGGTCATCGTGGAGGTCGAGCGCTGGACCGGGGAGGGAAAGCCTCGACACACGAACGAACCTCGAAGACTGGGCGGGCGCAGCGTGCCGACCCAGCGCTTTGAGGAAGGCCGGCGCAGGTTGCCGGTCGAACGGTAAGTCCCACGTTAGCGTGGGCGACCACCCCCTACCGCGCGGGGGTAGTGCGCGGTACCGGCTGAAACGCTGAACGGAGGACGAAACGTATGGCCGATAACATGTCGCTGACGGGCCTTAGCGATGAGGAAGCTAAGGAGTTCCACAGCATCTTCATGCAGAGCTTCCTGATCTTCACGGCGGTGGCCGTCGTGGCCCACTTCCTCGCTTGGGCCTGGCGTCCGTGGATCCCCGGTGCCGAGGGCTACGGCTCCGTCATCGAGGGTGCTCACAACGTGACCGCCGCTGTGTCCCAAATCGCGCCGCTTGCTGGTTAAGGAGATAGAACCATGTGGAGACTCTGGAAGCTTTACGATCCGCGCCGCGTCCTGATCGGCATCTTCTCCTGGCTGGCCGTGCTGGCCCTGGTGATTCACTTCATCCTGCTCAGCACCGACCGGTTCAACTGGCTCGAGGGTGCTGCGGCTAGCTCGGTGAGCGAGTCCGCTGAGGAGGTGTCCGCCCTGCCCGCACGGCAGGTCTGACACCGGCTCCCGGGTGATTCAGGAGGCTCTCCCGCTCGTCCGGAGCGGGAGAGGTTCTTACCCGGGGCTCCTGCCTGAGACGCGGCAGGGTATGAAGAAAAACGGGGCCTGCGCCCCGTTTTTCTTGTTTGGGCTCCAGGCATCAGGTCTCCCGTGGGGCGTCCGCCCCGCAGCCACGGACACGCGGCCGCGCCGGGGGTTGCGCGCCCCCTCCGGATGCGCAGGTCAGGGTGAGGGGGCGGGGCGGCGGCCAAGCAGCCGTCCAGCGGTCCGGCCCAGGCGCTGCCAGAGGGAAAACCGATCGATGAACAGGGTGCCGTCCAGGTGATCCACCTCGTGATGGAGGCAGACGGCATCCAGGTCCTCCAGCTTGTCGTGGAATCGGACACCTTCGGCGTCGTGGGCGCGGACGCTGACACGCGTCGGTCGCATGACCAGCCCCTTTTCGCCGGGCACCGACAGGCATTGCTCTTCGATGTATGCGGGCCGGCTGCTGCCCGTGATCTCCGGGTTGATGAATACGCGTGGTTCGCGGGCCGGGTCTGTGCGGCAGACCACGATACGGCGACGCACATCCACCTGGGGGGCCGCTAGGCCGATCGCTGAGGTGGCGCGCAGGGTCTCGATCATGTCATCCAGCAAAGTGCGTAGCGCCTGATCGAAGGTCTCCACCGGTGCCGAGGGTTCCCGCAGACGGGGGTCGGGGTGCTCAAGGATGTTTAGCTTGGCCATGGGGGGTCCTAAGGAGAAAAAAAGGGGCGAGATCCGCAGACCCCGCCCCAGTGTCGAGCCGTCAATGGGCTGCTATCCGCGCAGGCGGATTTACACCATCGACTCGCGCGTTGCCAGCGCGTCGCTCTCGGCAATCTCC
>PULM01000214.1 GCA_003552345.1 Ectothiorhodospiraceae bacterium
CCAGCAACCAGATTTCCGGCAGCGCCAGGGAGAAATCGGGCGTCTCGAAGCTCATTGCCTCTCCTTCCTTACCGGGCAGCCGGGAGCGCTGCAGAGACGTCGTTCAACAACTCGACCAGGGCCGGCTCCGCCACGGCGACCAGCGCCTGCGGATAGACACCGACGCCGATCACCAGCACCGCCAGCACCCCGAGGAGCAGGCACTCGCGCCGGTCCACGTCGTTGAGGGCGGCCACCCGCTCATTGGCCACCGGCCCAAAGACGACGCGCTTGACCAGCCACAGCGAGTAGGCCGCGCCCACGATCAGGGTCAGGCCGGCGATGGCGGCGTACCAGAAGCTGGCGTGGTAGCTGCCCAGGATGACGAGGAACTCGCCGACGAACCCGGAGGTTCCCGGCAGACCGGCGTTGGCCATGGCAAAGACCACGAACAGCGCGCCGAAGATCGGCATGCGGTTGATGACCCCGCCGTAGTCGGCGATGTTTCGGGTGTGCATCCGGTCGTAGAGCACGCCGACGCACAGGAACAGCGCCGCTGAGATGAACCCGTGGGAGATCAGCTGGACGTAGCCGCCGGTCATGGCCATCAGGGCGCCGTCCCCGGCCTCGGCACCGAGACCGGCCTGGAAGATGACGAAGAACCCCAGAGTGGCGAAGCCCATGTGGGCGATCGACGAGTAGGCGATCAGCCGCTTCATGTCCTCCTGAACCATCGCCACCAGGCCGATGTAGACGATGGCGATCAGCGACATGGCGATCACCAGCCAGGCCAGCTCCTGGCTCGCCTCCGGGGCGATGGGCAGGGCGAAGCGCAGGAAGCCGTAGGCGCCCATCTTCAGGGTGATCGCCGCCAGGATGACCGAGCCGCCGGTGGGCGCCTCGGTGTGCGCATCGGGCAGCCAGGTGTGCACCGGCCACATCGGCACCTTGACCGCGAAAGCCGCCAGCAGCGCCAGGAAGATCAGGATCTGCGCCTCGAGCCCGATGCCCAGCCCGTGGAAATCGAGCACGCCAAAGCTCCCCGCCTCCCAGCGCAGGTAGAGGAAGGCGATGAGCATCAGCACCGAGCCGAGGAAGGTGTAGAGGAAGAACTTGATGGTGGCGTAGATGCGGTTGGCGCCGCCCCAGATGCCGATGAGCAGGAACATCGGCACCAGCATGGCCTCCCAGAAGACGTAGAAGAGGATGGCGTCCAGCGCCGCGAAGACGCCGATCATCACCCCCTCCATGATCAGGAAGGCACCCATGTACTGCGCCGGCCGATAGCTGATCCCGCTGCGCCCGGCGACGACCACCAGCAGAGTGGCGAAGGCGGTGAGTACCACCAGTGGCATCGAGATGCCGTCCACGCCCAGGTGGTAGTGGATGTCGAAGGTGGGCACCCAGTCGCGCTTCTCGACGAACTGCATGCCGCCCCCCGGCTCGAAGGCGAACCAGAGCACCAGGCTGAACAGGAACGTCAGCCCGGCCACGCCGGTGGCCAGCTCCCGCACCGCCGCCTCCGAGCGCTGGCCAACGGCCAGCACCGCGGCACCGCCGAGGATCGGCAGCCAGATAATCAGGCTAAGCAACCAACCGTCGAACATCCGTTCTTCCCCTGCGTTCTTGCGCGTCCGTCCCGAAGCCGCGCACTAGGCGAACAGCGTTCGCACAACGAAGAATGAGATCAGCAGCAGTACGCCGATGACCATGACGAGGGCGTAGTGATACAGGTACCCGGTCTGCGAGTACCGCGCCCCAGCGGCGATCCGGCCAATCAGCCGTGCCGAACCGTTGACCAGCAGCCCGTCGATCAGCCAGCGGTCGCCGGCCTTCGACAGCAGCCCGGCGACCGCCCGGCCACCGTCGGTAAAGCCGCGGATGTAGAGCCAGTCAAAGCCGTACTTGTGCTCCAGCCCCCGCTGCACCGGGCGCAGGGGCGCCACCAGCCGCTCGCGCAGGTCCGGTCGCCCCAGGTAGAGCAACCACGCCACGAAGACGCCGGCGAGCACCAGGTAGAGCACCGGCGTGACCAGCGCGTGGGCCATGAAGCCCAGGACCCCGGTGTACCCTTCGGCCAGGCGGTCGAGCCCAGTCTGATCGGCGAGCACGCGGATCGACCCATCGGCGTAGAAGAAGTCGCCCATGACCATCGGCCCAAAGGTGAACAGGCCGATCAGCACCGACGGCACCGCCAGCAGCACCAGAGGCACGGTCACCACCAGCGGGCTCTCATGCAGGTGCTTGCGGGCGTGCTCGTCCATGCGCTCCTCACCGTGGAAGACCATGAACAGCAGCCGGAAGCTGTAGAGCGCGGTGACGAAGACCCCGAGCACGAGCAGCCAGTAGGCGAACGTCGCCCAGCCGCCGGCGGAGTAGCCCACCGCCTCGATGATCGCGTCCTTGGAGAAGAAGCAGGAGAAGCCGGGAATGCCGATCAGCGCCAGGGTGCCGAGCAGCATGGCGATGTAGGTCACCGGCATGTAGCGGGCCAGTCCACCCATCTTGCGCATGTCCTGCTCGTGGTGCAGGGCGATGATCACCGAGCCGGCGCCAAGGAAGAGCAGCGCCTTGAAAAAAGCGTGGGTGAACAGGTGGAAGACACCGGCGGCGTAGGCCGACACCCCCAGCGCAGCGACCATGTAGCCCAGCTGCGAGAGCGTGGAATAGGCGATGACCCGCTTGATGTCGTTCTGCACCAGGCCGATCAGGCCCATGAAGAAGGCGGTCAGCGCGCCCACGACCAGCACCACGGTCAGTGCGACGGTGGAGAGCTCGAAGACCGGCGACATGCGGGCGACCAGGAAGATGCCGGCGGTCACCATGGTCGCGGCGTGGATCAGCGCCGAGATGGGCGTCGGGCCCTCCATGGAATCCGGCAGCCAGACGTGGAGCGGGACCTGGGCTGACTTGCCCATGCAGCCGATGAAGATCAGCAGCGCGGCGACGGTCACCAGGCTCCACTCGGCGGCACCGAAGAGGTTCAGCGTCCGCCCCGGATCGGCCTCCACCGCCGCGAAGATCTCACCGTAGTGGAGCGTGCCGAAGGCGCCGGCGAGCACGGCGATGCCCAGCAGCAGCCCGAGATCCCCCACGCGATTGACCAGGAACGCCTTGAGGTTGGCGAAGATGGCGCTCTCGCGCGTGTACCAGAAGCCGATCAGCAGGTAGGAGACGAGGCCGACGGCCTCCCAGGCGAAGAACAGCTGCAGCAGGTTGTTCGCCATCACCAGCATCAGCATGGCGAAGGTGAACAGCGCGATGTAGCTGAAAAACCGTTGATAACCTGGGTCGTCGTGCATGTAGCCGATGGTGTAGATATGAACCATCAGCGCGACGAAGGTCACGGTGGCCATCATCAGCGCAGTGAGCCGATCGACCAGGAAGCCAACCTCGAAACTCAGGTCGCCCACCGAGGCCCACGTGTAGACGGTGAAGTCCACCGGCTCCAGGTCGCCCCATACCAGGCCGTGGAGCACCCAGAACGACAGCGCACAGGAGATGCCGACACCGAGGATGGTCACCCAGTGGGCGCCGGCGCGGCCGATCCAGCCGCCGGCCAGGCCGGCAATGGCGGCGGCCACCAGCGGAAAGAGGACGATGGCGTAGAGGACCGTCTCCATGGCTTACCCTTTCATCGCATCCAGGGCGGCGACGTTGATGTCACCGCGTGAGCGGAACAGGACCACGACGATGGCCAGCCCGATGGCCGCCTCCGCCGCCGCCACGGTGAGGATGAAGAAGACGAAGATCTGGCCGGCCACATCCTCCAGATGGGCGGAGAAGCCGATGAAGTTGATGTTCACGGCGAGCAGGATCAGCTCGATGCACATCAACAGCAGGATCACGTTCTTCCGGTTGAGGAAGATGCCTGCCACGCCGAGGGAGAACAGCAGCGCCCCCAGGATCAGGAAATCGGACAGCTCGATCATTGGGCCTTCCCGCTTGCCTTCGCTAGTCGTTTGCCCGGCCTCGGGCCCTTAATTCCGCGTCTGGTCCTGCCGTCGCGAGGACTTCATGCGCACCATGCGCAGCCGGTCATCTTTGCTGACCGATAGCTGCCGGGCGACGTCCTGCTTGTGCGTCCCATCGCGCCGGCGCAGCGTCAGGGTGATGGCCGCCACGATGGCCAGCAGCAGGATCACCGCGGCGATCTCGAACGGATAGACGTAGACCGTGTAGAGCACCCCGCCGATGGCCTGGATGTTGTTCACGTCCGCCGCCGGCTCGGGGATCGTCCCGCTGACCAGATCCGCACGATCGGAGACGATCACCGCCACCAGCTGGGCAGCCATGAGCACCGCAACCAGCGCCCCCACGGGCAGATAGCGGGTGAAGCCCTCGCGCATCGGTGCGATGTTGATATCGAGCATCATCAGCACGAAGAGGAAGAGCACCATCACCGCGCCGACGTACACCACCACCAGGGCGATACCGAGGAACTCGGCGCCGACCAGCACCCAGATCACGGCCGCGTTGAAGAACGCGAGCACCAGGAACAGCGCCGCGTGGACCGGGTTGCGCACCGAGATCACCATGGTTGCTGCGAACAGCAGGACCCCGGCGAAGATATAGAAGATCACCTGTTCCATAAGCCCGAGGCTCCCATTACCGGTAGGGCGCATCGGCGGCGCGGTCGGCCGCCAGCTGGCTCTCGTACTTGTCACCCATGGCCAGCAGCTTCTGCTTGTCGGCGATCCGCTCGTGACGGCTCTCCATGTGGTAGGTGTCGAGCCGGGTGAGGACGATGGAGTCCACCGGGCAAGACTCCTCGCAGAAGCCGCAGTAGATGCACTTGAACATGTCGATGTCGTAGCGGGTGGTCCGCCGCGTGCCGTCGGCGCGCTGGTGCGAATCGATGGTGATCGCCAGCGCCGGACACACCGCCTCGCAGAGCTTGCAGGCGATGCAGCGCTCCTCGCCGTTGGGGTAGCGACGCAGGGCCAGGTGCCCGCGGAAGCGCGGCGACTTCGGCGCCCGCTCCTCCGGGAACTCCAGCGTGATGCTGCGCCGCAGGAACATGTGCCGCGCCGTCAGCCGCAGCCCGCGCAGCAGCTCCGTGAACAGGAAACTGTTCAGATAGTCGTTCAGCGGTCTCATGACCGTACCCCCGTCAGAACCAAGGACCGACGCCCCCGTAGATCAGGCCGGTGAGTACCACCAGCCAGACCACGGTGGCCGGTATCAGGACCTTCCAGCCCAGCCGCATCAGCTGGTCGTAGCGATAGCGCGGGAAGGTGGCGCGGAACCACAGGTAGCAGAAGGCGAAGAAGGCGGCCTTCGCGAACAGCCAGACGATCCCCGGGACCCAGTCGAAGGCCGGTCCCAGCACCGGCAGCCCCTCGAACGGCGAGTACCAGCCGCCCAGGAAGAGGGTCGCCGCCAGGAACGAGATCAGCAGCATGTTGGCGTACTCGGCCAGGAAGAAGACCGCGAAGGCCATCCCCGAGTACTCCACGTGGAAACCGGCGACGATCTCCGACTCGCCCTCGGCGATGTCGAACGGCGCCCGGTTGGTCTCGGCCACGCCCGAGATCCAGTAGATGAGAAACAGCGGCAGCAGCGGCAGCCAGAACCACTCCCAGAACGGCCCGGCCTGAGCGTTGACGATGCCACTGAGGTTCATCGTGCCGGCGGCCATGAGCACGCCGACCAGCGCAAAGCCCATGGCGATCTCGTAGGAGACCACCTGCGCCGAGGCCCGCAGGGTACCGAGCAGGGCGTATTTGGAATTCGACGCCCAGCCGGCGATGATCAGCCCGTACACGCCCAGCGAGGTCATCGCCAGGATGTAGAGCAGCCCGGCGTTGATATCCGCCACCACCAGTCCGTCGTCAAAGGGGATCACCGCCCACGCGGCCAGGGCGGGCATGATGGCCA